>NZ_JBITJH010000011.1:130844-237430 GCF_044459745.1 Micromonospora sp. NPDC050187
ACGGGGAAATATAGAACGACCGCGAACCGGGTCAGCTTCCGGGTCGCGGTCGTTTCCTGTGGCGGAGAGGTGTCCCTCCGGGGCCTCGGTGGGCGGGTCAGGACTCGGGGTCCTCCTCCTGCCCGACGCCGATGAGCCCGACGATCCGTTCGAGGTCGTCCACCGTGGCGAACTCAATCGTGATCTTGCCCTTGTTCCGGCCGATGTCCACTTTGACGCGGGTGTCGAACCGGTCGGACAGACGGTCGGCGAGATCGGTCAGGGCGGGCGCGTGCGGCTTGGGTCGACGCCGGGCGGCCGGCGTCTTCGTGCCCTCCTCGCTGAGCGCCAGCGAGACGATCTCCTCGGTCGCCCGCACCGAGAGGCCCTCGGCCACGATGCGCAGCGCCAGCTGTTCCTGGGCCTCGGACTCGTCGAGACTCAGCAGGGCGCGGGCATGCCCGGCTGAGAGCACCCCGGCCGCCACCCGCCGTTGCACCTGCGGCGGCAGGTTGAGCAGTCGGATGGTGTTCGAGATCTGCGGACGGCTCCGCCCGATGCGCCGGGCCAGTTCCTCGTGGGTCGCCCCGAACTCCTCCAGCAGCTGCTGGTACGCGGCCGCCTCTTCGAGCGGGTTGAGGTTGGCCCGGTGGATGTTCTCCAGCAGCGCGTCCCGGAGCATCGCGTCGTCCCGGGTGTCCCGGACGATCGCGGGGATGCTCTCCCGGCCGACCGCCTGGGCAGCCCGCCACCGCCGCTCGCCCATCACCAGTTCGTACTTCTCGCCGTCGAGCTGGCGGACCACGATGGGCTGGAGGAAGCCGACCTGCTCGATCGAGGTTTTCAGCTCCTCCAGCGCCTCCTCGTCGAAGACCTGCCGGGGCTGCTTCGGGTTGGGAACGATCGAGTCGACCGGGATCTCGGCGAACCGGGCTCCCGGCACCGGGGAGAGCTGGACCGCTGCGGGTGCCTCCTCCGGTGTCGAGACGGGTGCCAACGGGGTACCGGTGGACGGGAGCGTGTCAACGGCAGGGTCGGCTGTGGCCGTGCCCACGGCCGGGGCGGCCTCTGGAGCGGGTGTGATCGTCGTGGTCTCCGGCGTCTCCACGGGACCGGTGGGGATCAGTGCCCCCAGCCCCCGACCCAGTCCGCCACGCGGACGGTTCTTCATGCGACGCCTCCCAGCGACTTGCCCGCACTACCCATTCCGGCTCACCGGCTCCTTGACTCCGCGCTCGGCGATCTCCTGCGCGGCGGCGAAGTAACTGGTGGCACCTCGTGAACCGGGATCGTAGGTCATCACCGACTGGCCGTAACTGGGGGCCTCGGAGACCCGTACGTTACGGGGAATGACCGCCTGGAGCACCTTCTCCCCGAAGTGGTTCCGGACGTCCTGCTCGACCGCGTCCGCCAGCCGGGTGCGCCGGTCGTACATGGTGAGCAGGATCGTGGAGACCTCGAGCATCGGGTTCAGATGCTTACGGACCAGGTTGATGTTGTTGATGAGCTGGTTCAGTCCCTCCAGGGCGTAGTACTCGCACTGGATCGGAATGAGCACCTCCTGCGCGGCCACCAACGCGTTCACCGTGAGCAGGCCGAGGGACGGCGGGCAGTCGATGAACACGTAGTCGAAGTGACCCGGGTAGGCAGCGATGGCGCGGGCCAGCCTCGACTCCCGGGCCACCACCGAAACCAACTCGATCTCGGCGCCCGCGAGGTCGATAGTGGCCGGTACGCACCACAGGTTCGGGATGCCCTCCACCCCTTGGGCCACCTCCTCCAGGGGCACGCTGTCGATCAGGCAGTCGTAGACGTCCGGCACACCGGTGTGGTGCGGGACGTTGAGCCCGGTCGAGGCGTTGCCCTGCGGGTCCAGGTCGACCACGAGGACCCGGTTTCCGTGCAGGGCGAGCGCCACCGCCAGGTTCACCGTGGTCGTGGTCTTCCCCACGCCACCCTTCTGGTTCGCGACGCACATCACCCGGGTCCGCTCGGGGCGCGGCATGGTGACCTCGCCACTGGGATTCAGGATCTGCACGGCGCGCATAGCCTCCATAGCCAACGGTGGGTCATCCTCTTCGCGCGTCGGAGTTTCACGTGAAACGTACGCGTCGCCGGCCGGTTCCCCGTGCGGAGAGCCGACCGACGACGTGGGCATGTCGATGGTGCCGAGTGGCGGTCCGGACACCGCCGCCGGACCGGGCTGGTGTGGCACGACAGGCGCCGGAGTGGGGTCGGGAAAGGCGAGCGCGTCGACGGCCCGGCGGACCGGCTCCGGATCCGTCGAGGAATCGGCCCGGTACATCCGACCGCGTCCGCGCTCCGCCCGCCGTGGCACGGGATCGCGGTCGACCGTGGACGGTCCACCGCCGTGGTTGGACACGGGCTGCCCGCCGTAGACGGTCCCGTCCCGGGGAGGGTCCGGGGCCCGGCCCACCGGCCCGGCGTCCTCCTGCTGCCCCGAAACCGGCCAGTTCACCGGATCGGTTTCACGTGAAACAGGGGCGGCCGTGGCGGGTTCTGCCCGTCGTCCGGTCACCCCGGGATCGTCGTACCTGCCGTCGTCATGCACCTGTCATCCCTGCCCGCTTCGGATGGTCGGTCCGCACACCGTCGCTGCCGCACGTGCCCGCTCCACGAAGCGTACGGCCCGGCGGGGGCGACCGGGACCCGGTGATCCGGCCGTCGTTCGCCCCACACTATCGACGCGCGGCCAGCCTACGGCGGACGGGCGGAGAAGGTCCATGCCGAGGATCTCAGCCGTCGATGGTCTCGCAAAGATTTCAACGACTCAACGGGTGACCGGACTACGGCCGAGCCCGCGCCTTCCCGCCGTTCCCACGGTCACTCAGCCCCACCGACACCGGCCGGGCGGGGGCCGGGATCAGCGTCCCCGCGACCGGCCGCCCCGACGCTTCGCCCGACGCGCTCCGCGTGCCGGGCCGACCACGCGTTCCCGCACGATCTCCACGACGGTCGTCGGTGGGTCGATCACGTCCACACCGCACCGGTGGATGGCTGGCTCACCACCACCGAGCCGCTCCACCGTGGCCGCGTGCTCGGCGATCTCGTCCGCGACCGAGGAACCCTTCAGCGCGACGAGTCGTCCACCCCGGACGGTCAACGGCAGGCACCAGGCGGCCAACCGGTCGAGAGGAGCCACCGCCCGCGCGGTGACCACGTCGGCGCGGAGCGGGTCGCCCCCACCGGGGCCGGCGGCGGCCTCCTCGGCTCGCCCCCGGAACACCCGGACCATCCGGGTCAGCCCGAGCCCCTGGACCGCCTCGATCAGGAAGGCGGTCCGGCGGGCGAGCGGTTCGACCAGCGTCACGTTCAGATCGGGACGGGCGATGGCGAGCACCAGACCGGGCAGCCCCGCGCCCGAGCCCACGTCGATGACGGTCGCGCCGTCGGGGATCCGCTCCGCCACCGCCGCACAGTTCAGCAGGTGCCGGTCCCAGATCCGGGGAGCCTCCCGGGGGCCGATCAGGCCGCGGACCACGCCCTCGGTGACGAGCAGTTCGGCGTACGCGGCGGCCAGGTCGAGCCGGTCACCGAAGAGGGTCCGCGCTGCCTCCGCCAGCTCCGGCGGCAGCACTGCGTCCTGGGGGGAGGGGAGGTCGGATGGTCGGGGGTCGACAGGCGACGGCCCGGGTGGCGTACCACCCGGGCCGGGAACGCCAGCCGTGGCGTCGGAGGTCACCAGATCAGTCCGCCGGCCGGACGATGATCCGCCGGTTGGGCTCGACACCCTCGGACTCGCTCTCCACACCGGCCATGGCGTTCACCACGTCGTGCACGCACTTGCGCTCGAACGCGGACATCGGCTCCAGCCGGACCGGCTCGCCGTACTCCTTGACCTTCTCCACCGCGTTCTTGGCGACGGCGGCCAGTTCCTTGCGACGGTTGGCCCGGTAGCCGCCGACGTCCAGCAGCAGCCGGCTCGGCGTACCGGTCTGCCGGAACACCGCCAGCCGGGTCAGTTCCTGGAGCGCCTCCAGGGTCGCGCCGCGCTGCCCGACCAGGTTCTGCAGGCGGGCACCGACCACCTCGACGACCGGCCGGCCACCCGACACCAGCTCGTCGATGTCCCCGTCGTAGTCGAGGATGTCGAGCAGACCCTCGACGTAGTCCGCCGCGATCTCGCTCTGCCGGAACAGGTCACCTTCCGCCGGGGCCTTCTTCCCGCGCGCCTCGCCCTCGGTCTCCTCGGTCTCGCTCTTCGCGATCGGAGCAGCGTCCTCGTCTGGGGACTGGTCAGCGCGCGGGATGCTGGTGTCGGTCACGGTTCATCTCCGTACTTCGTTCGGCCGGACCGTCGGGTCCGTTGGTTTCCCGGCGGCGGCGGAATTTCTCGCCGATGCCACCGGGCACGTCTGTACGGGCAGTGTCGCCCGTGACCGCGCGGTCGCGCGGCGGATCCGCCCGGCATCGGCCGTGAGCCGGTGGTACGGATCCGGCCGCCGCCGGGCAGGCCCGGCGGCGGCGCGTGGATCGTCAGCCCTGCCGCTTGGCAGGCCGGTTCTTCTTCGGGTTGACCGGCTTGGCGCCCGGCTTGGGACCGGCGACCTTGGGAGTGGAGGGCTTCACCGGGGCCGGCGCGGGCTTGGTACGGCCCAGAAGGGTCTTGGTCGGCTGCGGCGTGGTGCGGCCGGTGGTGCCCGTCTTGCCGGTCATGGTGGGCGGCGGCGGGTACTTGCGGAGCACCCACTGCTGCTGGCCGAGGGTGAAGAGGTTGTTGGTGACCCAGTAGATGATCACACCGATCGGGAAGATCGCGCCGGAGATCAACAGCGACAGCGGGATGCCGTAGAGCATCAGTCGCTGGATCATCCGCTGCTGCGGATCCTCCGCCCAACCGGTCTTGAGGATCATCTGGCGGCTGGTCAGGTAGGTGGTGCCCATCATGACCAGGACCAGGATGCCGGCGATGACCTTGACGGTGGTGCCGTTGGCACCGAGCCGGGACAACTCCTCGGCGGTGGAGCCGAACTTGCCCGCGATCGGTGCGGTGAAGAGCGAGGCCGCGGAGGCGCTCTCGAACTGCTCGACCGTCCAGCCGTACAGGGTCTTGCCCTGGTTGGCGGGGTCGAGGCGGCGGAGCACGTGGAAGAGACCGAGGAAGACGGGGATCTGGAGGAACATCGGAAGGCAGCCCATGAGCGGGTTGGCCTTTTCCTTCCGATAGAGCTCCATCATCTCCTTCTGGAGCGTCTCCCGGTCACCCTTGTGCTTCTCCTGGAGCGCCTTGACCTGCGGCTGCAACGCCTGCATGGCCCGCTGCGACTTGATCTGCTTGACGAAGATCGGGAAAAGGATCACCCGGACGGTGACCACCAGGAAGACGATGGCCAGGATCCAGGCCCAGTTCGTGCCCGCCACCGCGCCGTCCGCCACCCCGACGGCGTCCCAGGCCGAATGCCAGGCCAGCAGGATCCACGAGATCGCGTAGTAGATCCAGTCGAGACTCAATTCTCAGGCTCCAGTCTCATCGGCACGGCGGCGGCCGCCCGGCTCCGGCACCGGGTCATATCCACCGGGGTGGAAGGGATGGCAGCGCAACAGCCGCCGGATCGTCAGGACGGTCCCCCGGAACGCGCCGTGTCGGGTGACGGCCTCCAGACCGTACGCGCTGCACGACGGGTGGAACCGACAGCGGGCCGGCAGTGCCGGGCTTATCCAACGACGGTACGCGATGATGGGTCCGACCAGCATCCGGGCACCGAGTGTCGTGGGCCGGGGCGTGGCGGAACCGCTGCTCACCGGGACCGCCGGCTCCGGGACGCCCGCGCCGAGGCGACGGCCGCGTCCAGGTCGGCACCGAGCCGGGCGTGACTCGCCCCGGCCGCTGCGGGAAGTGCGCGTACCACGAGTGTGCTGCCGGGGGGCAGCGCGGCGAGCCGTTCCCGGACGAGGTGCCGTAGCCGTCGGCGGACCCGGTTGCGGACCACCGCGGGCCCTACCGCCTTGGACACGACGAAGCCGGCGCGGGTCGGTGCGGAGGAGTCCTCCGCGCCGACTGCCCGCGCCGGCTCCGGCGAAGACGGTGCCTCGGACCCGGGTGTCGGTGGCAGAGCCAGGTGGACGACAACCGCGCCACGGCCGGCGCGGCGCCCACCACGGATCGCTGCGGCGAAGTCGGTGCTGCGCCGCAGTCGCTGTGCGGCTGCCAGCACGACTGCCCACGTCCTCCGAACGGGCCCGGCCGGCGTCAGGCCGACAGGCGGGCGCGGCCCTTGGTGCGACGGGTCGAGATGATGGCGCGGCCGGCGCGGGTACGCATGCGCAGCCGGAAGCCGTGGGTCTTCGCGCGCCGGCGGTTGTTCGGCTGGAAGGTGCGCTTGCTCACGTCAGGCTCTCCGTTTTCCGTACGCCCCGCGCGGGGGATCGCTCGGGGTGTGTGGTGGTCCAGGCCGGTTGGTGGCCTACGATCGGCGCTGCCCGACGTTGCGGGACCTCGACGATGCGGGCACCACGACCGCGGACAGCAGGCACCCATCACCCTAGCAGAGGGCGACAGAGCAGCCGTTCCACCCTACGCAGGGCGGCAATGACCGTCAAACAACCCCGCCCCGCGCCCGGGGCGTCCGAACGGCACGACGCGCCCGGGGTGCAAGCGGTGGTTTTCGCTGATGCCGACAAGGGGCACACCGCCCCGCCGGTTGAAGCGGTGCGGACAACGCTGTTAGCGTGCGCGCTTGCGGTCAGGGTCGTGATCGGGGTCGGAATCCGGCGCCGCTGACAGGCAAGACCGGACCGGGCAATGGATCGTTCGGCACGGTGAACCCGCTTCAGCACCCGTTCAGGCAGGGGGCAGGTCCCACCCGCATCCGGCGGGCAGCCACAATCGGTCGGTACACAGGCTGTGGATAACTTGTGGATGGCGACCGGTCAGCCGTCCGGGCGGATGGTGTTTCAGCCGCTCAGACGCGGTGGCGGGCCCGGGACGGCCGACTGGGGGAACAGCGGCGGCCGGGAGCAGAGGCGAGGGGGTGGCACGACAGTGGCCGGAACGACCGACCTTGCCGCGGTGTGGACCGCGACGACGGACGAGCTCGCCGACGAGATCATCTCGGCTCAGCAACGTGCCTACCTGCGGCTGACCCGGCTGCGCGCGATCGTCGAGGACACCGCGCTGCTCTCCGTGCCCGACGCCTTCACCCGGGACGTGATCGAGTCCCGGCTCCGTCCGGCGATCACCGAGGCCCTGAGTCGCCGGCTGGGCCGGCCGATCCAGGTGGCGGTCACCGTCCGGGTCGCCGAGGACGGCGCGGGCCGCCCGGCGGGCACGGTGTACCACAGCGTGCCCGAGGCCGACACACCCGAACTGCCCTTCCCCGGCTACGACGCCACCTCCGTCCACGCCGAGGCGCCGGCCCCGTTCCGGGATGTCCCGTCCCCCGCGTTCCGTCCGGGCGACGAGGACGGCCCCGACCCGCAGGTCGATCCCGGCCGGGGCGGACCGGTCGGCGACGACGCCCGGCGGCTGATTCCCACCAGCCGGGGCAGTCAGGAAGCTCTCTTCACCGCGAGCTTCGCGGAGCCGTTGCGGGGCGGGCCGCCCGGGGTGGACCGGCGCGGCTACGACGACCGCGGTGACGGCGGCCCGGCACCGGGCCACCCGTACGACCAGCGATACCGCGACGACACCGGTCCGGTACGGGACCGGCTGCCCCGCGACGGCGGCACGGACAGCGGGCCGGGACGCGGTGGCGTGGACCACCGACCGGGTGGCCGGGACGACCGACGACTTCCCGGTGCGGCGGACACCGGTGGGAACCGGCTGAACCCGAAGTACATGTTCGAGACGTTCGTCATCGGCTCGTCGAACCGGTTCGCGCACGCGGCGAGCGTTGCGGTGGCCGAGTCGCCGGCCAAGGCGTACAACCCGCTGTTCATCTACGGCAGCTCGGGGCTGGGCAAGACCCACCTGCTGCACGCGATCGGGCACTACGCCACGACGCTGGGCAACGCCCGCTCGGTCCGGTACGTCTCGACCGAGGAGTTCACCAACGACTTCATCAACTCGCTGCGCGACGACAAGACCAGCGCGTTCCAGCGCCGCTACCGGGACGTCGACATCCTCCTGATCGACGACATCCAGTTCCTGGAGAACCGGGAGCGGACCCAGGAGGAGTTCTTCCACACCTTCAACACCCTGCACAACGCCAACAAGCAGATCGTGATCACCTCGGACCGGTCGCCGAAGCAGCTCGCCACCCTGGAGGACCGGCTGCGGACCCGGTTCGAGTGGGGGCTGCTGGCCGACATCCAGCCGCCGGACCTGGAGACCCGGATCGCCATCCTGCAGAAGAAGGCCGCCCAGGAGCGCCTGTACGCCCCACCGGACGTGCTGGAGTTCATCGCGTCGCGGGTGTCGAACTCGATCCGCGAGCTGGAGGGCGCGCTGATCCGGGTGACCGCGTTCGCCAGCCTCACCCGGTCCACGGTCGAACTCTCGCTCGCCGAGGAGGTGCTGCGGGACTTCATCCCGGACGGCGCCGGCCCGGAGATCACCGCCGACCAGATCATGGTCTCCACCGCCGACTACTTCGGCGTCAGCCTGGAGGACCTGCGCGGCCACTCCCGGTCCCGGGTGCTGGTCAACGCCCGGCAGGTCGCCATGTACCTCTGCCGCGAGCTGACGGACCTCTCGCTGCCCCGGATCGGCCAGGCGTTCGGTGGGCGGGACCACACCACCGTCATGCACGCGGACCGCAAGATCCGTCAGCAGATGGCCGAACGCCGCTCGCTCTACAACCAGATCGCCGAGCTGACCAACCGGATCAAGCAGACCTCCTGAGCCACGCACGACGGCGGGCCTGCCTCCCGCAGTCGGCCCGCCCGTCCCGTCAGCCTTCCACCAGCCGCCCGAACGGCACCGTCACCAACGCCCGGCCCGACGGCCGGGCGTTTTTCGTTCACCCGCTGGACGACACCCCGCGCGGTCTTCCGCTCCGTCGACGGCTGTGGACCACGTTCCGGGCGGTCCGGCGTACCCACAACGCCTTCCGGCTGTCCACAGCAAAGCCGAGTTGTCCACAGCAAGTTATCCACAGGGAGTGGATAACTACCGAACGCCTCCACCCGGTTACCCACAGGTTGTGGAAAAATCCTGGGGACGACACTGTGGATGGTTGTGGACAGTCTCTCGGTTATCCACCGGTCGCGGGCTGCCTGTGTACGACCTGTTGAAGGTTCTGTGGACAACGGCTACCGGAGCCGGTCTCCTTGTCCACAGGCCTGGGGAGAAAGTCCGTGGATAACCGGTGGATAACCGGTGGATGACGGTGGACAACGTCGCCCGAGACGGGGCCTGTGGACAAGTACGCGAGTTGTACCCATGGTTCTCCACAGGTAAACCACCGGTGGATAATCTGTCTGACCTGCGAAAACGCGACTTATCCACAGTTTGCACAGGTGCGATGAAGACGATGGGTTATCTCTTTGAAGAGAACAAAAACCAATCATCACCGTTGGACTTCCTGTGGATCGTTGCCTGCCGGCCCCCGACCGGAGCGGGTCGGCAGCAGAAGCACGGGGTCGGGCGCACAGCCGATGCCCACGCGCCCTAAGGTGCGATGGGTACCCGCACGGTCGGGCGGGACGGTGGGCAGCGGTCGGCATGAGAGAGTTGTCGCTGACGTCGACGCGGAGGCATTGATGAAGTTCCGAGTAGAGCGCGACGCGCTCGCCGAGGCTGTGGCGTGGACCGCGAAGAGCCTCCCCAACCGGCCGTCCGTACCGGTGCTCGCCGGGGTGATGCTCCGGGTGACCGACGGCAACCTGCAGGTCTCCGGCTTCGACTACGAGGTCTCCAGCCAGGTCACGGTCGAGGTGCAGGGCGACGCCGACGGTGCCGCGCTGGTCTCCGGTCGCCTGCTGGCCGAGATCACCAAGGCCCTGCCCGGCAAGCCGGTCGACATCGCCGCCGTCGGCGCGCACCTCGAACTGGTCTGCGGCAGTGCCCGGTTCACCCTGCCCACCATGCCGGTGGAGGACTACCCCTCCCTGCCGGAGATGCCGGAGAGCGCCGGCACCGTGGACGCCGCCGCCTTCGCCGCAGCGGTCGCCCAGGTCGCGGTCGCCGCCGGCCGGGACGAGACCCTGCCGATGATGACCGGCGTCCGGCTGGAGCTGAACGGCGACACCCTCGCCATGCTCGCCACCGATCGCTACCGCCTCGCCCTGCGCGAGATGCAGTGGCGGCCGGACGACGCCGGAGTCAGCATCAACGCCCTGGTCCCGGCCCGGACGCTGCATGACACCGCCAAGGCGCTCGGCCCGCTCGGCGGTGAGGTGACCCTGGCCCTGTCGCAGGGCGCGGCCGGCGAGGGGATGATCGGCTTCTCCGGCGGCACCCGGCGGACCACCAGCCGGCTGCTCGACGGCGCGAACTACCCGCCGGTCCGGTCGCTCTTCCCGCCGAGCCACAACGCCGAGGCGCGGGTGTCGGTGAGCACCCTGATCGAGGTGGTCAAGCGGGTTGCCCTGGTCGCCGAGCGGACCACTCCGGTGCTGCTCAGCTTCAGCTCCGACGGGCTGGTCGTGGAGGCCGGCGGCACCGAGGAGGCGCGGGCCAGCGAGGCCATGGACGCGACCTTCACCGGCGACGCGCTGACCGTCGGCTTCAATCCGCAGTACCTGATCGACGGCCTGGCGAACCTGGGCGCCCAGACCGCCATGCTCGCCTTCGTCGACGCGCTGAAGCCCGCCGTGATTTCTCCGGCCGGTGAGGATGGCGAGGTCATTCCGGGGTACCGGTACCTGATCATGCCGATCCGGGTCTCCCGCTGATCGCGCACACACCCCGAACCAGAACCACCGGAGGTAGGTACAGATGCAGCTCGGCCTGGTAGGACTCGGCCGCATGGGCGGCAACATGCGCGAGCGGCTGCGCGCCGCCGGGCACGAGGTGGTCGGCTTCGACCACAACGCGGAGCTGAGCGACGTCGCCTCCCTGGCGGAGCTGGTCGAGAAGCTGGCGGCACCGCGCGCGATCTGGGTGATGGTGCCCGCCGGGGTCACCGACGCCACCATCGACGAGCTGGCCGCCCTGCTGGGCGCCGGCGACATCATCATCGACGGCGGCAACTCCCGCTTCAGCGACGACGCCCCGCGGGCGGAGCGACTCGACGTACAGGGCATCGGCTACCTCGACGTCGGCGTCTCCGGCGGGGTGTGGGGCCGGCAGAACGGCTACGCGCTGATGGTGGGCGGCTCCGAGGAGCACGTCGCCCGGCTGATGCCGATCTTCGAGGCGCTCAAGCCGGAGGGCGAGTTCGGCTTCGTGCACGCCGGTCCGGTCGGTGCCGGGCACTACGCGAAGATGGTGCACAACGGCATCGAGTACGGCCTGATGCACGCCTACGCGGAGGGCTACGAGCTGCTCGCCGCGTCCGAGCTGGTGACCAACGTGCCCGGGGTCTTCAAGTCCTGGCGCGAGGGCACCGTGGTCCGCTCCTGGCTGCTCGACCTGCTCGACCGGGCCCTCGACGAGGACCCGGAGCTGGCCGAGCTGAGCGGCTACACCGAGGACACCGGCGAGGGCCGCTGGACGGTCGACGAGGCGGTCCGGCTCGCCGTGCCGCTGAACGTCATCACCGCCTCGCTCTTCGCCCGGTTCGCCTCCCGCCAGGACGACTCGCCCGCGATGAAGGCTGTCGCCGCGCTGCGCCAGCAGTTCGGCGGGCACGCCGTCCGCAAGCGCTGACCGGTATCCACAGCCTGTGTACGTCCGCCGGCTCGAACTGGTCGACTTCCGCTCGTACGAGCGGGTCGGCGTCGACCTCGAACCGGGGGCGAACGTCCTGGTCGGGGCGAACGGGGTCGGCAAGACCAACCTCGCCGAGGCGCTCGGCTACGTGGCGACCCTGGACAGCCACCGGGTCGCCACCGACGCCCCGCTGGTCCGGCTCGGTGCCGAGTCCGCGGTGATCCGATGCGCGGTGGTGCACGAGGGCCGGGAACTCCTGGTCGAGTTGGAGATCGTCCCCGGTAAGGCCAACCGCGCCCGGCTGGGACGGTCCCCGGCCCGCCGGGCGCGGGACGTGCTCGGCGCGCTGCGGCTGGTGCTGTTCGCACCGGAGGACCTCGAGCTCGTCCGGGGCGACCCGGCCGAACGCCGCCGCTACCTCGACGACCTGCTGGTGCTCCGTCAGCCCCGGTACGCCGGGGTGCGGGCCGACTACGAGCGGGTGGTCAAGCAGCGCAACGCCCTGCTGCGCACCGCGTACCTGGCCCGCAAGACCGGCGGGTCCCGGGGCGGGGACCTCTCCACCCTGGCGGTGTGGGACACCCACCTGGCCGGACACGGGGCGGAACTGCTCGCCGGGCGGCTGGAACTGGTCGCCGCGCTCACCCCGCACATCACCAAGGCGTACGACGCGGTCGCCGCCGGACGGGCGTCCGCCGGGATCGCCTACCGACCGTCGGTGGAGCTGCGCGAGGCGGTGCCGGACCGGACGACCCTCACCGAGGCGTTGACCACCGCGCTGGCCGAGGCCCGGACCGCCGAGGTGGAGCGGGGGACCACGCTGGTCGGCCCACACCGCGACGATCTCGCGCTCACCCTCGGCCCGCTCCCGGCCAAGGGATACGCCAGCCATGGCGAGTCCTGGTCGTTCGCGCTCGCCCTGCGGCTGGCCGCGTACGACCTGCTCCGCTCGGACGGGATCGAGCCGGTGCTGGTGCTCGACGACGTCTTCGCCGAGCTGGACGCCGGCCGCCGGGAGCGGCTGGCGGGCCTGGTCGGCGGGGCCGCACAGCTTCTGGTGACCTGTGCCGTCGACGACGACGTGCCGGTGGCCCTGCGAGGTGCCCGCTACCAGGTCGGCGAGGGGACGGTACGCCGTGTCGGATGACCCGCGCCTGCCTCGTCCCGCCGGCGATCCGGCCCGGGGCGCCGCCGGTGGCACCCGGGCGGCCGGAACCGGTGGTCAACGGTCGACCGGCCCCGGGGCGGGAGCCGGTGGATCCCGGTCGACCGGCTCGGCGTCCCACCGGGCCGCTGGGGGCGCGGACGACGGTGGGGCCGGCGGACGTCCGGCGGAAACCGGCGGGAGCACCGGAAACCTGCCGGACGGCGCGTCCGGCCCGCAGTTGGCCCGGGCGGTGCTCGACGCGGCGAAGGCCCGGCGCGAGGCGGCCGGCCCCCGGCGACGCAAGGTGGTCGACGGGGGTGGCGACGGCCAGCGGAGACTGCGCGGCTACTCCGGTCCGGGACCGGACCCCCGGGATCCGCAGTTGCTCGGCGCGGTGCTCAGCCGGCTCATGAAGGCCCGGGGTTGGGAGCAGCCTGCTGCGGAGGCCACCGTCTTCGGTGCGTGGGAACGGGTGGTCGGACCGGAGATCGCCCAGCACAGCCGGCCGGTGAAACTGGAGGACGGCGAACTCACCGTCGAGGCCAGGTCGACCGCGTGGGCCACCCAGCTCCGTCTGTTGGCCGGTTCCCTGCTCAAGCAGATCGCCCGTGAGGTCGGCCACAACGTGGTCCGCAAACTGCACGTCCACGGCCCCGCCGCGCCGTCCTGGTCGCGGGGCCCCCGACGCGTGCGTGGCCGCGGACCCCGCGACACCTACGGCTGAGCTGCCGCCCGCCGACCGCCCCCCGTCCGGGACGTTGTGCGGGTCGTGGGGGTGGAACGGTCAGGTGGCGGCGTAGACGGCGAAGCCGCGGTCGGCGCAACGACGGTAGAAGGCGGCCAGGACGGCCAGCTCGGCGCAGGTGAAACTCCACTGCGGCGGCTCGCCGGCCTCGTCGCGGAGGCCGTCGAGTCGGCTGTCGAGCCAGCGGAGCTGCTGCTCGGCGAGGCGGCCGTCGGCGAGCAGCCCCCGCAGCACGACGCTGACCGAGTCGAAGGTCACCGGTTCCCCGTGCTCGCGGTGCCGGGCGACGAACCGCTCCAGCCCGTCGGCGATCCAGGCGCAGCCGTCCGGGTCGATCACCGGGTCCTCGTCCTCGGCGGAGTTCTCCGTGGCGTAGAGCACATTCTCCAGGCCGAGCAGAAGATCCACGAGTTCGGTGTACGCGGTCGCCCGGACCGTGCCGGTCTTCGCGATCAGCTCGGCGAGAGCCGCGGTCGGCGCGGAGATCTGGGGGATCTCCACGATCTCGCCGAAGTCCACGAACTCGGCCGGGGCCACCGGGTCGTAGAACCGGCCGGTCCGCGGCCAGACCACCGCGACGTTGTCCAGCCCCATCGGGCGTCACCTCTTAAGTGCACGTGTCGAGCCAGTCGGTCCGATCGTCCGATTCTGCCGTCTAAAGATCAAGAGCGGCACCCCGGGCGGCGCCGCCAAGGTACGGCACCGTGCGTACTCCGCGCGACCCCGGGGCGTACCCGTCGCGGGTGGTGTCGGTGGGCCGACCGTCGGCAACCGCGCCCACGATCAGGGCCGCTCGTGTAGGGGGAGTTACGGGAGGCGCGATTCGGGCCGCAGCGGAGGTCTGAGCCGCCTTCAAGGGGTGCCGAGTGGTGGTTCTGTCGGCTGCGCACAGTAGGATTGGAGGCGAGACGACGATCTGACGCGGAGCGACGCCACGGACCCGGCCGGGCCCCGACGTGCCTGCGTCGTATCGAGTTGATCGCGATCCGCGGGCAACCGCGGCGACCGGCGCGTGCGGCCGTACCCCGGAGGTTACCTGGTGCCGGTCCCCGCGCCCGACGTCGCGTCCTGTCCGCCGAACCCGCGCCCGACGCGCCCTTCCGGTGCCGACGGCGCGAGAAAGTGGCCGAGGGTGGCAGCGCAGAACAAGCAGGAGTACGGCGCCGAGTCGATCACCGTCCTCGAAGGGCTGGAGGCGGTTCGGAAGCGGCCCGGCATGTACATCGGGTCCACCGGGGAACGTGGTCTGCACCACCTTGTCTGGGAGGTCGTCGACAACGCGGTCGACGAGGCGCTGGCGGGCCACTGCGACACCATCGACGTGGTGCTGCTGGCCGACGGTGGCGTCCGGGTCACCGACAACGGCCGAGGCTTCCCGGTCGACCTGCACCCCAAGCTCAAGAAGCCCGGCGTCGAGGTCGCGCTGACCGTGCTGCACGCCGGTGGCAAGTTCGACGGCAAGGCGTACGCGGTCTCCGGCGGTCTGCACGGCGTCGGCGTGTCCGTCGTGAACGCGCTCTCCACCCGGATGGCCGTGGAGATCCACAAGGACGGCTTCGTCTGGCGGCAGCAGTACCACAATTCCAAGCCGAGCCCGCTGGACAAGGGCGAGACCACCGACCGTACCGGCTCAGCGGTTGCCTTCTGGCCCGATTCGGACGTCTTCGAGACGGTCGACTTCGACTTCCAGACCATCTACCGGCGGCTCCAGGAGATGGCCTTCCTCAACCGGGGTCTGACCATCCACCTCCTCGACGAGCGGGTGCCCGAGGAGGAGGACGGCCGCCAGCGCGAGGTCACCTTCTGCTACAAGGGCGGCATCGCCGACTTCGTCCGGCACCTCAACGCTTCGAAGACCCCGATCCACAAGACGGTGGTCGAGTTCGCCGGCGAGGAGGAGGGCATGTCCCTCGAGATCGCCATGCAGTGGAACGAGTCGTACGGCGAGTCGGTCTACACCTTCGCGAACACCATCAACACCCACGAGGGCGGCACCCACGAGGAGGGTTTCCGCGCCGCGTTGACCACCCTGGTGAACAAGTACGGCGCCGAGAAGAAGCTGTTGAAGTCCGACGAGAAGCTCTCCGGCGAGGACATCCGCGAGGGGCTCGCCGCGATCATCTCGGTCAAGCTGGCGAACCCGCAGTTCGAGGGGCAGACCAAGACCAAGCTCGGCAACACCCCGGTGAAGAGCTTCGTGCAGCGGATCTGCAACGAGTGGTTGGTCGACTGGTTCGATCGCAACCCGGCCGAGGCCAAGGTGATCATCACCAAGGCGTCCCAGGCCGCCCGGGCCCGGATCGCCGCCCAACAGGCCCGGAAGCTGGCCCGGCGCAAGTCGCTGCTGGAGTCCGGGTCGATGCCCGGCAAGCTGGCCGACTGCCAGTCCACCGACCCGCGCGAGTCCGAGGTCTTCATCGTCGAGGGTGACTCGGCCGGTGGCTCGGCCAAGCAGGGCCGCGACCCGCGTACCCAGGCGATCCTGCCGATCCGGGGCAAGATCCTGAACGTGGAGAAGGCCCGGATCGACCGGGTGCTGAAGAACAACGAGGTCCAGGCGCTGATCACCGCGCTGGGCACCGGCATCCACGACGACTTCGACATGGAGAAGCTGCGCTACCACAAGGTGGTGCTGATGGCCGACGCGGACGTCGACGGCCAGCACATCCAGACCCTGCTGCTCACCCTGCTGTTCCGCTTCATGCGCCCGCTGGTGGAGCTGGGGCACGTCTACCTGGCCGCCCCGCCGCTCTACAAGATCAAGTGGAACAAGCGCGGCGACGACGCGCAGTACGCCTACTCCGACCGGGAGCGGGACGGGCTGATCGCGCTGCGCCAGCAGAAGAAGGCGAACGCCAAGCCGGACGACATCCAGCGGTTCAAGGGCCTCGGCGAGATGAACTACCCGGAGCTGTGGGAGACCACGATGAACCCGGCGACCCGCACCCTGCGTCAGGTCACGCTCGACGACGCGGCGACCGCCGACGAGTTGTTCAGCGTGTTGATGGGTGAGGACGTCGAGGCGCGCCGCTCGTTCATCCAACGGAACGCCAAGGACGTGCGCTTCCTGGACATCTGACGGTTGCCGGTGAGTCGTCGGAAAGCTCCCGGCGGTTCACCGGTCCACAGAGTTATCCACAGCTTCGACGGTATCCACAGCCGTTATCCACAGCACGAAAACGACTCTGAGTCTGATAAGGGTTAACAGTGACCGATACTCCCGAGTCCACCCCCAACGAGCCGGAGACCCCGGAAGGCGCCGCCACGGTGGTGGCGCACGACCGGATCGAGCCGGTCGGCCTCGAGGTGGAGATGCAGCGCTCCTACCTCGACTACGCGATGAGCGTCATCGTCGGGCGGGCGCTGCCGGACGTCCGGGACGGGCTCAAGCCGGTCCACCGCAAGATCCTCTACGCCATGTTCGACTCCGGCTACCGGCCGGACCGCGGCTACGTGAAGTGCTCCCGCGTCGTCGGCGACGTGATGGGACAGTTCCACCCGCACGGCGACTCGGCGATCTACGACGCGCTGGTCCGGATGGCGCAGCCCTGGTCACTGCGGTACCCGCTGGTCGACGGCAACGGCAACTTCGGCTCCCCGGGCAACGACCCGGCCGCCGCGATGCGCTACACGGAGTGCAAGCTCGACCCGCTGGCGATGGAGATGCTGCGGGACATCGACGAGGACACCGTCGACCTCCAGGACAACTACGACGGCCGGGCCAAGGAGCCCACGATCCTGCCGTCGCGGATCCCGAACCTGCTGATCAACGGGTCCGAGGGCATCGCGGTCGGCATGGCCACCAAGATCCCCCCGCACAACCTGCGGGAGATCGGCGCGGCCGTGCAGTGGTGCCTGGAGCACCCGGAGGAGGACGAGGCCACCACGCTCGAAGCGCTGCTGGAGATCGTCAAGGGTCCGGACTTCCCGACCCACGGCCTGATCGTCGGCACCACCGCCATCCAGGACGCGTACCGGACCGGTCGCGGCTCGATCCGGATGCGTGCCGTGGTGGAGGTCGAGGAGGACAAGCGGGGCCGGCCCTGCCTGGTCGTCAGCGAGCTGCCCTACCAGGTCAACCCGGACAACCTGGCCGAGCGGATCGCCGAGCTGATCAGGGAGGGCAAGCTCGGCGGCATCGCCGACATCCGGGACGAGTCCTCCGGGCGTACCGGTATGCGGATCGTGCTGGTGCTCAAGCGCGACGCGGTCGCCAAGGTGGTGCTGAACAACCTCTACAAGCACACCCAGCTCCAGGAGACCTTCGGCGCGAACATGCTGGCGCTGGTCGACGGGGTGCCGCGCACGCTCAACCTGGCGCAGTTCATCCGCTACTACGTCGAGCACCAGATCGAGGTCATCCGGCGGCGGACGGCGTTCCGGCTGCGCAAGGCCGAGGAGCGGGCGCACATCCTGCGCGGCCTCTCCAAGGCGCTCGACGCGCTGGACGAGGTGATCGCTCTGATCCGGCGTTCGCCCACCGTCGAGGACGCCCGGCAGGGCCTGATCCAGCTGCTGACGATCGACGAGATCCAGGCCACCGCGATCCTCGACATGCAGCTGCGCCGCCTCGCCGCGCTGGAGCGGCAGCGGATCCTGGACGACCTGGCGAAGCTCGAGATCGAGATCGCGGACCTGAAGGACATCCTGGCGAAGCCGGAACGGCAGCGGCGGATCGTCTCCGAGGAGCTGGGCGAGATCGTCGCCAAGTGGGGCGACGAGCGGCGTACGAAGATCGTGCCGTTCGACGGCGAGGTCTCGATGGAGGACCTGATCGCCCGCGAGGACGTTGTGGTCACCATCACCCGGACCGGGTACGCCAAGCGGACCAAGGTCGACCTCTACCGTTCTCAGCGACGGGGGGGCAAGGGGGTCAGTGGCGCCACGCTGCGGCAGGACGACATCGTCAGCCACTTCTTCGTCTGCTCGACCCACGACTGGATCCTGTTCTTCACCAACAAGGGGCGGGTGTACCGGGCCAAGGCGTACGAGCTTCCGGAGGCCAGTAGGGTGGCCAAGGGCCAGCACGTGGCCAATCTGCTCGCCTTTCAACCGGAGGAGCAGATCGCACAGATCATCGAGATCCCGAACTACCAGGTAGCCCCCTATCTGGTACTGGCCACGAAGAACGGCCTGGTGAAGAAGACGAAGCTCGAGGAGTTCGACTCCAACCGCTCGGGCGGCATCATCGCGATCAACCTGCGCGACGAGGACGAGCTGGTCGGGGCCGCCCTGTGCGCCCAGGACGACGACCTGCTGCTGGTCTCCAAGAACGCCCAGGCCATCCGGTTCAACGCGAGTGACGAGGCGCTGCGACCGATGGGGCGGGCCACCACGGGCGTCATCGGCATGCGCTTCAGTGACGAGGACGAACTGTTGGCCATGGAGGTCGTCCGGGAGGGCATGGACGTCTTGGTGGCCACGAACGGGGGGTACGCGAAACGAACCCCCATCGAGGAATACCCGGTGCAGGGCCGGGGAGGTAAGGGCGTGTTGACCGCAAAGATCACAGAGCGCCGTGGAGGGCTCGTCGGCGCTGCCGTGATCAGCCCGGACGACGAGCTCTTCGCGATCACCAGCAACGGTGGCGTCATCCGAACTCCGGTGAAGCCTGTACGCCGTACGCGGGATCGGAACACAATGGGGGTCAAGCTGATGGACCTCCCGGACGGCGTAACTATCGTGGCGATTGCTCGCAATGCCGACGAGCCTGACGAACAGGACTAGTTGATGACGGAGACACAGGCGAAGTCGGGGAACAAGGGGACCTCGGCCAAACCGGTCGACGAGGATGCCGCGAAGGGCGGTGCACCCGCAGCCGGCCGCGCCGCCGTGGGCCGGGCCACGGTCCCCGCTGACGCGCCTGCCCCGAAGTTCACCCGGGCTCCGGGGATGGCACCGCCTCCGGAGAAGCCCGCCGCCGACGCGGAGAAGGGCGACCGGACCGAGGCGATCAACGTCGACGCGCCGACATCGGCCGGGACGACACCGGTCTCCGGTGCGACCCGTCCGGCCACGACGACACAGCCGATCCCCACGAAGGCCGCCCAGGCGGCGACGACGGGTACCCAACCGCGGGTGGGCGCCGGCACCCAGCCGGACACCGCGCGACCGGGCGTCGCCCGGCCCAACGGCGGCGGGCTGCCGCCGGGGGTCGGCGGTGCCGCGGCGGTCGGGGCGGCCCGGGTCAACGACGCGGTACGCGCCGCCCGGAGCTCGGTCAGCTCCGCGGCCTCGCGCGGCCCCCGTCGGGCCCGGCTGAACCTCAAGCGGATCGACCCGTGGTCCGTGATGAAGTTCGCCTTCGCGGTCTCCGTGGTGCTCTTCATCGTGGTGGTGGTCGCCACGTCGGTGCTCTACCTGGCGCTCGACGCGATGGGCGTGTTCCAGAGCGTCAACGAGAGCCTGACCGACCTGGTCAGCGCCGGTGGTGGGCAGAGCGCGGACGGCTTCCAGATCACCGCCAAGGGCGTGATCCTCAGTTCGGCGCTGCTCGGGCTGGTCAACGTCGTCCTGTTCACGGCGCTCGCCACGCTGGGGGCGTTCGTCTACAACGTCTGTGCCGACCTGGTCGGCGGGGTCGAGCTGACTCTCGCCGAGCGGGACTGAACCGGTCCGGGAAACACGTGACGCCGGGGCACCGCGTAAAGCGGTCGCCCCGGCGTTGGTCGTCGGGGTAGGTTCGTCAGCGACGGTGCGTGAGGCCCGACCCCGATTTTGGGCGGGACGTTCGGATGGGTTAATGTTGCTCGTCGCACACGGGGCTATAGCTCAGTCGGTTAGAGCGCAGAGCTGATAACTCTGAGGTCGCTGGTTCGATTCCAGCTAGCCCCACCGCATACCGTCCGACGACAGTCGAGCGAGGGGACGCCCCATGGTGAAGAAGCTTCTGTTGCTGGTCGGCGTGGTTGGCGTGGCGGTTGTCGTTGCCCAGCGGATCAAGGCGTCGAACGACGAGCGCGCCCTGTGGCACGAGGCGACCACCGCCCCCGACCTCCGGTAAGGCCCGACCCGGGCGGGTTCATCCCGCCCCTTCGGGGCCCTAGCTCAACTGGCAGAGCACTGCCTTTGCAAGGCAGGGGTTAGGGGTTCGAGTCCCCTGGGCTCCACCTGAAACCCGTGCACGTCGCGGGCCCCCTTACCCCCCCAAAGGGCACTGGCCGGTGCCGCGCAGCGGTGAGTGGTTGGTGACAGCTGGACCGATGTCGTTACGGTGTGCTCGTGGCGAACGGAACAGCTGGCTGGGGGATGAAGTTCCTGCTCTGGGTTGGGCTCCCTTTCTTCGCCCTTCTCGGGCTGGCTCTCGCCGTTCCCGACGTCGCTGCGGCCTGGCAGGCGAAGTCCGGTGACGGCACGGCGGGCACCTTCATCGCGCGCTACGAGGAGTGCAGCCGTAACTGCAACTGGTACGGCGACTTCGTCCCGGACGGGGGCGGGACGCCGCGTAACGACGTCATCGTCTACGACGGGCCGGATGAGCTGTCCTCCGGGGCCACCGTGGCGGCCCGCGACACCGGCGCCCGCAGAGGTGTCTTCGCCGCCCAGGGCGGCAGCAGTTGGCTGCTCTTCACCGGGCTCGCCGTGGCCGGCGCGCTTGCCGCGATCGGCTGGGTGGTCACCCTGGTCCACGCGATAGCCAACCGGCTCCGGACGTAGCGGAAACCGACGACGGCAGCAACGGCACCCAGGTCCCCTGTGCTTCACCAGCGGGAGATCGCTCGATCTGTTGACAGCTGCTCAGGCAGAGGAGAGACAGCAGATCCGGGCACGGGGCTGGCCGTCGGGCGGGAGGTGTCGCTGGTTGGACGCTTTGGAGCTGCCCCGTCTGTGCTAGCGGGCCGGGCCGGGCCGGGCCGGTGTGCGTGGTGCGAGGCTGTGGCCGCGTGGCCGACCGTCCCCCGGTGCCGCCTGATCCTCCGTGCCGGCCAGGACGCCCGCAGTGCTGGAGAGCACGGGTGCCCCGTTCGTGCGGGCAGCTCCACAGCGTGCTCGGGGTGACACGACCGCTCGGTGACCGGGATGGTCCCCCGCCGCCCGTTCGCGGGGGCGGTCCGGCTGCGTACGGGGAACCTCGTCGGTCCGACGCGGTGACCGCTGCCGCCCTCTCCGGCGGAGTCCGACCGTACGGGCCACTACGCTCGCGCGATGCCGGTACGCCCAGATCCAGAGGACCGCGCCGATTCGTTGCTCGTCGCCGACGACGGCACGGCACTGGCCCGGATGCGCCTCCGTGACGAGGCGGGAAAGCGCGTCGCGACTGCGGTCAGCCCGCTGCCCGGGACGGTGCGGGGCCGGCTTGCCGAGCAGCTACGCCGCGATCTTGCCGGTTGCCGGCTGGAGACGTCGGACGATGGTCTGGTGGCGGTGTTGATGGCCGGCGGTGTCGAGCTGCACCGGGCCGCGACCGACATGCGTCACGATCTGACCTGGGTGCCCGCGCCGGTGGCGTTGCCTGCCGGATGGTCCCTGGGCAGTCCGGGCTGGGACGACGATCTGGCCGAAGGACTGGCCGCGGCGTACGGCCCGGACCATCCGGACGGGCGGTGGCAGGCCCGGCACACCGAGCAGGTTCGGGCGATGTTCGACGGTGGCGAGCCGGTACCGCCGCTGCTGGCGGCCTCGGCCCGGCTGGTGGATCCCGACGGACGCAGCGCTGGCCACGTCCTGTGTGCCGGACCGGTGCCGTGGACCGACGATGCCTGCGCCTGGATCATCAACCTCGCCGTGGCTCCTCGCGCGCAGCGCAGCGGCTTCGGGCGGGCGCTGCTCACCCATGCGTTGCGTGGGGCGCACGAGGCGGGGCTGCCGGCCGTCGGCCTGTCGGTGGTGGACGGAAACCCCGCCCGCCGGATCTATGACAGCGCGGGTTTCCGCCCGCTCGCCCGGGTGTTCTCGGTGCTTCTGCCCGCCCTCTGAGATCCGCCGCTGTCTGTCCCCGCCGGGCGATCGTCATGAGAGGACCCGTCGTCCGGCCCGCTACACGTAGGCGAGTTCCGTCGCTCATCGCCCGCCGGTGAAGTGGGTCGCGGGCACGAAGACCCGATGACCGGACGGATAGGAGAGCCACACGCCGTCGGTGGTCCACTCGACGGTCAGGTCGGTCGGGTCCATCGAGTATCGCCGCACATGTCAACGCAGCAGGTCGCGGACCACGGTGGCGAGGAAGATCAGGATGACCGCCTCGCTGACCACCCACGCGTGTGTCTCGGCCCAGTTCCGGATCCTCGGCAGCACCGCCAGGGCGCGTCGGCCCAGGACGAGCAACGCCAACAGCGGCAGGGCGAGCAGCAGCAGCGTCAACCCCGCGAACGGCAGCAGATGCCACCACGGCCGGTGGTGGCCGGCCAGGCTCGCCGCCACGGTCAGCATGGTGGCCTCGTCGGTGGGCATGGCGGCGAGGAGCAGGAAGCCCAGCCCGAACGCGAGCCGGGGACCGGCGTCCGCCAGCCGACCCATCCACCCGACCGGCCGGTACCTGACCGTGTCGACCTCGATCCGCCAGGCGCGTCCCAGCGCGGCGGTGAGGGTCTCCCGACAGGCGTACGGTCACCGTAGCGGGGTGCGTTCACCCCGGGCGACGGTGCGGATCTGGTGGGCGAAGCTCCGACGGCGGGCCTCGTCGAGGAAGTGCCGCAGTGGGGACCGGAAGACCCGATAGTCGTCGTAGTGGATGGGGACGGTCAGCGCGGGCCGGATCAGCTCGACCGTGTCGGCGCCCTGTCTCGCGTCCATGGTGAGCAGGATTCCGGCAATCCGGGTGCCCCCGAGGTGGATGAGCATGGCGTCGATGCCGGGGAAGCGTTCCGGGATCTCGGCGAGCATCGGCCGGTGCAGCGTGTCGCCGGTGACGTAGAGCCGGAACTCGCGGTGGCCGCCGCGTTCCAGGTCGATGACCGTGCCCATGACGTCGGGCAGCAGCCGGTCGAGCAGACCGGGGCCGTGTCGTCCCGGCACGGCGGTCAGCCGCAGGGTGGCCCCGTCCCGGGTGAGTTCCCGGGACGTCCAGGTGGGCAGGCCGTCCGCCGCACGGAATCCCCAGCGGCGCAGCTTCCGTTCCGCCGCCGGCGTGGTGACGATCGGCAGTCGCCGGTCGAGTTCCCGGCGGGCGACCCGGTCGAAGTGGTCGCCGTGCAGGTGGGAGAGGACCACCGCGTCCAGCGCCGGCAACTGGGCGATCCGTAGCGCCGGGTCGGTACGCCGTTTCGACCAGAGCCCGTGGCCGAGGTAAGCCCGCTGCCCGCGGTGCAGGAAGTTCGGATCGGTCAGCAGGGTGAATCCCCCGATGTCGAGCACCGTGGTCGCGGTGCCGACGAACGTGACGCTTGCTTCCGTGGTCATCCGTGTTCACCTCCGTTGTGGCCGTACCCCGGCAGGGCGGTGGCATCCGGGCCGGCGATCGGAGATCCGTCAGGACGGTGGTCGGGGCAGGTGGTCCACCAGCCTGCTGAGCGCGCCGTTGCCGAGGGTGGCGCCGAGCGCGGAACCGGCGGCGATGGTCCAGCCGACCGGCCCGAGCGGCGTGCAGCCGAAGAACTGGCTGACCCCGGGGGTCTGCACCACCGCGACCAGCGCGCCGACCGAGGCTGCGGTGGAGGCGAGCACCGTCGGACTGGTGCCCCCGGCGAGCACGGTCTGTCCGAGCTGGGTGCCGACCAGGGAGGCGAGGGCCACCGTGCCGGCCCTCCGCTGGCTGCCCGTCCAGCGGGCGAGCGTCCAGCCGGCGGTCGCGCCGAGCGTGGTGGCGGCGGCCCGCAGCCCGATCTCCCGGCTCAGGGTCTCCCCGAGGGAGGTGTCCGGTCCCTCGCGCAGCAGGTGGTCGCCGTCATGGAGACCGGGTGGTCGGACCGCGATGGCCATCGCCGGCACCAGGTCGGTGAGGAGGTTGACCAGGAGCAGTTGCCGGCCGGTGAGCGCGGACCGGCCGGTCGCGCCGGCGGTGAGCACGCTGAACGCGATTTCGCCGAGATTGCCGCCGACCAGGATGCTCAACGCGTGACGGACCGAGGACCACATGGCCCGCCCCTCGACCAGGGTGGCGATGATGGTCTCCAGCCGGTCGTCGGTGACCACCAGGTCGGCGGCGGCCTTCGCGGCCGGGGTGCCCCGTTGGCCGAGGGCGATGCCGACGTCGGCGAGGCGGATCGCGGGGGCGTCGTTCGCGCCGTCCCCGGTCATCGCGACGACCCGGCCGCACTTCTGGAGTGCCTGGATGATCCGTACCTTGTGGGTCGGGGTGCAGCGGGCGACCACGTCGGTGCGGGCGAGGCGGGCGGCGAGTGCCTCGTCGTCGAGCTGGTCCAGGTCGGCGGCGGTGACCACCCGCTGGTCGCTGTCAGTGCTGATGATCGAGGCGATCGCCTCGGCGGTCGCCGGATGGTCGCCGGTGATCATGATGGTGTGCACACCGGCCTGCCGGATCCGGTGCACGGCTGGCGCGGCGCTCTCGCGCACCCCGTCGGCGAGGGTCAGGTAGCCCACGAAGACCAGGTCACGTACCTCGTCGTCGGTGACCTCCCGATCGTTCATCCGCCGCTCGGCGATCGCGAGCACCCGGTGTCCGGCCCCGGCCCGTTCGGCCAGGGCATCCTGCAAGCGGGTCCGGCCGGCGTCGTCCAGGGGCCGCTCGGCACCGTCGGCGGCCCGGCGGGTGGCGCAGCGGGGCAGCACCCGCTCCGGCGCGCCCTTCACACTGAGCAGCAGGCCGTCGTCGGTCTCGCCGAGCGTGGCGTGGTAGCCCCGGGACGGCTCGAACGGCAGCCCGCCGACGGACCGCCAGCCGTCGGCACCGATCTGCTCGGCGACCCCGTCGACGGTCCGGGAACCGGTGCGGATCGCCCGGTCGGTCTGCTCCGGCAGTTCCGCCGGGTCGGCCGAGTCGGGGGTGGCCCGCAGCGCCGCCGCGAGTGTGGCCCGCAGGGCGCGTGTCCCGTCGAGCCGGTCCACCGGGGCGTACCGGTCGCCGTCGCCGATGCCGGCCAGGCGCAGTTGTCCCTCGGTGAGCGTGCCGGTCTTGTCGAAGCAGAGCACGTCCACCCGGCCCAGCGCTTCGATGGTGCGCGGGTTGCGGACCAGCGCGCCGTGCTCGGCGAGGCGTCGGGCCGCTGCGAGCTGCGCGGCGCTGACCAGGAACGGCAGTCCCTCCGGCACCGACGCGACGGCCAGGTTCGCGGCGGTCGCCGCCGTCTCCGCCAGTGGTACGCCCCGCAGCAGCCCCGCCCCGGCCACCGCGATCGCCGAGGCAGCGGCAAGGGGAAGCGCCGCCCGGGTCAGGTTGCCGAGCCGGGCCTCCACCCCGCCGGCCGGTGCCGCCTGCCGGGCCAGCGCGAGACTCCGTCCCGCCTCGGTGTCGGCCCCGGTGGCGACCACCACGGCGGTGCCGTGCCCGGCGGCGACGGTGCTGCCCTCGTAGAGCATCGAGCGCCGGTCGGCCACTGCGGCGGCCACCACCGGACGGTCGGTCTTGGCCACCGGCAGCGACTCCCCGGTCAGTGAGGACTCGTCGGCCTCCAACCCGACCGACTCCAGGATTCGGCAGTCGGCGGGTACCGCGTCCCCGGATTCGAGCAGGATCACGTCACCGGCCACCAGGTCGTCGGCGGCCACCACCTGCTCGACACCGGCACGCCGGACCCGGGCGGTCACCGCCGTCCGGGCGAGCAGTTCCGCCAGGGACCGTTCGGTGTTGCGCTGGTGCACCGCCCCGATCAGGGCGGACCCGCCGACGACCCCGCCGACCAGGGCGGCGTCGACGATCGATCCGAACGCTGCGGAGAGGGCCGCCCCGGCGGCGAGGACCGGGGTGAGCGGGTTGGCGAGTTCGTCGAGCAGTGCCCGGAGCAGGCTGCCGTCGTCGGTGCCGTTCCCGGCCCCCCGGCCCCGCCGGCTGGCCGCCTCGGTCGCGTCGAGTCCGTCCGGGGCGGTGCCGAGACGGTCGAGGACCACGTCGACCGGCATCAGGTGCCAGGCGGTCACCGTCGCGGCCGGCGTGTCCGTCCGGTCGGGCAGCCGCCGGGCCCGCCAGACCCCGTGCGCGAAGGCCAGCGCGGCGGCGGCGTTCACGGCGGAGAGGGCCCGGCCGGGCAGGTGCTCCCGGTCGGCGGTGAACGCCCCGAGCGCACCGAGCCCGGCACCCGCCTCGGCGAGGCGGATGTTCTGCCGGCTCATCCGGCGGGCCACCCCGGTCGCCTCGACGACCAGCGTGCAGGTGCGTAGGTCGGTGCCGACGAGCAGGTGCGCGCCCCACGGCGGCGGGTCGTCGGGGCCGCCGGTGCCGAGGCCGCAGTCGGAGGCGCCGAGCGCCACCCGGTCGGCGGAGACCAACATGACCACCGCACCGTCGAACTGGAGGGCCCGTACCGTCTCGGCGAGGCGCGGCCCACCGGGGAGGACGGCGTCGGCGAAGGCGTACCGCTGGTCGGCGTCGCCGCCCACCACCACCCGCAGACCGGCCTGCCGGGCGGCGACCGACAGCGCGTCGACGCCCGGTGCCGGCTCGGGCTCGACCCGCAGCACCGCCGCCAGGGACTCTCCCTCGGCCAGCCCGAGCAGCAGACCGCCGCCGTCCCGGAGCCGCCGGCTGGCGTCGGTGTCCCCCGGATCGCGTACGTCGAGCCGGTCCAGCGGCGCGAGTCGCCAGCCGCCGCCCTCCCGGCACCGTCGTGGTGCGTCCGGGTCGAAGAGGGCGAAGGCGCGGGTGGCGACCTCCTCCGCGTCCCTTCCGGACAGCGGGGTCAGGTCGACCAGTGCTCCCCGGTCGGAGCCGAGCACGGCAGCGTCCAGGACGAGCGTGTCGATCCGGTCGAGTTCCCGCAGCACGCCACGGTCCATGGCGATGACGCCCCGGCGGGCCAGGATTCGACCCAGTTGTGCGGCGTACCCCTCGCGGCCGGAGCCGGGGGCCTTCGGCAGGGAGGCGAGGGCCAGCGCGGCGGCCCGCTTCCCGCCCACCGCAGGCAGCGCCGCCGCCCCGGCCGCCGCCCCGGCGAGGAGCATCCGGTTGACGTACCGCTCGACCGGCCCGTCGGGTTTGGCACGGGGCCGGCCGTGGGTGGGCGCGCGGGCGACGGCCCGGTCCGGGTCACCGGTGAGCTGTGGCTCGGCGCGTTTCCAGGCGCTCTGCTGGGCCCGGGCCTCACCCCACTGGACGACCCGCTGCGCGCTGTCGAGCACCAGGCTGGTCCATCCGCCGGAGAGCCCCAGCACCACCGCCTCGGCGAGTGGGAAGAACAGGTCGGCCCGGGGGTCCGCGCGCAGGCCCCGGTCGGCCAGGGCGTGCAGCTTCGGATGCAGGTCGACCGCCGCGAGGAAGCCGGCGGCCTCACCGGGCAGCGGGGTGAAGGGCAGGATCCGGGTGGCGGCGGAGAGGGTCAGCCCGAGGACGTCGGAGGCGAGCGCGCCGAGTGTGCGTGGGGTCTGCGGGCCCTCCTCGGGCGGGTGTGGTGGCGGGATGTCCGGGTCGGGTTCGTGGTCGCTGCGACGTTCCACCCGTTCGATCGCCCGGACCAGGTCACGGAGGCGGGGCTCCGGCGCCTCGACGGCCACCACCACCCGGCCGGACGGCGCGTTGACCCGGGCCCAACTCACCCCGGGCAGCTTCTCCAGCGCCTTCTCGACCTGGCGGGCCAGCCGGTCGCCGCCGTCCTGGCAGACCCCGTGCACCTCGATGTGGTGTCGTCCGGGTCGGGACCAGACCCGGCGGGAGGTGAGGCCGGCGGTGCGGGCCAGGCGGACGGCAGCCGTGCCCGCGCTCCGGGAGGCTTCGCCCACCAGTCGGGGCACGACGGGGGGAAGGACCCGGCCGGCGATCCGGCCCAGCGGGGTCATCCGGTGGTACGACCGGCCGGGAGCCGGTCCGGTCCCCCGTCGCCGTCGTGCAGGTCGTACGCCATCTCGCCTCCCACGCCTCGCTCCGCGCGGCCTGGCTTCCCGCCCTTCGGCCCGTCATGCCCCGTGCCACGAGGTATTTCCGGCCGGATCGGGTTCCGGCCGGGTGCGTTCGGGACCTGGTGGCCGGAGCATTCGCTGCCGGTGCGGTGGCATGAACCGGGGCGGGGGTGGAATTCCCCGCCGACAGCAGAGCCGACGCGGGGAGGCGGAGATGAGAGCACCAGCCCGGCACGAGGCACGCGAGCGGGTCCGTCCGTACGAGCGACGGGTGGACGTTCCGCTGCTCGGGGAGGTGACGCTGCCGCCGGACAAGGTCGCCTACTACGCGGGAGTGGGCGTGCTGGCCGCGCTCCAGGTGATCGAGTGGCCGCTGGCCCTGGTCATCACCGCCGGTCACCTCCTGGCCGACCAGCATCTGTCGGGGCTGGCCCGGGGCGTGGGAGAGGCGCTGGAGGCAGCCTGACGGTGTCACGGACGCTGTGGGGACTCGACGGCTGCGGGGACTCGACGGCTGCGGCCCGGGCGGGGCCGGCGACGGTCGCGGTAGGCACGGGCAGGCGAGACCCGGGTCACGGCGGGGTTGACCTGAAGTCGGGGTTGAAGGCGCAGGGTGGGCGCATGCTCGTCGATTCAGCGCCGCCCGCCGTGCCGGATCGGCTGCTCTCCGCGCCCCTGCGGGCGATGACGGTGGGCAGCGTGGCGTTGATCTCGCTGGTCGCGTTCGAGGCCCTGGCGGTCGGGACCGCCATGCCGACGGTCGCCCGCAACCTGGACGGCCTGGCCCTCTATGCGCTGGCCTTCGGTGGGCCGTTCGCCTCCGGGGTGCTCGCCATGGTGCTCTCCGGCATCTGGTGTGACGCCCGGGGCCCACGGGTGCCGATGTGGCACGGGGTCGCCTGGTTCGTCACCGGGCTGCTGCTCGCCGGCACCGCGCCGGTCATGGAGGTGCTGGTCGTCGGGCGGGTGGTGCAGGGCTTCGGCTCGGGGCTGCTCTCGGTCGCGCTCTACGTGATCGTCGGTCGGGTGTACCCGGAGTCGCTGCACCGGCGGATATTCGCTGTGTTCGCCGCCGCGTGGGTCGTACCGTCGCTGGTCGGACCGGCTCTGGCCGGTCTGGTCGTGGAACACCTCGGCTGGCGCTGGGTCTTCCTGGCGGTTCCGGCCGTGGCCGTTCCGGCGGTGCTGCTGGTCCACCCGGGGTTGCGGGCGGTGGGCGTGCCGATCGGCTCCCGGCCGGCCCGGGACGCCGGACGCCGGATCGGCTGGGCCTGCGGGGCCGCGGCGAGCGCCGCACTGCTGCACTACGGGGGGCAGCAGCGCGGTCCGCTCGCCGTCGGTCTCGTGGTCGCCGCGCTGGTCGGGCTGGTCGGGTGCGCGCCTCGCCTGCTGCCGGCCGGTGTCCTGCGCGCCGGCCGGGGACTGCCCACCGTGATCGGGCTGCGAGGGCTGGCCTCGGCGGCGTTCGTCGGGGCGGAGGTGGTGATGCCGCTGCTGCTGTCCCGGGAACGAGGGCTCTCGCCGACCGCCGCCGGGATCGCCCTGACCGTCGGAGCCGTCTCCTGGTCGGCGGGCTCGTGGTTGCAGGGCCGGCTGCCCGAACCACGCTCCCGGGCGACGCTGCCGCGCGTCGGGCTGCTCTGCATCGCCGCCGGCATCGCGGGATTCGCGCTTGCGGTGTGGCCGGCCTTCCCGGTGCCGGTGGGTCTCCTCGGCTGGGGCCTGGCCGGGCTCGGCATGGGGCTGACGTACCCGTCGCTGTCGGTGCTCACCCTGGAGCTGTCCGCCCCCGGCGAACAGGGGCGCAACAGTTCGTCCCTGCAACTCGGCGACGCGCTCTGCGCCGCCACCGTGCTGGCGCTGACCGGTGCGCTGCTCGCCGCCGGCTCGGGGCCGGATCCGGCGACCTACGCCGTCGCCCTGGCGGTCTCCGCAGGACTGGCGCTGCTCGGCGCGTTGGTCGCCGGACGGGTCGTGCCGGCTGCCGGCTGACACCCGTCCGGGGGACGCTGGCCGGATGAACCCGTCCCCGGTTCACGTTCCTCCTACCGTGGCCGCATGCTCACAATGGCCTTCGTCACGATCCTGTACGTCGCCGGATTCGTCTTCCTCTACGGCGTGATCCGGGTGGCCGTCCGGCACGCCCTGGAGGACCTGGACACCCGCCGCGCGGAGGCGCTGCGGCCCGGTCCGCCGCAGGAGCGGCCCTTCGCTCCGGAGCGGTTCCTCGCCGGCAATTGACCGGAGCGGGTGGACCACGGCACGGGAACCGGCCCCGGCGGGTGTTTCCGCTGGCCGGGTGCGAGGATCGCCGGTGTGATGGGAACGCTGAAGACCGAGCCCGCCCGCACCCGGCCGGACCTGCTCGCGCCGCCGGTCGCCGCCGCGCTCGGCCGGTGGCCCACCGACGCTCCGGTCGACGTGGCGGACGTGCTGGTCGCGCCGATCGACGCGACGCTCGCCGACACCGCCGCCTTCTGCGCCGCGTACGAGGTGGGGCTGGACGAGTCCGCCAACTGCGTGGTGGTGGCCGGCAAGCGGGAGGGCAGTGTCCGCTACGCGGCGTGTGTCGTCCTCGCCACGACCCGGGTCGACGTCAACGGAATGGCCCGGCGGGCGTTGGACGTGCGCAAGGCCAGCTTCGCCCCGATGGCCGACGCGGTCGAACTGACCGGCATGGAGTACGGCGGCATCACCCCGATCGGGCTGCCCGACGGGTGGCCGGTCCTGGTGGACAGCCGGGTGGTCGCCGCGCCGTACGTGATCGTCGGGTCGGGCGTACGACACAGCAAGCTCGCGTTGCCGGGGGTGGCGCTCGGCGCCCTGCCGCACGCGCAAATGATCGAGGGGCTGGCCAAGCCCGTCGAATGATCGACCCGGACCGATGTTGTTGCACGTGAAACATCGGTGCGGGCGCACTTTGGTCAGTCGGCTGACGACTCCCGGCGCTCCACCTCGGCCAGGGCGGCGAGGAGCGTCTCCGGCTCCTGGGCGCCACTGACCGCGTACTTGCCGGCGAGGACGAAGGTCGGGACGCTGGTCACCCCGATGCTCCGGGCCTCCGTCAGCTCCGCTCGCAGCTCGGCGACCCCGGCGTCCGAGTCGAGGAAGTCGCGGACCTCGGTGGCGTCCAGGCCGGCCGTGGCGGCGAGCGAGGCGAGGGCGGAACGCGAGCCGATGTCGACGCCGTCGGTGAAGTGGGCCCGGAAGAGAGCCTCGATCATGTCCGCTGCCCGGCCCTTGCCGTCCGCGAACCGGATCAGCCGGTGCGCGTCGAAGGTGTTCGCGGTGACCGCCCGGTCGAAGTCCAGCTTCAGTCCCACCCCGGCGGCCACCCCGGTGACCTGGTCGGCCATCTGCCGGGCCCGCTCCACCCCGCCGAACTTCGCGCCCAGGCCCTCGATCAGCGGCCGGGGCGCGGTCACGGGACTCGGGTCGAGCTGGAACGGCCGGTAGCGGAGGGTCACCTCACCCTGGTACGCCGCCAGGGCCTGCTCCAACCGGCGCTTCCCGACGTAGCACCAGGGGCAGACCACGTCGGCGTAGACCTCGATCTCCATGCCCCGGGTCAACCCGGCACCCGGCGGATCTGTTCCCGCCTCAGCCGACCTGTTCGCGTACCTGCCGCTTGAGTCGGGCCAGGATCGCGGTGCCGCCGCGCACTCGCAACGGGCTGATCGCCTGGGCGAGCCCCATCCGCTGGTACAGGTCGTCGGGGACGGCGAGCACCTCGTCGGCGCTGGCCCCGGCCAACCCCTCGGCCAGGATGCCGGCGAAGGCCCGGGTGGTGGGAGCCTCCGGCGGGCAGTCGAAGAGGGTGGTCACCGTCCGGTCCGGGGCGACCCGGGCGCGCAGGAAGAAAGCCGTCTGGCACTCCGGCACCTGCTCCATGCCCTCGTGACCCGCCTGGTCGGGTGGCAGCGGAGGGATGACGTCGGCGAACTCCAGCAGCATCTCGAGCACCACCTCGCGCGGGGCGGTGGCGAACTCGTCGACGATCTCGGCCAGCCGGGCCGGCATCTCAGGCATCCCGCCAGGCTACCGGCGTGGTTGCGGGGCTTCCGGCATGGTTGCGCAACCACCTCACCCCGCAACCACCTCACACCACCGGTGCCTTCTCGCTGATCTCGCTGAGGGCCGAGTTCGGATCCAACTGCATCGCCAGGTCACCGAGGGAGACGATCCCGACCAGCTTGCGGTCGGTGTCGCAGACCAGGATCCGCCGGAGGCCCCGATCGCGCATCAGGGCCGCCGCCTCGGCCGTCGAACAGTGCTGCTCGATCATCACCACCTCACGAGTGATGATCGAACCGATCGTGGTGGTCGCCGGGTCGCTGCGTTCGGCCACCGCGCGGACCACGATGTCCCGGTCGGTGAGCATGCCGGCGAGGGTGGCGCCGTCGGTGACCACCACGTCGCCGATGTCCGACTCCTTCATCACCCTGGCCGCCTCGTCCAGGGGCGTCTCCGTCGACAGGTAGACCACCTGTCGGGTCATCACGTCACTGACCCGGTAACCGGACATCGAGAGCCTCCGAGGATTGACCCAGCAAATGTCACTGCGGTACCCAGTGGCGGCGTTGCTACACCAGGTCGGGCGGTATCGCGGCGAGTCCGGTGAGCGCGGTGGTCAACTCGACCACCGGCAGTTCCGTGCGGTCGCCACGTGCGCGGTCGCGCAGCTCCACGTACCCGTCGGCGAGACGGCGGCCGACCACCACGGTGCGCGGGATGCCGATCAGCTCGGCGTCGGTGAACTTCACCCCGGCCGAGACGTGCGTGCGGTCGTCGACCAGCACCCGCAGGCCGGCGGCGGCGAGGCGTCCACCCAGGTCGAGCGCCGCGTCGAGCTGCGGCCCCTTCCCGGCCGCCACGAGGTGTACGTCGCACGGCGCGACCGCCGCCGGCCAGCACAGTCCCCGCTCGTCGTGGTGCTGTTCGGCGATGGTGGCGACCAGCCGGGAGATCCCGATGCCGTAGCAGCCCATCAGCGGCCGGACCGGTTTGCCGGCCGGACCGAGCACGTCCACCGCGAACGCGTCGGTGAACCGGCGGCCGAGCTGGAAGACGTGCCCGATCTCGATGCCCCGGCGCATGGTGAGCTGCCCGTCCGGGCAGGCCGGGCAGGGGTCGCCGGGGCGTACGTCCGCCGCCTCGATGGTGCCGTCGGGGACGAAGTCGCGGCCACAGACGACGTCGACCGCGTGCCGGCCCGGCTCGTTGGCCCCGGTCAGCCAGGCGGTGCCGGGCACCACCCGGGGGTCGACCAGGTAGCGGACGCCGAGCTTCGCCATGACCTGCGGGCCGATGTAGCCCCGGACCAGCTCCGGCCGGTCGGCGAAACCGTCGAAGACGGTGACCGTCGCCGGGTGCAGTGCCGCGCCGACCCGCTTGAGGTCCACCTCGCGGTCGCCGGGCACGCCCACCACCAGCAGTTCCGCCTCGTCCCCGCCGGGTCGTCGGACCGAGAGCACGACGTTCTTCAGCGTGTCGGCGGCGGTCCAGTCGTCCCGGCCACCGAGGCGGCGGGTGTTGGCCAGGTCGACCAGGGCGGCGATGGTCGGGGTGTCCGGGGTGTCGTGGACGGTGGCGGGCGGGTGCGCGTCCGGGTCGCCGGCCGGCGGGGCGGGCGTGGTCACCGCCTCGGTGTTGGCCGCGTAGTCGCAGGCGGTGCAGGCGACGTAGCTGTCCTCGCCGACCGGCGTGGCGGCGAGGAACTCCTCCGAGGCCGAGCCGCCCATCGCCCCGGACATCGCGGTGACCACGGTGTACTCCAGCCCCAGCCGGTCGAAGACCCGCTGGTACGCCGCCCGGTGCCGGGCGTACGCCTCGCGCAGGCCCGACTCGTCCAGGTCGAACGAGTAGGCGTCCTTCATCAGGAACTCGCGCCCGCGCAGCAGGCCGGCCCGGGGCCGGGCCTCGTCGCGGAACTTGGTCTGGATCTGGAAGAGCGTCACCGGGAAGTCCCGGTACGAGGTGAACAGATCCTTGACCAGCAGCGCGGCCAGTTCCTCGTGGGTCGGGCCGAGCAGGTGCGGCGCACCCCGCCGGTCGGCCAGGGTGAAGATGTCGTCGCCGTACTCCGTCCACCGCCCGCTGGCCTGGTACGGCTCGGCCGGCAGCAGCGCCGGGAAGTGCACCTCCTGGCCGCCGATCGCGACCATCTCCGACCGGACGATCTCGGTGACCCGGTCCAGTACGAGCTTGCCCAGGGGCAACCAGGTGTAGCCGCCCGGCGCGGCCCGGCGGACGTAGCCGGCGCGCAGCAGGAGCCGGTGGCTCGGCACCTCCGCGTCCGCCGGGTCCTCCCGCAGGGTCCGCAGCAGCAGGGTCGACATCCGCAACATCATGGGCGCAGCGTACGACGGAGGGTCGGCCCGTCCATCCGAATTGTCGGGTGCGGTGGCCCACGTTCGGACCCACGTCGGCGCGGTGCCCCGGTGCGGACGGTGCGAGACTGGTTCCCGCTGTGACACCGGGACTCGACGACACCGGGACGACGGGGAGGGGCGACGTGCGCTGGCGCAGCTACGTGGCGGTGGGAGACAGCTTCACCGAGGGCATGGACGACGCGTATCCGGACGGCACCTACCGGGGCTGGGCGGATCTGGTGGCCACCCGGCTCGCCGCCGAGTCCGGTCCCGACTTCCGCTACGCCAACCTTGCCGTCCGGGGCAGGCTCTTCCCGCAGGTGGTGGCCGACCAGGTGCCCGCCGCGCTGGCGATGCGCCCGGATCTGGTCAGCTTCGCGGCCGGCGGCAACGACGTGCTGCGTCGCGGCTTCGACCCGGAGGCGCTGGTCAGCCGTTTCGACGACACGGTCCGGCAGTTGCGGGCCGACGGCGCGGACGTCCTGCTGTTCCGGTTTGCCGACGTGATGGCCCGGCTGCCCGGCCAGCGCATGGTCGCGCCCCGGGTGCAGCTGCTCAACCGGGCGGTCGGTGAGACCGCCGAGCGGCACGGCGCGATCCTGGTCGACCTGTACGCCGACGACACCTACCTGAATCCGATGCTCTGGAGCACCGACCGGCTGCACCTGTCGGCGGCCGGGCACCGGCGGGTGGCCGGGCAGGTGCTGACCGCGCTCGGGGTCGGCTGCGACGAGGAGTGGCTGCTCGTACCCCCGCACCCGGAGCCGACGCCGTGGCTGGCCGCCCGCGCGGCCGACCTGCGGTGGGCCGGCCGGCACCTGGCCCCGTGGGTCAGGCGGCGGTTGACCGGCCGGTCCTCCGGTGACCTCGTGACGGCGAAGCGGCCGCAGCTCGGCCCGATCGCGGAGTAGCGACGTGGCGACCACCATCCATGCGGCCACGCTGCTGCGGCACGGTCCCGACGGCGAACCGGTGGCCGGGTGGGCCGTGGTGGTGAGCGGGGACCGGATCGCCGCGGTCGGGCCGGTCGACGACCTGCTCGGAGCGCACCCGGCGGCCCGGGTACGGCGGTGGGCCGGCACGCTCGGCCCGGGGCGGGTGCACCCCGGCCCGCTCCCGGCGGCGGAGACCCCCCGGGAGCGGGTGCACGCGCTGCTCCGGCTCGGTGCGACCGCCGTGCTGGCGGCCCACCTCGACGAGCCCGGCCTGCGGGCCGTGGTCGAGCGGAGCGACGTGGCCGTGCTGACCGCCTCCCGGCCGGTGACGCTGGCCCCGGGCGGGCGGGCCGACCTGGCCGTCCTGGCCGACGACGGCCGGTGCGTCGCCACCGTGGTCGCCGGGCGGCTGGTGCACCGGCGGGCCTGAACCCGGCGCACCGCACGGGCGGGTCCGTTCCCGCGCCGTCCGTCCGGATCGGGCGTACCTTGGGGCTCATGGCTGTGCCGAGCGACCCGAACCCCCGTCTCCAGTCGTACGCCGACCCGCAGCGGCTCGTCACCACCGAGTGGCTCGCCGAGCACCTCGGCACCGACGGCCTGGTCGTCGTCGAGTCCGACGAGGACGTGCTGCTCTACGACACCGGCCACATCCCCGGGGCGGTCAAGATCGACTGGCATCTGGAGTTGAACGACCAGGTCACCCGGGACTACCTCGACGCGAAGAGCTTCGCCGAGATGTGCGCCGCCAAGGGCATCGGCCGGGACGACACCGTGGTCTTCTACGGCGACAACTTCAACTGGTGGGCGGCGTACGCCCTCTGGGTCTTCTCCCTCTTCGGCCACCGGGACGTCCGCCTGCTCGACGGAGGAAGGCAGAAGTGGATCGCGGAGGGACGCGAGACGACCCGGGAGAAGGTGACCCGTCCGCGCGCCGAGTACCCGGTGCCCACCCGGGACGACGCCCCGGTCCGGGCGTTCCGGGAGCAGGTGATGGCGCACGTGGCGGCCGGTCGGCCGCTGGTCGACGTCCGCTCTCCCGGCGAGTACACCGGCGAGATGCTGCACATGCCGGACTACCCGCAGGAGGGCGCGCTGCGCGGCGGGCACATCCCCGGTGCGGTCAACAAGCCGTGGAGGTCGGCGGCGAACGAGGACGGGACGTTCCGTTCTCCCGAGGAACTGCGCGCGATCTACGCCGACCAGTTGGGGCTGAGCCCGGACGACGACGTGATCGCGTACTGTCGGATCGGCGAGCGGTCCAGCCACACCTGGTTCGTGCTGCGGCACCTGCTCGGCTATCCGCAGGTGCGCAACTACGACGGCTCGTGGACCGAGTGGGGCAACCTGGTCCGGGCCCCCGTCGTCCGGGGCGACCAGCCCGGCGGCCTCAACCCGTGACGGTTCCCCGGCCGGGCGTGGTCGCGGCCAGACGGGCCGCCGGCCGGCTGCTGCCGCCGCCGTCGAGGCCCGGGTCACCGGAGATCGCCCACGGCGGCCCTGGGTCCGACGGGTGAACCGGCGGACCCGGGGCGGTCGACATCGGTCTACGCTTGCCGGGTGACGGTGGAGCAACAGGCGGCGCGGGGCGGGACGAACGGTACGACGGGCACGGGCCGGCGACGGTCCCGCCGGGACGAGATCCTGGACATCGCGGTCGGTCTGTTCGCCGCCCGGGGCTACCACGGCGTCTCGATGGACGACATCGGCGCGGCGGCCGGGGTGACCGGGCCGGCTCTCTACCACCACTTCGCCGGCAAGGAGGCGATGCTGGCCGCCGCCCTGATCCCGGTCAGTGAAGGGCTGCTCGCCGGCGGCCGGGAACGGGCCGGCGGTCACCCCGGCGACCCGCATGCCGTGCTGGAGTCGCTGATCGACTTCCACGTCGACTTCGCGCTGGCCCATCCGGCGGTGATCGCGCTGCACCTGAACGAGCTGGACCGCCTGCCCGAGGAGCCCCGACGGACGATCCGCCGGTTGCAGCGTCTCTACGTGGAGGAGTGGGTGAACGTGCTGACCGCGCTTCACCCCGGTCTGCCGGACGGGGAGGCCCGGGTGCTGGCCCACGCCGCGTTCGGTCTGATGAACTCGACCCCCTTCCTCGGCGGCGAGGTGGACCGGCACCGCCGGGCCGAGCTGCTGCGTGGAGCCACGCTCGGGGCGTTGCTCGCGCGGACCGAGTCGTAGGAGACGACCGAAGCGTGGTTTCCTGACATCGTCCACCACCCCAGGACGTTGGAGGAAACATGATCGAGTCGCTGCTGGTCGCCAACCGCGGCGAGATCGCCCGCCGGATCATCCGTACCGCGAAGCGGCTCGGGATCCGGACGGTGGCGGTCCACTCGGAGGCGGACGCGGGACTCCCGTTCGTCACCGAGGCCGACGAGGCAGTGTGCGTGGGACCGGCCAACCCGGCCCAGAGCTACCGCAACGTCGAGGCGATTCTCGCCGCCGCCAAGTCCACCGGCGTGCAGGCGATCCACCCTGGTTACGGCTTCCTGTCGGAGAACGCCGACTTCGCCCGTACCGTCGCGGAGAACGGGCTGATCTGGGTCGGGCCCGGCGCGGACGCGATCACCGCGATGGGTGACAAGATCAACGCCCGGAACCTGATGGCGGCGGCCGGCGTTCCGGTCGCGCCCGGCACCACCGAACCGGCGGCCGACCTGGACGCGGCGGTGGCTGCGGCGGCGCAGATCGGCTACCCGGTGATGGTCAAGGCCGCAGCCGGTGGCGGCGGCATGGGTATGGGCGTGGCGACCGACGAGGCCGTGCTGCGCACCGAGTACGACAAGGTACGGAGCTTCGCCGAGCGGATGTTCGGCGACGGCTCGGTGCTCATCGAGCGGTACTTCCCCCGGGTGCGCCACGTCGAGGTGCAGATCCTCGGCCTGGCCGACGGCCGGGTGGTGGCGCTCGGCGAGCGGGAGTGCTCGGTGCAGCGGCGCAACCAGAAGCTGGTCGAGGAGTCCCCCTCCCCGGCGGTCTCCCCGGAGCTGCGGGAGCGTCTCCTCGCCGCGGCGGTACGCGCCGGCGAGGCGGTCGGCTACCGCAACGCGGGCACGGTCGAGTGTCTCCTCGATCCCGCGACGAACGAGTTCTTCTTCCTGGAGATGAACACCCGGCTCCAGGTCGAGCACCCGGTGACCGAGCTGGTCTACGGCGTCGACCTGGTCGAGGAGCAGCTCCGGGTCGCCGCCGGCCTCGCGCCGACCGTCGACCCGGACGCGCTCGCCCCGAGCGGACACGCCATCGAGCTGCGGATCAACGCCGAGGACCCGAAGCGCTTCCTGCCCGGTCCGGGCGCGGTCAGCACCTGGACCGAGCCGACCGGTCCGGGCGTCCGGGTCGACTCCGGCTACGTCGCCGGCAACACGGTCACCCCGTTCTACGACTCCCTGATGGCGAAGCTGATCGTCTTCGGCGCGGACCGGGCCGAGGCGATCGAGCGGGCGCGGACGGCGGTGGCCGGTTTCGAGGTCGTCGGCCCGAAGTGCAATCTGCCCTTCTTCGCCGAGCTGCTGGAAAACGCCGAGTTCGTCTCCGGCGACTACGACACCGGCGTCGTCGGCCGTATGCGCTGACCGCTGCCGGTCGCGTCCGGAGACGCTGACAATCGCCGGTCCCCGGTCGGGTCGCTCGCCCACCGGGGACCGGTGAGTCGCCCGTCGACGCTCGTCATCAACCCGGTGGCCGCCGCCAGACCGTGTTCGGCGCGGGGATCCGCCCGGTCCCGGGCTGCGGGAAACGGTCGGTCGGTGGCGAAGGGGTGTGGCGGTCGACCGGACCGGCAGTGTTCCGCAGCCCGCCGTGCCGGAACTCCGCCATCCAGAAGGCCACCCCGGCGGTGCCGGACGACCGGGGAGCCACCATGTCGACCCGGCTCGGTTTCCGGCGCACCGGAGGATCCTCGTCCAGCCGGGTGAGGTGCCCGAAATGCCCCTCGTTCCGGGTGGTACGGGACGACGGCAGACACTTTTCGTCGTCCACCTCGTCCGACGGCGACTCGGCCTGCCACAGGCGGCCGGTCAGTTCCGCGAGGTCGGCCCGAAGCCGCAGGTTCTCCGCCCGGCTGGCGTACAGCTGCGCCCTGAGCTCGGCCTTCTCCCGCTCGGGCAGCTCGACGGGGTCGGTTTCGCCGGATCCGGGGGCCGGCGCCTCGACCGGCTCGGGGGCATAACCCTTCGGGTAACGGCCCCGGGCTGCCCGGTACAGGTCGGCCAGCCGGCTCCGGGTCGCCTCCTGCTCCCCGGCCGGAACCAGGTGCTGGACCAGCAGTTCCACCAGGGGCCAGCGCGGACCCCGGCTGCGTACGCCGAAGTTCCACGACAGCTTCTTGCGTAGCCGCCGTAGGTTGCCCTCGTCCTTCCGGGCCCGGCAGACCGCCTGCTCGCCCTGCGGCCGGGCCTGGGCACAGGCGATCTCGAGGGCGGCCCACCGCCAGGTGTCGACCGGCCCGATGTCGGCGTGCTGTTCCACCAGGTCCCGTACCGTCAGCACGTAGGCCGCCACCTCGCCGCGGTCCCCCCAGTGCCGGGTGAGCTGCTCGGCGAGCCGATCACGGTCGGTCAGCCGGTGCCGGGTCTGCCGCCGGTGGCCGGACGGCACACCGTTGTCGTTGGTCATGTCGGTCCTTCCAAGAGCACATGACACGGACCCGTATTTGTACCTCTTCCCCTCAATGGCTGTGGCCGATAGCCCCCGTCGTCGTGGAATGACCGTTGGATATCGGTCCGGATAGGACACGTGACGTGCCAACGGTGGTCGGATCGGCTTTGCCGGCAACGAAACCGGCCAAAAAAGCCGGCCAGAAAAGTCCTCGTCATCCGACTGCCCGGTGGGTGCCGTCCGGCTTGTTGATCGTTGGAAAAAGAGGCAGGGAACGGCGGTGGTCGAGCGTTCTCCGTCTGCCGGAAATGCTCCGCCCGTTGCCGGCCCCGGAAACGGAGGATCAACGAAAGGACGGTGGATGAACGACGACGCGGGACGTCGCCCGACGACCCGGGACCGGACGGTCCGGGGGCTGCGGATGGCCTCCATGGGGACCGACGCCGCAGTGGTGGTCGCCACGGTGTCGGGCCGAGAGGACATCAGCGCCTGCGCGGGTGCCCTCTCGGCCACTTTCCGGTGCGCTGCTGAGCTCTTGGAAGGACCGTCGCAGCGCTGATCCCGGACGGCGTACGGATGGTCGGTGCCGGACTCCGGTGCCGGCCATCACGCCGTGACCCAACCTATCGACCATCACCAAGGCGATCCATCACGTCGACTCAGCTTGGCCGTTGCGGTGAACCGATCCGGCGTAGCGGCGGACAAGACGCCACGGACGGGTTAACCCGATCGGGTGAGCGACACACCTGTGGTGCGACCCGGGTTGGAAAACCTCCACTATGTCCCGACCGGGGTGGGACGGCTGGCAACCCGGACCGCAACGGCCCGTCCCGTCGACTGGCCCAGGGCGCCCCGGCTCTGCTTCCCTGGGAAGGACGTCGTTCTGGTGACCGGGCGGACCTTTCCGGCGGGCGGCGTCGTTCGAGGAGGCCGCTCCAGCCGGTGCCGGGCATCGGAGCGGACCACAGACCACGTCACAGTGAGGTGACCGATGAGCCAGATGCCAGACTCCGTGTCGATCCGCGAGGTCGGGCCGCGCGACGGGCTCCAGAACGAGGAACCGATCCCGACCGACGCCAAGGTACGGCTGCTCGACGCCCTCTCCGGCACCGGCGTACGGCGGATCGAGGCGGTGTCCTTCGTGCATCCGAAGGCGATCCCGCAGATGGCCGACGCCGACGAGGTGTGGCAGCGGGCGACGAGGGCACCGGGGGTGCGCTACTCCGCGCTGGTGCCGAACTCCCGGGGCGCGCAGCGTGCCCTCGCCGCCGGGTTCGACGAGATCGAGGTGGTGGTCTCGGCGAGCGACACGCACAACCGACGCAACGTCAACCGCTCGACGGACGAGTCGCTGGACGACATCGCCGAGCTGATCGACCTGCTGCACGGCGCGGGTGCGCGGGCCGAGGTGATCGTCGCGACCAGCTTCGGGTGCCCGTACGAGGGGGACATCGACCCGCGCCGGGTCGCCGGCATCGTCGACCGGGTGGTCCGCGACGGTGCGGACCGGGTGGCCTTCGGTGACACCACCGGCATGGCGACCCCGCGCCGGGTCCGCGAACTGCTGACCGAGGTACGGGACCGCAACGCGCACGTCCCGGTGCTGCTGCACTTCCACAACACCCGCGGCACCGCGTTGGCGAACATGCTGACCGCGCTGGAACTCGGGGTCACCGAGTTCGACGCCAGCGTCGGCGGCCTCGGTGGCTGCCCGTACGCGCCGGGCGCGAGCGGCAACCTGGCCACCGAGGAGGCCGTGCACATGCTGCACGACATGGGTGTCGACACCGGCATCGACCTGGACGCCCTGATCGAGGTGGCGGAGTTGGCCGAGCGGCTCGTCGGCCGGCAACTTCCCTCCGGCGTCCTCCGTGCCGGCCCCCGCTCCCGCCTCACCCCCCTCCCCACCCCCTGAACGACGGGCCCGGCTGCTCGGGATCGGTCTGCGCCTGATCCACTCCATTCCGCCGATGTCGTGCCATCCCGCACCACCGGATGCCACCGTTTGGGCCGAATGGAGTGGATCGTGGCGGCCGGTCGCCGGACTCGCCGTGTCGGCGTACCGGATTCGCCGGAACGGGCGAGGATCAGATAGCCTAACGATCGTTCAGGTTGGTGGGGCCAGGGGCCCGGAACGCGGCGAGGGAGTCGGCGTGACGCTCGACGGTGAGGCACTGGAGCAGCTCCGCAAGCGGGCCCGGGCCGGCGGCGCGGACAAGTACCACGCGGCCAACGCGGCCAAGGGCAAGCTCTTCGCCCGGGAGCGGGTCGCGCTCCTGGTGGACGAGGGCTCCTTCGTCGAGGACGGCCTCTACGCCAACGCGATGGCCGAGGGCCTGCCGGCGGACGGCGTGGTCACCGGCACCGCCACCATCGACGGGCGGCAGGTCTGCCTGATGGCGAACGACTCCACGGTCAAGGCCGGGAGTTGGGGCGCGCGGACCGTCGAGAAGATCATCCGGATCATCGAGCGGGCGTACGACACCAGCGTGCCGATGGTCTACCTGGTCGACTCGGCCGGCGCGCGGATCACCGACCAGGTCGACCTCTTCCCCGGCCGGCGGGGCGCCGGCAAGATCTTCTGGAACCAGGTCCGTGCCTCCGGGGCGATCCCACAGGTCTGCGCGCTGTTCGGGCCGAGTGCGGCCGGTGGGGCGTACATCCCGGCGTTCTGCGACGTGGTCGCGATGGTCGAGGGCAACGCCAGCATGTACCTCGGCTCCGACCGGATGGTCGAGATGGTCACCGGGGAGAAGACCACGCTGGAGGCGATGGGCGGGGCCCGGGTGCACTGCGCCGAGTCCGGCGTCGGGCACTTCCTCTGCAAGAGCGAGGCCGAGGCGCTCGACGTGGTCAGGCGCTACCTGTCGTACCTTCCGGCGAACTGGACGCAGGCCCCGCCGGCCGCACCCGCCGTCGACGCGCCGGCCAAGGCCGACCTGGCCGCGCTGGTGCCGGCGAGCGAGCGGCAGGCGTTCGACATGCGCCGGTACGTCAAGGGCCTGCTCGACGACGGCTCCTTCTTCGAGATCCAGGCGCTCTGGGCCAGGGAGCTGACCATTGGCTTCGGCCGGCTGAACGGTGAGGTCGTCGGGGTCGTCGGCAACAACTCGATGTTCAAGGGCGGGGTGCTCTTCGTCGACTCGGCCGACAAGGCGACCCGGTTCGTGCAGCTCTGCGACGCGTTCAACGTGCCGCTGCTCTTCCTCTCCGACGTGCCCGGGTTCATGGTCGGCAGCGCGGTGGAGAAGCAGGGCATCATCCGGCACGGGGCCAAGATGATCACCGCGATCTCCGAGGCGACCGTACCCAAGATCTGCGTGGTGGTGCGCAAGGCGTACGGCGCGGGTCTCTACGCGATGGCCGGTCCCGGGTTCGAGCCGGACGCCACGATCGCCCTGCCCACCGCGAAGATCGCGGTGATGGGCGCGGAGGCCGCGGTCAACGCGGTCTACGCCAACAAGATCGCCGCCATCGAGGACGAGGCCGAGCGGGCCGCCTTCGTCGCCGCGAAGCGCGAGGAGTACGAGCGGGACATCGACGTCGTCCGGCTCGCCAGTGAACTCGTGGTCGACACGATCGTCGAGCCGCACGAGCTGCGCGCCGAACTGGTCCGCCGGTTCACCGCCGCGCGGAGCAAGGAGCGGCACTTCTCCCGGCGCCGGCACGGCGTCACCCCGGTCTGAGCCACGACGTCGGTACGACCCCGCTGCACCCGGCGTCACGAGCGCCCGGCGGCAGCCCGTCCATCCAGGAGGAACCCATGGACTTCCGGCTCACCGAGGAGCAAGAGGCGCTGCGGGAGAGCGTCCGGGACTTCGCCCGGGACGTGGTCGCGCCGGTCATCGCCGAGCACTACGAGCGGCACACCTTCCCGTACGAGGTGATCCGCCAGATGGGCAAGATGGGGCTGTTCGGGCTCCCCTTCCCCGAGGAACACGGCGGAATGGGCGGCGACTACTTCGCGCTCTGCCTCGTCCTGGAGGAGTTGGCCCGGGTCGACTCCAGCGTGGCGATCACCCTGGAGGCGGCGGTCTCGCTCGGCGCGATGCCGATCTTCCGGTTCGGCACCGAGGAGCAGAAGCGCAGGTGGCTGCCGAAGCTGCTCAGCGGCGAGGCGCTGGCCGGCTTCGGGCTGACCGAGCCGGGCTTCGGCTCGGACGCCGGTGGCACCCAGACCCGGGCGGTGCTGGACGAGTCAACCAACGAGTGGGTGATCAACGGTTCGAAGGCGTTCATCACCAACTCGGGCACCGACATCACCGCGCTGGTCACCGTCACCGCGGTCACCGGCACCCGACCGGACGGCGCGAAGGAACTGTCGACGATCATCGTCCCCTCCGGCACGCCCGGGTTCACCGTCGCGCCTGGGTACTCCAAGGTCGGCTGGAACGCCTCGGACACGCACGAGCTGACCTTCGACGACTGCCGGGTGCCGGCGGAGAACCTGCTCGGCGCGCGGGGCCGGGGCTTCGCCCAGTTCCTGCGGATCCTCGACGAGGGACGGATCGCCATCGCCGCGCTCGCCGTCGGCCTCGCCCAGGGCTGCGTCGACGAGTCGATCAAGTACGCGAAGGAGCGTCACGCGTTCGGCCAGCCGATCGGCAACTACCAGGCGATCCAGTTCAAGATCGCCGACATGGAGATGAAGGCGCACACCGCCCGGCTGGCGTACTACGACGCGGCGGCGCGGATGCTCGCCGGTGAGCCGTTCAAGCGGCACGCGGCCATCGCGAAGCTGCACGCCAGCACCGTCGCGGTGGACAACGCCCGGGAGGCCACCCAGATCCACGGCGGATACGGCTTCATGAACGAGTACCCGGTCGCCCGGTTCTGGCGGGACAGCAAGATCCTGGAGATCGGCGAGGGCACCAGCGAGGTCCAGCGCATGATCATTGCCCGCGACCTGGGTATGTGAGCAACGGCCTCCTCCCGGCCGCCCGGCGCGGCGGAGGGGGCCTCGGGCGGGCGTGGGTCCTCGACACCGGTGGGAACTGCCGGATGGTCCGGCAGTTCCGTCGTGGGAACGTCCAGGGCCGCGGCTCTCGATCGCCATGAGCAGAATCCTGCGTACGCCGGAAGCGTCGATCAACAAGTGGTCGGTCCGAGACCTTCGCTGATCGGATCAGTTCCCACTGTCGGATATCCGGTGGTGCTCGGTCGGCAGCACGACGGTCGGCTGTCGAACGTCGCACCCTGTCCGTACTCTTCCTGCCCATGACTCCCGATCATGGTCGTTCGCGGAGTTCGGCCGGTGACGCCGTCCTGCCGGCACTGCTGCGCGGGCACCGGCTCGCCGCCGGCCTCACCCAGGCCGAGCTGGCGACCCGGGCCGGAATCGGCGTACGCACCGTGCGTGACCTGGAGCGAGGCCGGTCGTCGCGACCCCAGCGGACCACCGTCGACCTGCTCGCCGAAGCCCTGGCGCTGAGCGGTCCGGACCGGGCCGCCTTCCGGGCCGCCGCCCGTGGCCGGGTGCCGACCGAAGCGGCCGAGGAGGCCGCCCCGCCGGCCGCCGTGCTCCCGCCGGCCGGGATCGCTCCGGCCGCCGTCGCCCCGACGCCCTCCGTGCCGGTCGCCCGCTCCGGATCCGAGGAGACCGACCTGCTCTGCGGACTGTCCGTGGACCTGCCGCCCCCGGTCGACCTGATCGGTCGGGACCACGACCTCACCGAGCTGACCCGGCTGCTGGCCCGGGACCGGACGTCCGTGGTGAGTCTGGTGGGACTGGCCGGGGTCGGAAAGTCCGCGCTCGCCCTGGCGGTCACCCGCCAGGTGGCCGACCGGTACCCCGGCGGAATCGCCGGCGTACTGGTCGGAGAGGGTTCCGACGCCGGATGTGTGCTCTCTGCGGCGGCGGCGGTCTTCGGCGTCACCGGGCCGGCCGATCTGGTGGCCCGGCTCACCGGCGTTCCGGCACTGCTCCTGGTCGACGCGGTGGAGCGGGCGCCGGAGGCGGTGGCCGAGGCCCTGGAGCAGCTGACCCGGGCCCTGCCCGAGCTGCGGGTGCTCGCCACCGGCCGGCACCCGGTCGGCCTGCCCGGTGAGCGGGTCTGGCCGGTGCCCCCGCTCGACGTGCCACCAGACGACAAGACCGGGCCGGACCCCGAGGCGCTGGCCGGGTACCCGGCGGTGCGGCTCTTCACCGCCCGCCTGGCGCAGGTGCGCCGGGAGCCACCCGCCCCGGAGGAACTGCCCGCCCTCGCCGCCCTGGTCCGCCGACTGGGCGGCCTGCCGCTGGCCATCGAGCTGATGGCCGCCAGGGGCCGGATCCTCGACCTGAACGAACTGCTCGACCGGTACGGCGACCGGGTCCTCGACCTGGCCCCACCACCGCATCCCGGAGAGGCGGTCGCGGTGACCCTGCGGGAGGCGGTCGCCACCAGCTACCGCCTGTTGGCACCGGACGAGCGGGCGGCACTGCGCCGCCTCGCCGCCTTCCGCAACCGGTGGTCCGTCGGCCTGGCCGAGGAGATGCTCGCCGGGAACGGGACGGAGGCGTCCGCCGACCCGGTACCGTTGCTCGACCGTCTCCTCGAACTGGGCCTGCTGAGCGTCCGGGGCACCGGGTCGCTCCGGTTCCGGCTGCTCGACGCGGTGCGGGACTTCGCCACCGAACAGCTGGTGGCGGCCGGCGAGGAGACCGGCGTCCGACGCCGGCACGCGCAGATCGTCCTACGGCTGGTGGTCCGTGCCGAACCGGAGCTGACCGGCCCCACGATGATCGGCGCGCTGCACCGGCTCGACGAGCTGACGAGTGACATCGTGGCCGCGCTCAGCCATGCCTCCGGCGACGATCCGCACACCGCCCTACGTCTGGCGGCGGGCCTGTCCCGCTGGCTGCGACTGCGTGGGCGGGACGGGGCGGGGCGGCAGTTGCTGCGCCGGCTGCTGGCCGATCCCCGTACCGCCGACGCGGATCCGGCGGTACGGGCGTCGGCGGCGCTCGCGTTGGCCCGGCTCACCGCGGTGCACGGCGTCGACCCGGTGGACGTCCCGGCGGCCCGGGACGCGCTCGCGGTCTTCCGACGCCTCGGGGACGTGGCCGGGGAGCTCGACGCGCGGGGCGTCCTCTGCACGCTCCTGATCTGCGCCGGCGAGCACGACGAGGCCCGCGAGCAGGCGGAGGCCATGCTGGTGATGGCCCGGCGACACGACCGGCCACGTGACATGGCGGTCGCCCAGCGCAGCCTGGCCTGGCACGACGTCCGGGCCGGTGACCTGGTTGCGGCGCGGCGGCGGCTGGCTGCGGTCGACCGGCTCGCGGGCCAGTGCGGGGAGCAGCGGATCCGGGTGCTGGGCCGGACGGACCTGGCCGAGCTGGCCCGGCTGGAGGGCCGGTACGCCGACGCGGTCGAGCACGGGCGGCGTGCCCTCGCGGCGCTCGTGGAACTCGGCGAGCCGGGGCACCGCCGCCGGGCGCTGGGCACGGTGGGACTCGCACTCGCACAGGACGGGCGATTCGCCGAGGCGGGTGAGGTGCTGGCGGAACTCCGGGCGACCGTACCGGCACAGTGGGGCTCCGACCGCGTCGAGGATGGCTTCTCCGCGCTACTGGAGGCGACCATCGCACTGCACCGGGGGGACCGGGAAGTGGCGGCGGAGTGGTTTGCGGCGGCTGCGGAGGCGGCCGGCCGGGGACGACGCGGTGCCGTCGAGGCGCTGGTCGGACTGGCCGCGAGCACCGGCGAAGGCGCACTGCTCGATCGGCTGGACAAGGTCTGCCAGGAGAGCGGGATCCGGCTGCTGCCACAGGAGGAAGCGTTGCTCTACGCCCTGACGGTGGCCCGTTCCTGAAGCGGGTGCCACGCACCGAACCGGTCGCCGGCCTGCCCGGTCTCCGGTTGTTTGGCGGTGGGCGGACGGTGTCCGGTGGTTGGCAATCGTCCGGGAAGGCGCGAGCGAAGAAGCCCCCTTTGTGGTGCTACCCCTCGCTCATCGCTCGCGCCGTCACCCCCCGGTATCCCCGCTGATGGAAGGTTAGCGGGCACCCTTCGACGCGGTTGTCCATTTCCTCCGGGAAGGTGGTGGGCATCGGTCAATTCTGCCGGTCGTTCTGCCGGTGCGCGCCCCCGCTGCCACCGACCGTGCGACCCGACGCAGTTCCGCTAGCGTCGCCGTCCGGAACGGACAACGGAATGCTCCGAATCCGCCGTTTCCTTGGCGCCGGGATCGGGGGCCTGACTGCCTGCGGTGGCGCCCGGGTGCACCGCGTCGCGGACCTTGCGCAGGGCGTGCAGCAACGCCTCCAGTTCCTGCGGTTCGAGCTGGCCGGTGAACCACTGCTCGATGATCTTCAGGTGGCCGGGCAGGGTCTCGTTGAGTCGGTCCAGGCCCGACCGGGTCACCACGGCGTACGAGCTGCGACGATCGGAGGGGCAGGCCCGGCGGCAGAGCAGCCCGTCGCGTTCCATCCGGTCCACCACCCGGGTCACACCGCTGGTGGACAGCGAGGTCTGTGCGGCCAGATCCGTCATCCGCAGCTGGTTTCCCGGAGACCGGGCGAGTCGGGTGAGCACTTCGAATTCAACAGCGGAAAGGCCGTTTTCCTCGTATTGCGTAGCGAATCGGGCCGACAGGCCGGCATGTGCCTCGACGAGAAGGCCGACGGCGGTGATCCGGGGGTCGTCGGAGACGTTCTTGGTCACTCGGGCATCCTAACAGTGATTGACGAGGAAAATTCTGCGTAGCGGACAGCTGTTAATGCAATTAAGCGCCCGGATGGCCGGGGTCCCTGATCCGGGCCGGTACCCGTTGGACGCCCGGGGGCGGCCATTTCGTCGCGCGACACCACCATGCTGGACCAAGGTCACAAGTGGATTGGATTCCGCTGGTCGAGCACGGCCGGGCGGAACGCCTCGGGCGACTCCAAGGCATCAACACCTGTGGATAAAAGGTAGGGTGGCCGTACCGGAGGGTCAGGTCCTGTGCGGCGGGGCGGGTGCGATTTGTCACGGGTTGCTCGTTGATCGTCCTGTGCCGTGCCGGCCGCGACCGGGTAGGGATACGGCGGACGCCTTCCCGCCGGACCATGGAAGCGGTTCGTGTCGACCACGGGCCGCGACCGCTGGTCCCGGCGTGGGTGGCGCTCCTAACGTGGAAGTTCACAACGCGCTGTCGCCGGCCGTCCCCTCGGACCGCGTCGACCGCGCCTCGCGCCGGGAGGACAGATGGGCAGAGACGTCGCGCAGGGCGCCTTCTCCCGAGAGGACCGGGTCCGCTACCGGCAGAAGGTCCGACGATGTCTGGACGTGTTCGCGCTGATGCTCGACGACTTCGGCTTCGACGCGGACCGCCCGATGACCGGACTGGAGATCGAGCTCAACCTGGTCGACTCGGCGGCGGAGCCGGCGATGCGGAACGACCAGATCCTCGCCGACATCGCCGACCCGCTGTTCCAGACCGAGTTGGGCCGCTTCAACCTGGAACTCAACGCCAACCCCCGGTTGATCGGCGGGCAGGGCTTCACCGAGTACGAGGAGGACCTGAGGGGCAGCCTGAGCCGGGCCGGTGAGCGGGCGGCGGAGTCCGACGCCGCCATCGTCATGGTCGGGATCCTGCCGACCCTGACCGAGCGGCACCTGGTGGCCGACAACCTCTCCACCGACGAGCGCTACCGGGTGCTCAACGCCCAGATCGTGGGGGCCCGGGGCGAGGACATCGAACTCGACATCCGGGGTGTGGAGCGGTTGCAGACGCACACCGACTCGATCGCCCCGGAATCGGCCTGCACCAGTCTTCAGTTCCACCTCCAGGTCGCCCCGGACAGCTTCGCCGACTACTGGAACGCCTCCCAGGCCATCGCCGGGGTCCAGGTCGCGGTCGGGGCGAACTCGCCCTACCTGTACGGCCGTCAACTCTGGGCCGAGACCCGGATCGCGCTCTTCGAGCAGGCCACCGACACCCGACCGGACGAACTGAAAGCCCAGGGGGTGCGCCCCCGGGTGTGGTTCGGCGAACGGTGGGTGACCTCCATCTTCGACCTGTTCGAGGAGAACGTCCGGTATTTTCCGCCGCTGCTGCCCATCTGCGACGACGAGGACCCGGTCGACGTGCTGCACGCCGGTGGGGTTCCGACGTTGAGCGAGCTGCGCCTGCACAACGGCACCGTCTACCGCTGGAACCGGCCGGTCTACGACATCATGAACGGCCGTCCGCACCTGCGGGTCGAGAACCGGGTGCTGCCCGCCGGTCCCACGGTGGTGGACATGCTGGCCAACGCCGCCTTCTACTTCGGGCTCGCCCGGGGCCTCGCCGAGTCCGACCGCCCCATCTGGAGCCAGCTCACCTTCAGCTCGGCGGAAGAGAACTTCCACGCCGCCGCCCGGCGCGGCATGGGCGCGGTACTGCACTGGCCCCGACTGGGCGACGTACCGGTGAGCCAACTGGTGCTCGACGTACTGCTGCCGAAGGCGGCGACCGGCCTGGACCGGTTCGGTGTCGACCCGGCAGAGCGCGACCGGCTGCTCGGCATCATCGAGCAGCGGTGCCGGACCGGCCGCAACGGTGCGGTCTGGCAGACCGAGACGGTCTGGGCGGCGGAGCGGCACCGGGGCATGGACCGCGCCGCGGCGCTGCACCACATGGTCCGGCGCTACGCCGAACTGCAACGCACCAACGAGCCGGTGCACACCTGGCCGGTCGACTGAGGCCGTCGGTCAGTCGCGGGGCCGCCGGTTCGCGGCGCGGCCCCGCGCCCGAGGCTCCGCCGCCGGTCCGGCGGCGGGGGGAGTTCCGGGGCCCTCGTCCGGGTTGGCGTGGTCGGGTTCGACGGGGGACCCGTCGGGGGCGTCGGCCGACCCGGTCGCCCCGGGGCCGGACCCGGGGCCGGCGGTCGGCTCGCCCCGACGCGGCCGGGGCACCCTCGACGTCGACCTGCTGGCGCGACGGCGCGCCGTGCCGGCGTCGGCGTCCGGGGCGGTGCCCGCGCTGGCGGGTACGCCCGCCCCGACGTCGGCGGGAGCCGGAGCAGAGCTGGCCGGACCCGGGCCGGCGGCGGGGAGCACGGTGCCGGCACCGGCCGGATCCGGGCCGGCACTCCCGCCGCCCGGAGACGTCCGGGCGGCATCGACCGCTGTGGTGCCTGTTTCGGCATCGGCCGCTGTGGTGCCCGCCTCGGCATCGGCCGTGTCGGCGGTCGCTGCGGCGTCAACGACTGCGGCGTCGGCGATCGGTGCGGCGTCGACCTCGGAGCCGGTCGCCGGGGCGGCGGTCGCCGCGTCCCGTCGCTGGGCCAGGGCGGCGACCAGGACCGAGCCGGCGATCCCGGTGACCACCGCGTACGCAGCGACGAACTGCGCGGTGAGCTGCTCGGCGCGGAGTTCGGGCAGCCGGGGGACGGTCAACAGGTAGGCGACGGCGACCAGGAGCGGCCCCGCCGCCCCGGAGGCCGCCGCCCCGACGCGCCGGTACGTCGACCGGGCGGCCCGCCGCGCCGCCAGCGCGCCGATGACCAGGGCCGAGCCGAGCGACAGCACCACCGCCAGCCAGGAGAGGTGGTCACCGGCCCGGATCCCCGGGCGGTCGGTGGCGAGCTGCCAGAACCCGAGTTGGGCGGTGGCCGTCCCGCGACCCGCGAGCACCCCGTCGACGACCGCGACCACTGCGAGCGACCAGAGCCAGCCGATGCTGGCGAAGATGTTGGCCGCGGCCGGGGGCGAGCGTTGGGCCCAGATCGCGACGAGGAACCCGACCAGCAGGCCCGCCCCGGTGTACGCGGCGGCCATGGCCTGCGGCGCGGTCGTGTCGGTCGGGACGGCCGCCCGGGCCGGTACCGCCACGAGTAGTACGGTCACCAGCGCGCCGACAGCTGCGGCCAGGGCGGACGGGATGCCGCCCGGACGGCGGTCCCGGGCATGGGCACCGGCGACGGGTCGCCGGGCGAGGCGCTGCGCCCCCACCGCCCCGGCGATGGTCGAGGTGGCCGCGATCCAGGTGGCCCAGCCCAGACCCGCCGCCCAGAGTGTCCCGGGCGACCCGTCGGCCCCGGGGTCCGGGGGCGTCCAGCTGATGATGCCCAGCCCGTACCCGAAGCCGAGTTGGGCGGCACCCGTACCGGCGGCGATACCGAACGCGGTCGCCAGCGTTCCTCCCCAGCCCCGTACGGCCATGCCGGGCAGCGTAACGTCCCGCAGCCCGTCCGGCGACCTGGTGGCCCGGGAACAAGGGCACCTCGGGGCGGTGGAACCGCAGTCCGACGGGTGGGCGTGGCCCGCCGCCCGGGCGACAGAACGGTCAGTACCTCACCTTTTGCGGCTTGTCGCCGTTAAGTAATCAGTCCGGAGTGTTGCGGGCCGGATGTCCACCCGGTCGGGAAGGACGTGGCATGAGCGACGACCGCCAGGAGTCGTGGACCGGGAAGGTCCCCGAGAACGGCTCACGACCCGTCCCGCCGTCGGACGGCCGCCCACCACCAGAGCGTCGGAACGGCACGGAGGGGACACCGGCGGGGCGCCGGAAGCCGATGGCGGGACCGCCGACGCCGACCGGCGAGCCGGTCCGGGCACGACCGGCGACCGGTGCCTGGTCCGGTCGAGCCGAGGTTCCGCCGCCCAGGCAGGCGGAGGCCCCGGGCGAGTGGTACGTCGAGGAGCAGGGCGACCGGCGGTGGTGGATGCCGATCCTGGTGGCCTCGGTGGCACTGGCGATCCTCGCCACGCTGGGTCTCGGCCTGTGGCTGATCGTGCGGAGTGGAACGACCCCGCGAGCGCCGCTGCCGTCGCCCAGTGCGGGGCCGCCGACGACCGGACCGCCGACCCCGTCGAGCACCGGGACGGCGACCGCCCGGGTTTCCATGCCGAATCTGGTGGGGCTGCCCCGTTCGGTGGCCGAGGCCGCGCTGGACCGGTTGGGGCTGGGATACCGGTCGGAGTTGCGCCGGTCGGACCGGCCGGTCGGGACGGTGATCGGGACCGAGCCGCGGGCGGGCGAGCGCGTACCGGTCAACACCGACGTCACCCTGGTCGTCTCCGAGGGCGGCGAGCCCCGCCCGTCGGGGCCCTCTCCGACCCCGGACCCCTCGCCGACCCCGGACCCCACGCCGACCGCCACCCGTACCCCGGCCGCCGGGGCGACCGGACGAGCGGTCACCACATCCGGCGGCGTGACCCCACGATGACCAGACCGGTCAGGGAGATGGTCAGCCCGAGCAGGCCGGAGAGGACCAGGGACCGGTGGAGGGTCTCCGCCGCGTCGCCCGGCGCGCCCGGTCCGGCACTCCGTGCCCGAGCCAGGCGACCGGCCTCGGTGACCGTGTCGTCCGGCGGCTCTGACCGGGCCGGCGGGGAGGGCACGTCGATCCGCTGCCCCCCACCCACCCCGGGCCGGTGGCCCTCGGGATGTCCGCCGCCGACCGCCGGGGGTACGCCGTGAGCGGACGGACCCGGTGGGAGCGGAGCGGTCAGGTGGGTGGTGGAGTGAGCCGGCACCCGGACCACGACCACGAGCGCGGTCGCGACCCCGATCAGGACGAGCAGACCAACGGCGTAGCTGACACGGGACAGGGAGCGTCGACGGACAGCGGTGCGGTTGATCATGGTCATCCCAGGGTCAGGGTCCGGGACGTGCGGGGTTCTCACCTGCCGGGGTGGGCCCGTCCAGTCTATCGGCGCCGCCCACCCCGTACCTCGGAAACGCCCAGCTCAGCCCACGTGGACCGGGGTCCTGGCCGCCGGCCGTCGGGCGGCCCGGAAGGTGTGCGGCCGGGGGTCGGGCGCGGCCTGTACCCGCACCAGACCGGCGCGTTGCACGAAGATGGATCTTCGGCTGACCGCGTCCCCCGCCGCGTTCAGCTCGTAGCCGTCGAGCCAGAGCCAGCCGTCGAAGGCCGGCCAGTCCAACACACGGATCACGCGGAACAGAATCGACCGGCGAAACTGCACACTCGCCGCACGAGTCACGTGCAGTACGTCACCAGAGCGGGGAAGCACATCGGCTCCTGTGAGGGATCGGCCGGCGAGCAGGCCGGCGGAAGGCGTGAACGGGGAGACCGGCCCGGACGCGGTGGTGCCGCTGGCGCGGATCGGCATGATGAGGCGGGGTTGGTCGGACCGTGCCCGCTGTGGCGAGTCGCGCCCGACCAACACCCGATGCTTCCGGTTACCGCTCCCGTCGCCGAAGCCGACAGGCGTCCAGCGGCGAGGTCCTTACCCCGGAGGCGGTTCTGTTTGTACTGGTCGGGCGGGATCCGTCCCAGTCACCCGCAACGCGCTGACCGCGCTGCGGAACCAGATCGAAACGGTGAGTAACCCGAGCCATGCGGACAGACTGCACGAGTGGCCGGACACATGCAAGTTGCACGTCGACTTTTGCCGATACCTGTACGCTCGGCCCGCCGGACGCCCTCGATCGTCGACGCTTGATGCCGTGGTCAGGGAACCGGCACACTGGACGCCGGTTTTTTTGCCGCCGCGGCCGGCTGATGACCGCAACCATCCCCCGCCGCGAACGATCGCCCGCCGGTCGACGGTCGCGCCCTCGGCGGGCGAGCCAGTACGGGCGCGATCGACCGGAGGTACCCCGGTGAGCGCGAGAAGTGCTTGCGAGCCCCGATGCCGTACGACATGGACCGGGACACCGCGTCGAAGGAGCGGGTCGGTGGGGCGTAGGGCCGTGGGGAAGGGGGCGGCCCGGTGAGTGAGCGCCGGAGCCCCACGATCCGGCGTCGCCGGCTCGGCGCGGAACTGCGCCGGCTGCGGGAGGGTGCGGGGATCACCATCGAGGCGGTGGCCGACCGGTTGGAGTGCTCGGCGTCGAAGGTTTCGCGCATCGAGACCGGCCACACCTCGGTCACCCCACGCGACGTGCGGGACATGCTCGCGATCTACGGGGTGTCGGAGGCCGAGAGCGAAGAGCTCGTGCAGATCGCCCGGGAGGCGCGCCAGCGGGGCTGGTGGCACCCGTACAGTTCGGTGCTCTCCGGGGCGTACGTCGGGCTGGAGGATGCCGCCGGGTCGATGCGGGCGTACGAGCAGCAGGTGGTGCCGGGTCTGCTCCAGACCGCCGACTACGCCCGAGCCATGATCGAACTCGCCCGTCCCGACATGCCCGCCGACGAGGTGGACCGACGGGTGCGTGTCCGTTCCAACCGCCACTCGTTACTGACCCGGGACGTTCCGATCGATCTTTGGGTGGTGCTCGATGAGGCGGTGGTGAGCCGGCCGGTGGGCAGTGACGAGGTGATGCGTGCGCAGATGGCCCGGCTGGTGGAACTGGCCGAGCTGCCGAACGTCACCATCCAGGTGCTGCCCTTCCATGTCGGGGCTCATGCGGCCATGGACGGGTCGTTCACGATCCTCGACTTCCCCGAGCCCGGTGATCCGGATGTCGTGTACGCGGAGAATGCCATGGGTGGGCTCTTCCTCGAGAAGAGCGACGAGCTTCAGCGTTACAACTACATCTTCGACCAGATTCGAACCCAGGCCATGCGACCGGAGGCGTCCATCGCACACATCGCAGAACTGGCAGAGGAGCCGTTGTGGAAATGGCGACCAAGAGGGTCCCCGCAGACCTGACGCACGCATCGTGGTTCAAGAGCTCGCGCAGCGGGCCGAACTGCGACAACTGCGTGGAGGTGGCGTTCGTGACCGGGGCGGTCGGGGTCCGTGACTCGAAGGACCCGACCGGGCCTGCCCTGGTGTTCGCCCCCGGTGACTGGCTCGCCTTCGTCGGCGGCACCAGGCGTGAGGGGTTCGGCCGCGGCTGAACCGCCTGGCGTGGCGGTGGTGGAGGACCGGCTCCGGTCGGGCCTCCACCACCACCCGGTGTGACAGTGTGGCGCGGGTCCCCGCACCGGCGACAGGCCGGGCGGGGGGCCGCGCCCTCGTCGTGTCCGCCGTCGGTCCGGGTCCCGCGACGGTGCCCCGGAACCCGTCGCCACTTCCGTCCCACCTCGTTGTACCTCTCGTCATCGGCCGGCCGAGCGGTCGGCCAGGGCGGATCCGCAACCGAGCGAGGCAGGTGGACGGATGACGACGATCGGATCAGAGAACCTCACCAACGGGCCGGGCAAGCCGGAACGGTTCGGCGGCAAGTACCGTGGTGCCCGCCGGGACACCGTCCTCACCGAGGTGGTCTCCACCGACTCCGACCTGGGGAGCCGGGAGAGCGGCAGCGCCGTCCCGCCCGACCAGGCCGGGCCGCTCTCCCTGCCGTCGTTGGACACCAACCCGCTCACCGAGCCGTCGTTCCCGCCCACCGGGTGGCCGGTCGAGCCCAGCGAGGCGCTCGCGGACCATCCGCTTCTGCGCGGCCTGCTGCTGGAGCTGCCGCCCCGGGGCAGCGTGCCGCCACCCGGCTGGTTGGACCGCTGGTTCGAGGCGACCCGGGCGATACTGGAGCTGCTATACGTGCAGGGTGGCGGTCGCGGTCGCTGAACCCGTCACAGCCTCCGTGCCGGCCGATGTGGCCGGTCCGCCGGCGCCGGGCAACGCTCGGGTGGCGAGTCGGCTGTGCCGCAGCGCGTGCCGTACCCCGATCACCGCGATGCCGAGCAGGCCCAGGGTGAGGGCCGGCCCGCCGAGTGGGGTGCCGGCGGCGACCACGGCGGGCATCATCGCCAGGCCGGTGACCTGAAGGGGAAGTCCGACCAGCGGATGTGCCGCGTGGGCCCGCAGGCCGGGCGGTACGGGTACCCGGGGCGCGGTGGCGAACGCACCGGCACCGGCCCGGAGTCGGTGCAGTCGGCGTACGGTGCTGCCGGCGACGACCAACGCGGGCAGCACCGCCAGCGCGAGCCCGGCGGCGGCCCGGTCGGCCCGGGTGGGGCCGGCGGTGCCCAGGCCGGCTAGCGCGACCGACGCCATCAGGCCGAGGCCGCTGAGGCTCAGGACGATCAACCACCCGCTACGCCGACGGAGGGTGTGGACCCGGTCCAGCCGGGGCAGCCCGTCGGCGATCAGACCGGCGGCGCCCCAGACCGCCGCGACGGGCAGCAGGGCGACGAGGTGGCTGTCCATACCGGACAGCCTTTCCCGTTCGGCGGCTCGCCGAATCCGGACCCGCCCCCGGTTCGTCGACGGAATCCCCCGTAGGGGCCATCCGATCAAGTTATTGATACTTCGATATGTTTCGTTGAACGGCATCGGCGGCCTAGCCTCAGCTTGATCGGCGATCTTCTATCTCCCTGAGTGGGGGGACGGTGTGCCGGTCGGAGGGGAGGTAGGGAGATGCGTCTCCCACGCAGGTCGATTCTGGTCGGGGTGGCTGCCGTTTCGATGGCGGCGACCGCGACGCCGGCTCTGGCAGCCGAGCCGGTCGGCAGCATCCTGAAGGCCGGCGGTGCCACCGCCGTGGCCGACAGCTACATCGTGGTGTTCAAGGACGCCATGGTCGCGCAGACCACGGTGCGCGACACCGCCACAAGGCTGGTCGGCAAGCACGGCGGCCAGGTCGCCCGGACCTACAGCGCCGCGCTGCGCGGTTTCGAGGTCCGGGTAGACGCGAAGACCGCAGCCCGGATCGCGGCGGACCCCGCCGTCGCGTACGTCGAGCAGAACCACACGGTCAGCATCGCCGCCACCCAGGCCCCGACGCCGTCGTGGGGCCTGGACCGGTCCGACCAGCGGGCGCTGCCGCTGGACAACTCGTACACGTACCCCGGCACGGCGGACAACGTCACCGCCTACATCATCGACACCGGCATCCGGACCACGCACACCGACTTCGGCGGCCGGGCGACCTGGGGCACCAACACGGTCGACAGCAACAACACCGACTGCAACGGGCACGGCACGCACGTCGCCGGCACCGTCGGCGGTACGGCGTACGGCATCGCCAAGGGCGTCGACCTGGTCGCCGTCAAGGTGCTCAACTGCCAGGGCAGCGGCACCAACGCCGGTGTCATCGGCGGCGTGGACTGGGTGACCGCGAACGCGCAGAAGCCGGCCGTGGCCAACATGAGCCTCGGCGGTGGCGCCAACGCGACGCTCGACACCGCGGTCCGCAACTCGATCGCCTCGGGCGTGACCTACGGTCTGGCCGCCGGCAACAGCAACAACGACGCCTGCACCGGCTCGCCGGGCCGTACCACCGAGGCCATCACGGTCGGCTCGACGACCAACACCGATGCCCGGTCGTCCTTCTCGAGCTACGGCACCTGCCTGGACATCTTCGCGCCGGGTTCGTCGATCGTCTCGGCCTGGAACACCAGCGACACCGCCACCAACAACATCAGCGGCACCTCGATGGCGACCCCGCACGTGGTCGGCGCGGCGGCCCTGGTGCTCGGTGCCAACCCGACCTGGACCCCGCAGCAGGTCCGGGACAAGCTGGTCAACGACGCCACCAACGGCGTGGTGACCAACCCGGGCGCCGGTTCGCCGAACAAGCTGCTCTACGTCGGTGAGGGTGGCGGCGGCCCCGTCGACCCGCCGACCGGCTGCACCGTCACCAACGACACCGACGTGGCCATCCCGGACCCGGGCACGGCGACCAGCTCGATCACCATCGCCGGCTGCGACCGGGCCGCCTCGGCCAGCTCGACCGTCGCGGTGAACATCGCGCACACCTTCCGCGGTGACCTGGTCATCGACCTGATCGCCCCGGACGGCACGGCGTACCGGCTGAAGAACAGCAGCTTCTTCGACGGTGCGGACAACGTCATCGCCACCTACACGGCGAACCTGGCGAGCGAGGCGGCCAACGGCACCTGGAAGCTTCAGGTGCGGGACGCCTTCCGCAACGACAGCGGCACCATCAACACCTGGACGCTGACCGTCTAGGCGTCACCACCGCAGGGGCCCCTCCGACCGGAGGGGCCCCTCGCGTGTGCGTCGGTCAGACCGTGAAGCTCGACGGGCGCTCGGTGGCCGGCGCCGGCGGGCGGGCCTTCCACAGGCCGGTCTTCTGCGCCGCGAGACGACCCAGGTAGGCGGGGTTGAGGATGACGTACCGCTTCCAGAGCCGCTTCGGCTCCAGCCCCAGCCGCCAGAACCACTCCAGCCCGGCCCGCTGCATCCACGGCGGCGGCGTGCGCAGCAGCCCGGCGTGGTAGTCGAAGGCCGCGCCGACCGCCATCAGTGGCATGTCCAGCAGCGGACGCATCGCGTACGTGAAGATCTCCTGACGCGGGCAGCCCAGCCCGACCAGGACGAGCCGGGCCCCGCTGGCCCGGATCCGGTCGGCGATCTCGGCGTCCTCGCCCGGCTGCACCTGGCGGAACTTCGACGGCTCCACCCCGGCGAGCTTCAGGTCGGGGAACATCCGCTCCAGCGCCGGAATGAGGCGGCCGAGGGTCTCCTCGGTCGAGCCGTACAGGTAGACCGGCAGCCCCTCGGCCGCGAAGCGGGCGAGCACGTGCAGGGTGAGCTGTGGCCCGTAGACCCGGTCGGTGAGGCCTGCGGAGTGCAGCAGGTTGAGCGCCCAGCGCACCGGCTGGCCGTCCGGGGTGACCACGTCGAAGGAGTTCAGCCGGGCGTTGTGCGCCGGGTCGAGGACGCCGGTCATCACGCCGTGCACGGCCAGCGCGGTGAGCGCCAGCGGTCGGCGCTCGTGCGCGGCCCGCACCACCTCCTCGGTGGCGGCGGCGTAGTCGGTGGCGTCCACCAGGACACCGAGCACGTTGCGCTTGCGGGAGGTCATGACTGCGGCACCCACTTCTCGACGTTGGCCTCGTGGATCTCGCGCAGGATCATCGGTACGTCGTAGACCTGCTTCCAGTCCGGGTAGTCCCGCTGGAACGCCTCGTTCGACCCGATCCACCACTTGTGGTCGCCGACCCGGTTCGCCTCGACGTACTCGGTGATCATCGCCTGGCCGGTGATCTGTTCGGCCAGCGCGAACGCCTCCAGGTGCGAGGTGTTCGAGTGCCGGCCGCCGCCGAGGTTGTACACCGCCGCCGAGCGCGGGTTGCGGAAGAACGCCTCGAACGCCGAGACCACGTCCGAGCTGTGGATGGCGTCGCGCACCATCTTGCCCTGATAGCCGAAGATCTTGTACGTCCGGCGTTCCATGTTGCAGCGCATCACGTAGCCGAGGAAGCCGTGCAGCTCGGTGGCGGAGTGCGCCGGGCCGGTCAGCGTGCCGCCGCGGAAGCATGCGGTCCTCATGTCGAAGTAGCGGCCGTACTCCTGGACCATCACGTCGGCGGCGACCTTGGAGGCCCCGAAGATCGAGTGCAGGCAGGAGTCGATCGACATGTCCTCCCGGATGCCCTGCTCGTACGGATGGCCCGGCTCGATCTCCCAGCGCGTCTCCCGCTCGACCAGGGGCAGGCTGTTCGGCCGGTCGCCGTAGACCTTGTTGGTCGAGCAGTGGATCACCGGGGCGTCGATGCAGTGCTCGCGGACGTTCTGCAGCACGTTGAGCGTGCCCGCCGCGTTGACGTCGAAGTCGGTGAAGGGGTCACGCACCGCCCAGTCGTGCGAGGGCTGTGCGGCGGTGTGGATCACCACGACCACGTCGCGGCCGTAGCGCCGGAAGAGCGCCGCCAGCGCGTCCCGGTCGCGGATGTCGATGCCGTGGTGCGAGTACGCCCCGCCCAGGTCGTCGGCGAGCCGGCGCACGTTCCACGCGGTGGACGCCTCCGCGCCGAAGAACTCCTGCCGCATGTCGTTGTCGATGCCGACCACGTGGAGGCCGAGACCGGCGAAGTGCCGAACCGCCTCCGAGCCGATCAGACCGCCCGAACCGGTCACCACCGCGACACTCACACGCCACTCCACGGGTCATAGGGGGCAGATAAACCATCGGAGCATAACGTGACGGTCCGTGCCGTCCTCTGGACGCAGCAAGGGCCCCGCAGCTGCGGAGCCCTTGACTTCTGGTGGGGAAGGAGGGAGTTGAACCCTCACGCCCTTTCGGGCACACGGACCTGAACCGTGCGCGTCTGCCATTCCGCCACTTCCCCGTGGCATGACCCGGATCACCCTAATGCGTGCCGCCCTCGCTGTTGTCAGTGGGGGTGGCGCGAACATCGTACGTGCTCCCGGCCGTTGCCACGATCGGTTACCGTTCGTGGCGGGGAGAAGAGTAGCACGACGAAAAGGGCCCGTCCGAACGGGCCGACAGCAGACGGCCGAGCGGCGTGTGAGCTGCGCGAGCGACGGCCGGATACCATCATGTCCTCGGGACCCGAGGAGGAGCCGGTGAGCGTGCTGCAACGCTTCGAGAAGCGTCTGGAAGGCCTGGTCGAGGGAGCCTTTGCCAAGGTCTTCAAGGGTGTAGTCCACCCCGTGGAGATCCTCAACGCCATGCAGCGGGAAGCTGAGGCGCACAAGGCGATCCTGGCTGGTGGGCGCACTCTGGTGCCCAACCGCTACGTGATCGATCTCTCGCCGTACGACCACAGCCGGCTGGCGCCGTACGCCGCCGCGCTCGCCCAGGAGTTGGCCCAGTCGCAGGCCGAGTTCATCGGCGAGCAGGCGTGGACGGTCTACGGCGACGTGATCGTCGAGATCGAGCGCGGCGAGGGGCTGGACACGGGCATGTTCCGGGTCACGGCCGAGGTGTACACCGGTGGCGAGGTGGCCCCGGTGTCGGCGCCCGGCTACGACGCCGGTCCGCCCGGATACCCGGCGTACGACCAGGGCGGCGGCTACGGCCCGCCCCCCGGCCACGGTGGCGCGCGTAACGTCCGGCTGGTCTCCGGCGACGGCCGTACCTACCCGCTCCAGATGGGCTCGACGGTGATCGGCCGGGGCGACCAGGCCAACCTGCGCCTGCCCGACGTCGGCATCTCCCGCCGGCACGCCCGGCTGGACTTCGACGGTGGCCAGGTCGTCCTCACCGACCTCGGCTCGACCAACGGCACGATGGTCAACGGTCAGCGGGTCTCCGCCGTCGCGCTGAACCCGGGTGACATGATCCAGCTCGGCACCACCACCCTGACCTTCCGCGTGGACGGCTGACCCGCCTTGCCCGAACTCGTCATCACCGTCGCCCGGTTCGGGTTCCTCATCCTCCTGTGGATCTTCGTGTTCACGGTGGTGGGGGTGATCCGGCGGGACCTCTTCGCAGGGGCCCGCTCCGGCCGGCTGGTGGCCGCCCCCCGCGCGGTCGGTGCCGCCACCAACCAGGCGGCGGCGAAGCCGGCGAAGGTCAAGCGGGGGCGGGCCGCCCACCAGCTCGTGGTCACCGCCGGGCAGCTCGCCGGCACCCGGATCACCCTGGGCGAAGCGCCCATCACCATCGGCCGGGCGGAGGATTCCACCCTGGTCATCACCGACGACTACGCCTCCGCACGGCACGCCCGGCTGCTGCCCCGTGACGGGCAGTGGTTCGTGGAGGACCTCGGCTCGACTAACGGCACCTACCTGGATCGCGCTAAGGTCACCGGACCAACCCCCGTCCCCCTCGGCGTGCCGATCCGGATCGGCCGCACTTCTCTCGAATTACGGCCATGACTCTGACCCTGCGCTATGCGGCCCACAGCGACCGCGGTCTGATCCGAGACGGTAACCAGGACTCCGTCTACGCCGGACCGCGGCTTCTCGCCGTCGCCGACGGCATGGGCGGCATGGCCGCCGGTGACGTCGCCAGCAACATCGTCATCGGTGCCATGGCGCCGCTCGACGAGGACGTCCCCGGGGACGCGCTCGTCGACGCGCTGCGACAGGCCGTGGACACCGCCAACCAGCAGCTCCGCGACACGGTGGACGCCAATCCCCAGTTGGAGGGGATGGGCACGACACTCACCGCCATCCTCTTCTCCGGCACCAAGCTCGGCATGGTGCACATCGGCGACTCGCGGGCCTACCTCCTCCGCAACAACGAGTTCGCCCAGGTCACCAAGGACGACACCTACGTCCAGATGCTCGTGGACGAGGGCCGGATCAGCGCCGAGGAGGCGAGCAGCCACCCCCAGCGCTCGCTGCTCACCCGCGCTCTGGACGGCCGGGACATCGACCCGGAGTACAGCGTCCGGCAGGTCCTCCCCGGCGACCGTTACCTCATCTGCAGCGACGGCCTCTCCGGCGTGGTCAGCGCGGAGACCATCGCGGACACCATGCGCGAGTACACCGACCCGCAGCAGTGCGTCGAGCGGCTGGTGCAGTTGGCGCTCCGCGGCGGCGGGCCGGACAACATCACCGTGATCATCGCCGACGCGACCGACCACGACATCGTCGAGGCCAGCCCGATCGTCGGCGGCGCGGCGGCCCGCGACCGGGGCATGGCCACCTCGGCGGACGTCTCCACCCCGGCGGCCCGCGCCTCGGCCCTGAACGCGCCCCGGCCGTCGGTTCCCGAGGAGCCCTCGGCGAACCGCGACGACGAGCCCGAGCGCCGCCGGCACCGGCCGGTCCGCACCGCGCTGCTGCTGGTCGTCCTGCTCGCCATTCTCGGTGGCGGCCTCTTCGCCAGCTGGAGCTACACCCAGCGGCAGTACTACGTCGGCGCCACGGACGACGGGCAGCTCGCCGTCTTCCAGGGCGTGCCCGGGCAGATCGCCGGCCTCGACCTCTCCAACGTCCACCGCACCAGTGCCGCAGACCTGGAGGACCTCACCCCTGCCGCCCAGGAGCGGGTCAAGCAGGGCATCCAGGCCAAGAGCGAGTCGGACGCCACCCGGCGGTTGGCGGAGCTGACCGATGACGACCCGGCCAACCCGAACCTGAAGCCGATCTGTCCGCCGAGCCCCACCGCCTCCCCCGGCGTGACCACGCCGACGCCCACGCCGACCCAGGCCAGCCCGGCCGCCGGTGCCCGGGTCACCCCGACGCCCTCGGCCGTGCCGAGCGTCACCCCGACCCCGGACGCCCTGCCCACCGATACGGTTCCGTCGGTCCTCGAACCGGCGGGATGTCGGTCGCCCGAGTGAGCGCCGGCCCGACCCCGAGGATCCGACCGTGACCGCCCAGGCCACTCCGGCAGTCTCGCCCGGCACGACGGGCGAGCAGCCCGGCGTACGCCTGGCCCGTGCCCGGCGTAACGCGGAGCTGTCCCTGCTCGCGGTGGCCATGGTGCTGGTCGCCGCGTACGGGGGCATGGTCGAGGCGAACGTGCTCGACGAGGTCACCGGGGACTTCTGGATCCCTGCGGTCGCGCTCTCCGCGGTCTTCCTCGGCCTGCACGTGGTGATCCGCTTCCTCGCGCCCTTCGCCGACCCGGCCCTGCTGCCCGCCGTGGCGCTGCTCAACGGCCTCGGCGTGGGCTTCCTGCGCCGGCTCGACCTGGCCGACGCGCCGGCCGCCGAGCGGGCCGACCTGGCGATCTTCGCCGGCACCGGCGGGCGGCAGCTGGCCTGGACCCTGGTCTCGGTGATCCTCGCGGCGGGGCTGCTGGCGCTCATGCGCGACCACCGCTCGGTCTCCCGGTACGCGTACACGCTCGGGCTCGCCGGCATCGTGCTGGTGATGATCCCGGCCGTGCTCCCCGGCCGCTTCTCCGAGATCAACGGTGCCAAGCTCTGGATCCGGATCGGCAGCTTCTCCATCCAGCCCGGTGAGTTCGCCAAGCTCGCCCTGCTGGTCTTCTTCGCCTACTACCTGGTGCGCAAGCGTGAGGTCCTCTCGCTGGCCAGCCGGCGGTTCCTCGGCATCGACTTCCCCCGGGGCCGGGACCTCGGTCCGGTGGTCGTGGTCTGGATGTTCAGCCTCCTGGTCCTCGTCTTCGAGAAGGACCTGGGCACCGCGCTGCTCTACTTCGGCCTTTTCGTGGTGACGCTCTACGTCGCCACGGAACGGGTGAGCTGGCTGATCATCGGCCTGCTGCTCTTCTTCGGCGGCGTCTACATCGCCTACCTGCTGGGCAGCACGATCGGCGGCCCGTTCGCCAACTTCTACGACCGGGCGGAGATCTGGCTCGACCCGTTCGCCGACCCGACCGACGCCGGCTACCAACTGGTGCAGGGGCTGCTCGCGCTCGGCACCGGCGGCCTGTTCGGGGCCGGGCCCGGCGGCGGTGCCCCGGACGTGCTGCCCGAGGTGCAGAACGACTTCATCTTCGCCGGCATCGGTGAGGAGATCGGCCTGTTCGGTCTCTCCGCCCTGCTGGTGGTCTACCTGCTGATCGTCCAGCGCGGGCTGCGGGCCGCCCTGACCGTCCGGGACTCGTTCGGCAAGCTGCTCGCCGGCGGTCTCGCCTTCACCCTCGGGCTCCAGGTCTTCGTGATCGTCGGTGGGATCAGCGGGCTCATCCCGCTCACCGGTCAGACCACGCCGTTCCTCTCCGCCGGTGGTTCCTCGCTGATGGCGAACTGGCTACTGATCGCCACCCTGCTGCGGATCTCGGACGCCGGCAGGCGTCCGGTCTCCGGCGGGCCGGCCGCCCGACCGGGCGGCGGCAACCCGCCCGAGCAGCTCCACGGCGCCCCTACGGAGGTGATCCGCCCGTGAACGCACCGCTCCGTCGGGTCGGCGTGGTCGTCATGATCCTGTTCGGCCTGCTCTTCCTCAACCTGAACTGGATTCAGGCGTACAAGGCCGACGAGTACCGCACCAGCGACTACAACGGCCGGGTCCAGGTCGCCGAGTACGACCGCAAGCGCGGCAACATCGAGGCCGGCGGCACCCCGGTGGCCACCAGCAAGGAGACCAACGGCAGCCTGAAGTACCTGCGGACCTACCCGGCCGGGCCGAAGTACGCGCACGTGCTCGGCTACAAGCCGGTCAACCTCGGGGACACCGGCATCGAGCGGGCCGAGGACGACTTCCTCGCCGGCACCAGCGACCAGCTCTTCGCCGACCGGTTCCGGGACATGCTCCGGGTCACCGGCGAACCGTCCGGCGGCGGCAACGTGCTGCTCTCCATCTCCAAGCGGGCGCAGGACACGGCGTTCACCCAGCTGGCCGACAACCGGGTGGGCGCGACCAAGGGGGCGGCGATCGCGCTGGACCCACGTACCGGTGCGGTCCAGGCCCTGGTCTCCATGCCCAGCTTCGACCCGAACCCGCTGGCCAGCCACAACGGCGGCGAGGCGTCCGCGGCGTACAACAAACTCGAGGGCGACCCGAACGGGCCGCTGAGGAACCGGGCGCTGGGCGAGACGCTGCCACCCGGGTCGACCTTCAAGATCGTGGTGGCCGCCGCCGCGCTGGAGAACGGCGTCACCAAGGAGACCGCCATCCCGGCCGGCCCCAGCTACACTGCCCCGACCTCCGGTACGCCGATCCGCAACGCCGCCCCGTCGATCTGCCCGGAGGACGAGGTGACCCTGATGAACGCGGTCACCGAGTCGTGCAACACCGGCTTCGCCAAGCTCGGCGTCAGACTGGGAGCCGACACCATCAAGGAGAAGGCCCGGCAGTTCGGCTTCGAGCAGGAGGACCTGACCATCGGCCACCTCGACGAGGCGGGCCTGACGGTCGTCGCCAGCCGCACCGGCGACATCAAGAACCCGGACGGCGGTGACGACCCGGCCGGGCTGGCCCAGTCGTCGATCGGTCAGTTCGATGTCCGGATGACTCCGTTGCAGGGTGCCCTGATCGCCGCCGCAGTGGCGAACAACGGCAGCCAGATGCGGCCGTACCTGGTCCAGCAGCTGCTCGGTCCGGACCGGACGACCAACTACTACACCGCCGACCCGAAGCAGCTCCGGCAGCCGGTCAGCGGTCAGGTCGCCAACGACCTGCGGGACATGATGGTCAACGTGGTGGCCGAGGGCACCGGTCGTAACGCCCGGATCGACGGGTACACCGTCGGTGGCAAGACCGGCACCGCGCAGGCCGGCGAGAACACCGACGACCACGGCTGGTTCATCGGCTTCGCCCTGGACAAGGACGGCAAGCCGGTTTCCGCCGTCTGCGTCATGCTGGAGTCGGCAGGTGAAGGCGGCAGCGCCGAGGCGGCCCGGATCGCCGGGCAGATCATGCGGGCGGCCATCGCGGACCCCGGAGGGCGGTGACACATGCTCAGCCCCGGCGTCCAGCTCGGCAACCGCTACCGTCTCGACGAGCGGATCGCCAGCGGTGGCATGGGTGACGTCTGGCGCGGCACCGACCAGGTGCTCGGCCGGGTCGTCGCGGTCAAGAGCCTGCTTCCCGCGTTGCTGGACGAGCCGGGGTTCGCCGAGCGGTTCCGCGGCGAGGCACGCACCATGGCGACCATCAACCACCCCGGCGTGGTCGACATCTACGACTTCGGCAGCGACCAGCAGATCGCCTTCCTGATCATGGAGTACGTCGAGGGGGACGCCCTCTCGGCGACCCTCAACCGGGTCGGTCGGCTCACCCCGGCCCGGACGATGGCGCTGGTGGCCCAGGCCGCGGACGCCCTGCACGCCGCGCACGGCAAGGGCATCGTGCACCGCGACGTGAAGCCCGGCAACCTGCTGGTCCGGCCGAACGGCACCCTGGTGCTGACCGACTTCGGCATCGCCCGCTCGGAACTGGTCGGCCAGCTCACCGCCGCCGGCTCGGTGCTCGGCACCGCCTCGTACATCTCCCCCGAGCAGGCAGCGGGCGCGGTGGCCACCCCGGCCTCCGACGTCTACGCCCTCGGGGTGGTCGCCTACCAGTGCCTCGCCGGTCGCCGGCCGTTCGAGGGGGACAACCCCCTGGAGATCGCGATGCGGCACGTCCGGGAGACCCCGCGTCCCCTCCCGGCGGACATCCCCCCGCCGGTCCGCGCACTCGTCGACCGGGCCATGGCCAAGGACCCGGCGGCCCGCTGGCCGAGCGCCGCCGCCCTGGCCGGCGCGGCCCGGCAGGTCAAAGCCGCCCTCGCGCACCAGAACCGACCGGGCGGCCGGGCCCGGCCCATCTCCGCCGCCCCGTCCTCGCCGGCCACCCCGCCGGCCCGGGCGCAGGTCCCGCCGCCGCAGCGGCAGCACCCCCGGCCGCCGGTACCGCCGTCGCAGGCCAGGCCGCCGGCAGTGGCGCGTCCGGCCGCCTCGGTGCCGGTGTCGCCGCCCCGCCCCGCCCCGCCGATGGTGCACCGCCCGGTCACCGCGCCGCCGGTCACCCCGTCGCATCAGCCGATGGCGGCTCCCGGCTATCCCCGGGGCGCGGCCCCCGTCCCGTCGGCTCCGCCGCGCCCGGTCGGGTACGCTCACCAACCCGGCCCATCGTTCGCGCCGGATAGCGGGCCGCGCGCCCGGACCGTTCTGGTCGTCATCGCGCTCGCCGTACTGGTTCTGATCTGTTCCGGCGTGATTTCCTACAGGTTGCAGGCCGATGATTCGACGGCCAGTTCGGCCGGCCTGCTCCGGTCACCGAACGTGATGTCCGAGGTGCCGACGGCCAGCGGAGATGACGACGGTGCCCCGTCGTCGTACCGTCGGATGGGACTGCCCGTGCCGGGTGGCGACGGGACGACGACGAGCGAAGGACGACAGACGCGATGACTGCGCAGGCCCGCCTGCTGGGTGGCAGGTACCAGGTCGGCGAGCTCCTCGGCTACGGCGGTATGGCCGAGGTACACCGCGGTCGTGACCTGCGGCTCGGCCGGGATGTCGCGATCAAGATGCTCCGCACCGACCTGGCCCGCGACGCGACCTTCCAGATGCGGTTCCGCCGGGAGGCGCAGAACGCCGCCTCGCTCAACCACCCCGCCATCGTCGCCGTGTACGACACCGGCGAGGAGACCGCCCCGACCGGCGAGACCCTGCCCTTCATCGTCATGGAGTTCGTCAACGGGCGGACCCTGAAGGAGGTGCTGGGCGCGGAGGGCCGTCTCCAGCCCCGCCGGGCCCTGGAGATCACCGCCGACATGTGCGCGGCGCTGGAGTTCAGCCACCGGCACGGGATCATCCACCGGGACATCAAGCCCGGCAACGTGATGCTCACCCTGACCGGCCAGGTCAAGGTGATGGACTTCGGCATCGCCCGGGCACTGGCCAGTGGCGCGACCACGATGACGCAGACCAGCGCCGTGATCGGCACCGCGCAGTACCTCTCCCCCGAGCAGGCCCGGGGAGAGGCGGTGGACGCCCGGTCGGACGTCTACGCCGCCGGCTGCGTCCTGTTCGAGCTGGTCTGCGGCCACCCGCCGTTCGTCGGGGACAGCCCGGTCAGCGTCGCGTACCAGCACGTCCGGGAGGCACCGCCGACGCCGAGCGACATCAACCCGGACGTCACGCCGCCGATCGACGCGATCGTGCTGAAGGCGCTGTCGAAGAACCCGCTCAACCGGTACCAGAGCGCCGGGGAGATGCGGGCCGACCTTCTCCGGGCCGCCGCGGGGCGTCCGGTGGCCGCCACGCCGGTGCTCCGCGAGGACGAGACGGCGGCGATGGGACCGGCACCCGCGGCGGCGGCCTTCCCGGCTGCGGCGACCGCCGCGCAGACCCGGCAGATTCCCGCCCGGGTCGGCGACCCGCGTCGACGTCGTGCCTCGTCGTGGGTGATCGCCATGCTCGCCGGCCTCGGCGTGCTCGCGGTGATCGCCCTGGTCGCCGGCCTGCTCCTGCTCCAGAACCGGGAGACCACCGTCCAGGTGCCCGACCTGCACGGCAAGACCCAGCAGGAGGCGACCGCCGAGCTGACCAACGCCAAGTTGCGGTCCCAGGTGGGCGAGCGGGTGCTCAGCAGCGACTGCAAGAAGGACACCGTCTTCCGGCAGGAGCCGCCGGCCGGCGAGGAGGTCGGCGAGAACGGGACGGTCACGCTGCACATCTGCGGCGGCAAGCCGGTGGTCACCATCCCGGGCAACCTGATCGGCTCCAAGTTCGAGAACGTCGAGGCGCAGCTCAAGGCGCTGAAGCTCACCGTGGAGCGCAAGGACGTCAACAGCGACGAGCCCGAGGGCCTGGTCGTCAAGCTGACCCCGGCGTCCGGGAAGCCCGTCGAGGAGGGCGGCAAGGTCGTCGTCGAGGTGTCCCGGGGCAACGTCCGCGAGGTGCCGAACGTGTTCGGCGAGAGCGAGGAGGACGCCCGGGAGGAGCTGGAGGAGGCCGGCTACCGGGTCAGCGTCCGCGACGGCGCGGAGGTGCCGGAGGACGAGGCGGGCAAGGTCACCGGCCAGAACCCGCGCGGCGGGACCTCGCTGGCCCGGGGGCAGACGGTGACCATCACGGTCAGCCGGCCGGCCCCCGAGCCGGACCCGAGTGGCACGCCCCCGGCGACGCCCGACCCGACGCCGACGCCGACCGACGGTGGTGGCGGTGGTGGCCTGCCGTTCCCGACCGCGCCGCCCCGCGACGAGGCTTCCCGCCGGGACTGACACCCACGGACCCCGCCGGTCCCGGTCGTTCCTGACGACCGATCCGGCGGGGTCTCCGTCAGGCGTTGGCGAAGGCGGCCAGGCGACGAGCGTCGACCTCGGCGGCCAGCTCGGGGGCCCGCTCCCGGGCCGCCGGGAAACCGCAGGTGGCGAGCCAGTTGGCCAGCATCAGGTGACCGCCCTCGGTGAGGACGGACTCCGGGTGGAACTGGACCCCCTCGACCGGCAGGGTGCGGTGACGCATCGCCATCACCACCCCGGAGCCGGTCCAGCCGGTCACCTCCAGCTCGTCGGGCAGGGTGTCGGGCAGCACCGCCAGCGAGTGGTAACGGGTCGCGGTGAACGGGTCGGGCAGCCCGGCCAGGACACCGGTCGAGGAGTGCCGCACCAGCGAGGTCTTGCCGTGCAACAGCTCCGGGGCGCGGGCCACGGTGGCACCGAACGCCTCGCCGATCGCCTGGTGGCCGAGGCAGACGCCGAAGATCGGCAGCTCGCCGGCGTACCGGTGGACGACGTCGAGGCAGATGCCGGCCCGGTCCGGACTGCCCGGGCCGGGGGAGAGCAGGATGCCGGCGGCGCCGACCCGGCCCACCTCGTCGACGCCGATCTCGTCGTTGCGGCGCACCTCGCAGTCCACCCCGAGCTGGCCGAGGTACTGCACGATGTTGAAGACGAACGAGTCGTAGTTGTCGATCACCAGTACGCGCATCGACTCACCTGTCGGGAGAAGGGGGCGGGGTGTTGTTCTGCTCCGTGTCGTACGGCAGGTCGTGCTCGTCGCCGGGCGGCTCGTCGCCGGGCACCCCGGAGTCTCCACCGGCCGGATCACCGGGCACCTCGGCGTCCTGGGTGACCTGCACGTCGTCGAAGGGGAGCAGCGGCTCGGCCCAGGGGAAGACGACGTACCAGAGCAGCGCGACCGTCGCCGAGGCGAGCAGCACCGAGCCGATCAGCTTGCCGGGGAGCCCGAACGGCAACCTTCGCCAGATCCACGCGTACACGACCTCAGCCCCCCAGCTCGGCCGGACGGCCCGCCGACTTGTCCTGTGAGCGTTCCATCTCCGCGTGGATGATCAGCCGCTCGTAGTTGTCGAACTTCGGGTTGCACGTGGTGAGGGTCAGCATCCGCTTGGTCGGCTTGGCCCCGGGCCGGCCGGGGACCGGTGCGACCACCTCGACCTGCGACGGCTTGACGATCCGCGACTGGGAGACGCGGTAGACGTACCATTTGTCCTTGGTCTCGACCACGATCGCGGCACCGTTGTCCAGCTCGTCCAGCCGCCAGAAAGTGGCCCGGTTGCGGTGTCCGGCGACGGAGAAGTTGCCCAGGTCACCCGGCATGGCGCTCTTCGGGTAGTGCCCCGGGGCGTACCGGATGTCCTTCTGGGTGACGCCCTCGACCACGATCCAGTTCTTGTCGAGGCTGGGGATGTAGAGCCCGGCGATCGGTTTGCCGTTCACCGGCGGCGCTGGCGTGGTGCGGGGACTCGGGGTCGCCGACGGCGCGACGGTCGGGTCGCCCTCCGGGCCCCATGACTGTTCCAGCTGCTGGCTGAGGTCGCTCTGGTGGGCGTCGACGATGGCGGACTTGCCCCACACCTCGTACCCGGCGAAGAGGAGCACCACCAGACCGAAGGTGATGAAGACCTCACCGCTGACCCGGACGCCGGTGCGCAACCGGGACCAGAGCGTGGGACGGGTCAGCTCCGAGTAGACGCTGCGGTAGCCCTCGTCGGTCTGCTCCGGGCGAAGCTGCACCACCCGTTCACCCCGGCGGGGCGGGGGTGGCGGAACGGCGTCGGAACCGGCGGTGGCCGGTCCGTCGTCGCGGGCCGGGAGACGGGGGACGGCACCCATCAGGGCCGTCGTGTCGAGAGCCGGAGCGGGTGCGTTCGAGCGGGCGACCTGCGGACCAGCGGCCCCGGGCCCTCGTTCGGGTCGCCCCGGGTGCCGGTCGTCGATCTGCCGGGTGGGGCCCAGGCCGACGGCAGGCCGCGTCGTCGGCCGTACGGCCGGGATCTGCGCGGTCGGCTCCTCGCCACGCGCACCGAGCGCCGCGACGACCACGGTCGGCCCCTCGATGTCGCCGCCCGCTCGTTGGTCGGCGACCGGCCCGGCGGGGCGGCTCGGGCCCGGACGCTGGCCTCGGCCGTGGCTGGAGACGGGGCCGTTCGGGCCCGGCCGGTGGGCGTGGCCGGGGGCGGGAAGGTCCGGACCCGGATCCGGACCCTGGCCGTGGCCCTGACCGTGGCCGTGGCTGGGCGCGGGGCCGGGGGCGGCGGAACGGATGTTGCCCCGACCGGCCGCGGCCGGTGGTCCGGTCGGCTGCGGCGAGCGGGGCGGGGAGGTCGGCGGTGCCCACGGCGGCGGCACCGGCGCCGGTGCGGACCGGGGCGGGGCGGCCGGCGGCGCGCCGGCCGCCGGCGGGGGACCGGGCCGCGGCGGCACCGGGTCCGGCCAGCGTGCGGTGTCGGACCGGTCCACCCGGGGGATCACCGCAGTGGGTTCCTCCGGGTGACCGGCGTGGTGCCACCCCTGACGGTTCTCTCGGCGGTCGTCGGGTGCCCCGGTCACCGGGGCACCTTCGCCGAGCGGAGCGCTGTCGAACCCTCGAACGCCGGCACACCGACCGTGGAGACGGTCTCGCGGTAGCCGAGCTGGTAGTGGTCGACCGCGTCCTTGAACAACCGGACTCCCTCGGAGGCGGCGAGGGCCTGCTGGAGGGCAGCGGGGTCGCCGATCGCTACGATCTTGAATGGAGGGGAGTACACCCGGCCGTGCAGCAGCAGGGTGTTACCCACGCAGCGTACCGCGCTGGTGCTCAGAACGCGGACGTTCATGATTGACATGGCCTCCGCTCCCCCTGCCCAGAGCGCGTTCACGACCGCCTGGACGTCCCCCTGGTGGACGACCAGGTCGTCGTTCCTGGCCCCTTCGGGCAGGCTCTCGAGCCGCCGGGCGTCATCGAGCTCGACGGTCACCCCGGAGCCGGTGAGCGCGGTGAACCCGGCGGACTGCCGGCTGGCCGCCGCCCGGCCACGTTCCGCGGCGATCGGCTGGTCGGTGTCGGCGAGCGCCTCGGTCTGCCGCTCCACGTCCGCCCGGAGCCTCGCCGCGTCCGCCTCCCGCTCCGCCACCCGCTGCCGGGTGTCGTCGATGAGCTGGGTGAGCTGGGGCCGGCGGTCCTCGCGGAGGGCGGTGCCCCCGGCCGTGGTGGCGGTGGTCGTGAACAGCAGCCCGGCGGCGGCGGCGATCAGCGGTACGCCGAGCGACCACCCCGGGCGTCGCTGGCGCGGTCGTCGGGGCAGCAGTCCGGCTACTGCCCGCCGGAGCACCTTCTGCCAGGACGCCGCGCCGGATGTGTACTCCACCGAGCGCTCCTTTCCCTGGTGTCACCCGTCAGAACGGGTTCGGCACCCGACCAGTTCCGCTCTTTTCGGTCACTACCCGCATTCGATTGACCCCGTTCATGGCCTGAACGGGTCTCTCGGACTACGCTAGCTGTCGAAACATTATTGGCCATGGACCGTCGCCCTCGCGCCCGGTTGTCAGGCCGGACGAGGTCGTATCCCCTCTTGGAGAGCGTCGTGCCCAAGTCACAGGTCCGCAAGAAGAAGGTGTACACGCCGCCGACGGACGTGCGTCCGACGGCGACGGCGGCGACGCGCAAGCCCAGCCCGGTCTGGCTGCCGATCCTGGCGGTCGCGCTGATCGTCTTCGGCATCGGTTGGCTGGTGGTCTACTACCTCTCCGAGCAGGCCTACCCGGTCGCCGCGTGGGGCTACTGGAACTTGGCGGTCGGCTTCGGCGCCATGGTGGCCTCGCTGGTCGTGCTCTCCCGCTGGCGCTGAGCGCCGACGGTCGTCCGTCCTTCCGGTCCGGCCCCCGACGTGTCGGTGTGGCCGGGCCGTGTCGTGCCCTGGTCGAGGTCCGCCGCGTGGGTGTCACCACGCGGAACCCCTGATCGGCGCAGATCGGCCAACCCTTCTAAGGTGTCGGCAGGGCGGCGTGGCCAGATGCGAGGTTCCTCACGTTACTACTGGGTAACCTTGCGCGTAGGCTGCACTGCATGACCGAGCGGAGCGAGGTCATCGGCCGGTCAGGTCCGAAGGTCGCGGTGGTCAGCCGGCGGCGCGACGACCCGATGCCGGTCGCCGAACCGCTCGCCAGGCAGTAGACCGGGGAGGCCAACGCTATGGGCAGCGTCCAGCTCGTCACGACGATCCTCGCCGCCGCCGTCACCGCACTGGCGGTGTGGCTGGCCGTGCAGGCCGTGCTGCGGATCGTGGCAGTCGTCCGGCTCGGGCAGCCGGACCCGGCGCGGTCCGGGGACACGCTCACCCGGACGAGGACGATGCTGGCCGAGACGGCCGGGCACACCCGCATGCTGCGCTGGAGCGTGGTGGGTGCCGCGCACTGGTTCGTGATGGTCGCCTTCGTCGTGCTGTCGCTGCTGGTCCTCGAGGCGTACTTCGAGGTGGTCTCGCCCACCGGTGGCCTGCCGCTGATCGGTGGCTGGGCGGCCTACGGTCTGGTCACCGAGTTGATCGGCATCCTCGGTGTGGTCGGCATCGTGGTGCTGATCGCCATCCGGATCCGCAACCGGCCCGGCCGGCCGGGCGGGCGTTCCCGGTTCACCGGCTCGACCATGTGGCAGGGCTACTTCGTCGAGGCGGTGGTCCTTGCCGTCCTGATCATGGGCTTCCTGATTCGCGGCTTCAAGGTCGCCACCGACCACTTCGAGTACCCGACCTGGGCCACCCCGGTCAGCCACGCGGTCGGCGCGGTGCTGCCGAACTGGGAGGACGGGGTCAGCGTCGCCGCCCTCATCAAGATCATGATTTCGATGACCTGGCTCATCGTGATCGCGCTGAACGTGACCATGGGCGTGGCCTGGCACCGCTTCCTGGCCTTCTTCAACATCTTCTTCAAGCGTGACCCGGGCCGGGCCGGCTCCGGCCTCGGCCCGCTCCGGCCCATGATGAGCAACGGCAAGCCGCTGGACTTCGAGGAGGCCGACCCCGAGTCGGACCAGTTCGGGGTGGCCCAGGTCGAGCAGTTCACCTGGAAGGGTCTGCTCGACTTCAGCACCTGCACCGAGTGCGGTCGCTGCCAGTCGCAGTGCCCGGCCTGGAACACCGGCAAGCCCCTCTCGCCGAAGCTGCTCGTGCTCAGCCTGCGCGACCACGCGTACGCCAAGGCCCCGTACCTGCTGGCCGGAGGCGGCAAGGACCTCACCGGCGAGGAGAAGGCGACCGCGGCCCAGCTCGCCCACGTGGACGTCCTCGCCCTCGCCGAGGCGGAGAAGCCGCTGATCGGCGGGGCCGAGGAAGGCGGGGTCATCGACCCGGACGTGCTCTGGTCCTGCACCACCTGCGGGGCCTGCGTCGAGCAGTGCCCGGTCGACATCGAGCACGTCGACCACATCGTCGACATGCGGCGCTACCAGGTGCTGATCGAGTCGAGCTTCCCCTCCGAGGCCGGCGTGATGCTGCGTAACCTGGAGAACAAGGGCAACCCGTGGGGCGCCCCGCAGAACACCCGGGAGGACTGGACCAAGGGCCTCGACTTCGAGGTGCCCCGGGTCGGCGAGGTGGAGGACTTCGAGTACCTCTTCTGGGTCGGCTGCGCCGGGGCGTTCGAGGACCGGGCCAAGAAGACCACCCGGGCCGTCGCCACGCTGCTGCACGAGGCCGGCGTCTCCTTCGCCATCCTCGGCGAGGGCGAAACCTGCACCGGCGACCCGGCCCGCCGGATCGGCAACGAGTTCGTCTTCCAGATGCTCGCCCAGCAGAACGTGGAGACCCTGAACGAGGCGTTCGAGGGCCGGGAGAAGGCCAAGCGCAAGATCGTCGCGACCTGCCCGCACTGCTTCAACACCCTCGGCAACGAGTACGGCCAGCTCGGTGGCGAGTTCGAGGTGGTGCACCACACCCAACTCCTGGCCCACCTGGTCTCCACCGGCAGGCTCACCCCGGTCCAGCCCGTCGACGGCGGGGTCACCTACCACGACCCCTGCTACCTCGGCCGGCACAACCGGATCTTCGCCCCGCCGCGCGAGGTGCTCGGCTCCTCCGTGAAGGAGACCGTCACCGAGATGCCGCGCAACAGCGAGCGCTCCTTCTGCTGCGGTGCCGGCGGCGCCCGGATGTGGATGGAGGAGCGGATCGGCAAGCGGATCAACGTGGACCGCGTCGAGGAGGCGATGTCCACCGGCGCGAAGACCATCGCGGTCGGCTGCCCGTTCTGCTCGACGATGCTGAACGACGGGGTCAACGGCAAGGGGGCCGGGGAGCAGGTCGAGGTCGTCGACGTCGCCAGCGTGCTGCTCCGCTCGGTGAAGCCGGCGCAGGAGCGCGGCGGCCAGCAGGCCGAGCCGGTCGCCGGCTGAGCCGGCCCCGCCGGCTCGCGCTCAACTGGCGGGCCCGGGGCTCACGCCGGACGACTCACCCCTACGACGCTGTGGAGCTGCCCCGTCTCTGCTACCGCGACACCGGTGGCACAGACGGGGCAGCTCCACAGGTACGACGGGGCAGCTCCACAGGTACCTCGTGGTGACCCCAGGGCACGTGGCGAGGCTCGGCCGAGGCGCGCGACGGTACGCGCGCTGTCGTGCGCCGTACGGTCGACTGGGGTGTCAGGAGGCCGTGGTGGTGGAGACGACCGCCGCGGTCGCGGTGGCCGCGATCAGCGCGGCCTGGGTCTCCTCGATGGCCCGTCTGGTCGCGGCGGAGGCCCAGCTGCCCTCGCCGATCTCCTTCAGCCGTCGCTTGACCTGCTCCTTCGGCAGGTCCCGGAAGAGCTTCCGGTCCAGGCCCACCGCCCGGGTGAGACTGACCAGCGCCGCCGTCCGCGCCGGCACCGGCCCGTCGGTCGCCACCGCGACGTGCATCCGCTGCCGGGCCGAGGCTTCCGCCGCCGGCTCGGCCCCCGTGCCGGACGGGAATCGGGTGCGCGGGAAGAGCCCCAGCACCCGGCCCGCCTCGCGGCGCAGCACCCCGGCCCCGACCAGCTCGTCGAGGACCGGCCCGCGTAGGTCGCCACCCAGCCGGGTGATCCAGTCCTTCGGCCGCCGCCGTTTCGCCTCGGCACCGAGGCGGGTGAGCGCCGCGTCCAGCACCGGCTGTCCGACCGGCGTCGGGTCGGTCACCACCACCCGGTCGTCGACCACCTCGACCCGGCCGGCGAGGGCCAGTTCGAGCAGCGCCGCCCCGGCGAGGCCGTAGTCGAGGTTCGGGGTCCCCAGCCGGTTGACGCCCTCGTCGTCGTACGCGAGCAGAGCCAGTTCGTGCGCGAGGGGCAGATCGGACATGGCTCGACGGTAACTCGAAGCCACGAGCCGGGCAGCTCGCGTACTCGTCCGGTAGCAATCAGTCATGGGAGAATCTGGCCGAGGTGAGACGGTCATCGACGGACTGGTGCTGACCACGTTGTTGCCCCTGCTCGGCTTCCTGTCTGGCGGATCGAGGCGGCGGACGCGGTGAAGACCGTCTTCACCGCCGAGGAACTGACCGGCCTGGTGTCGCAGGCCCGCACCGAGGGGTTGCTGGGCTCCACGGCACACGCCCGGATCACCGGGGCGCTCGCGCTGCACACCCGCACCGCCGCTGACGCGTTGCAGCCCTGGTCCACGGTGACCACCGTGGCCGACGACGTCTCACCGGCCTCTCTGGAGGTGCTGGCGACCCGTACCGGACGGTCGCGCTTCCCGGTGGTGCAGCGCTCCACCCGTCGGGTGCTCGGCTTCGTGCACGTCAAGGACGTGCTCGGGTACGTCGGCCCGAGCCGTCGGGCCGCGGTGCCGGCCGAGGTGTACCGGCCGTTGGCCGTGGTGCCGCCGGACCGTACCCTGGCCGACCTGCTGCTCTCGATGCGCCGTGAGCGACGGCACATGGTGCTGGTCACCGACGGACGCAGACCGCTCGGCGTGGTGACCCTCGACGATGTCCTGACCGCCATCGTCGGCGGCGTCGGCACGGTGGGTGTTCGCAGGGGTGCCGGAGCGTGATACGAGACCCCCTCGCCTTGATATCGCCCCGTTGCTTCCCTAATGTTGGGCACCGGCCGCTGTGGATCGTCTGCCCCGCCATCCTCTCCCTCGCGGGGCGCCCGGTGGTCTGGTCGCCAAAGGAGTTCGGTGCCGGTGGCAACCCTGCCCCCTCAGCGTCACGCACCGGATCGGCTCCCCACTCGTCCGGGTGGGCTGCGCCGGTTCGTTCGCACCCTGGTCACCCTGTCCGCCGCCGCCGTGGTCGGTGTCGGCCTGCTCGCTGCTCCCGCGCATGCCGCGCCCACTCCCGAGGAGATCGAGGCGCAGATCGACAAGCAGTGGAGGCAGTTGGAGCCCACGATCGAGAAGTACAACGAGGTTCGCGTCAGGCTCAAGGCCAACCAGAAGAAGGCCGCTGATCTGGAGAAGAAGATCCAGCCGCTCGCGTTGCAGAGCGACATGGCCATGAACCGGATCGGTGCCCTGGCCTCCCGGCACTACATGACCGGCCCGTCGCAGGAGATCGGCGCTCTGCTGGTCAGCGCCAAGCCGGGCACCCTGGCCGAGCAGATGGGCATGCTCGACCGGCTCGCCGCCCACCAGCGTCAGCAACTCCAGGGCGTGGTGGCGATCCGGACAAGGTACGAGGCCGAGAAGCAGAAGCTCGACACCCTCATCGCTACCCAGGTCCAGCAGCAGAAGGACCTGGCGGCCAAGAAGGCCAAGATCGACGCCGAGATCAAGCGGCTGCGGGCGTCCATGCCGAAGACTGCGGTCAGCGCCCCCGGCTGCCCGCTCATCAAGGGCGTGATCAGCAGCGACGCCAACACCGCCATCAGAACCGCCTGCGCGCAGGTCGGCGACCCGTACGTCTTCGGCGCCACCGGGCCAAACGCCTTCGACTGCTCGGGGTTGACCCAGTATGCCTACAAAGCCGCGGGCATCCACCTGACCCACTTCACCGGTGATCAGTGGAAGGAGACCAAGGAGATCAGCCGCTCCGAGGCCCGCCCTGGTGACCTGGTCTTCTTCTTCAGCGACCTGAGCCACGTCGGGCTCTACCTGGGCAACGGCATCATGGTGCACGCCCCCCGGGCCGGTAAGCCGGTGCAGGTGGCCAGCATCAACCACATGCCGGTCGCGGGCTTCCGCCGCCCCTACTGACCGATCCTGACGAAGGGTCCCCGGCCAGCGGCCGGGGACCCTTCGTGCTGGGCCAACGAACGGCGCCCACAGTGGTTACTGTCGGGAATCAGCAGGTGGCACTACCGCGAACCGTGTTGCGGATCGACGACGGTCGTCTCTAACCTCGGCACTTGCCGAGCCGGTGACAGGCCGCCAGTCGGAGGCGGCAACGGTTCGGCACCGCCGAGTCGCCCGACGCACGTCGCCACAGGAGAAACCACACCAGAGCGAGCCGGGGAACCACCAGCACCATCGGGGTGAATCCGTACCACGGTAGGGCGCTCCCTTCCCGCCCGAACCCGTCAGCTAACCCGGTAGGCGGTCAACGGAAGAAGGAGTAAGAAGCCCGGTGGCACACCATGCCCCGCGGCCACCGTCCGTCCGGGCGGCCCCGGCTGCCCGGACGACGGCTGCGCCGCGTCCATGCTGGTCCCGCTTCACCAACGCCGTCACCGTCCTCGTCGGAGCCGCTGTCCTCGTGACGGGCGGCGCCGGCGCGGCCCACGCCGAACCCTCGGTCGCCGAGATCGAACGCCAGATCGACCGGGAGTGGAACACCCTCGAACCGGTCATCGAACAGCACAACGCCACCCGGCAGGCGCTCGCCGCCAAAAAGCGGCAGGCGGCGGCACTCGCCGACCGGATCGAGCCGCTGCGCCGCCAGGTCGACCAGGCGATGCGCAAGGTCGGCGGACTCGCGGTACGGGCGTACAAGGGGGAGAACGCCTCCGCCCTCAACGCCATGCTCGCCAACCCGTCGCCGGCCACCGTCGTCCACCAACTCGAACTACTCGACCAGTTCGCCCGTCGGCAGCAGACCGACATCCGGCACGTGGTCGAACTGCGGGACCAGCTCAGCGCCCGCAAGGCCCCGCTGGACCGGCTGGTCACGCAGCTCAGCCAGGCCGAACGCCAGCTGGACGGGAAACGTCGGCAGATCGACGCCGCCATCACCCGCCTGCAGAAGATGCGCCTGGAGGCGTACGGCAACGGCGCTGGCACCAGCCTGCGCCCCGCCCCCTGCCCGGCCGTCTACCCGGGCGGTGCCGCCGGACGGGCCGTCACGTTCGCCTGCGCGCAGATCGGCAAGCCCTACGTCTGGGGAGCCGAGGGGCCGAACGCGTACGACTGCTCCGGGCTCACCCTCGCCGCCTGGGCCCGGGCCGGGGTCGCCCTGCCGCACAACGCCGCCCAGCAGCGGCGGGTGACCGCCCGGGTGGGCCGGAGCGAGCTACGTCCCGGCGACCTCGTCTTCTACTACTCGGATCTGCACCACGTCGGCATGTACGTCGGCAACGGCTGGCTGGTGCACGCCTCCCGGGCCGGCGCGCCGGTGAAGATGAAGCGGGCCGACGACGGCCCGGTGCACAGCTACGGCCGCCCCGGCTGAGGTGGTAGCAGGGGTCCCCTGTTACCGCTTTTTGCGTAGCAGGGGACCCTGCAGGCACCTGGCGAAGCGGAGCGCGCCGCACCATCACCCGTAGAACGAGGGGTGGTGGTGGATGTGGGGAGGGTCAGCGGGTGGGCCAGGTGCGCCAGTTCCGCCAGGCCCGGCTCGGGGTGGGGCCGCGCTGCCCCTGGTAGCGGGAGCCGTAGACGGCGGAGCCGTACGGATGCTCGGCCGGCGAGGAGAGCCGGAAGATGCAGAGCTGACCGATCTTCATGCCGGGCCAGAGCGTGATCGGCAGGTTGGCCACGTTGGAGAGTTCCAGCGTCACGTGGCCGGAGAACCCGGGGTCGATGAAGCCGGCGGTCGAGTGGGTGAGCAGGCCGAGCCGGCCCAGGCTCGACTTGCCCTCCAGGCGGCCCGCGAGTTGGTCGCCGAGCGAGATGACCTCCAGCGTGGAGGCGAGCACGAACTCCCCGGGGTGCAGCACGAAGGGTTCCCCCTCGGGCACCTCCACCAGCGAGGTGAGGTCGTCCTGCTGCAACGCCGGGTCGATGTGCGTGTAGAGGTGGTTGTTGAAGACCCGGAAGAGCCGGTCCAGGCGCACGTCGATGCTGGAGGGCTGCACCAGACTCGCGTCGAACGGTTCCAGTGCCAGCGTGCCAGCCTTGATCTCGCTGACGAGGTCCCGGTCGGAGAGCAGCATCGCACCACCATATCCAGTGCCGTAGCCCCCGCGATCCGGCGGGTGACCAGCGCGTCGGAGTGCTCTTTCGTACGGGTGTTCGATAGGATGTCGGCATGGCTTCCTGGTCCGAGTTCGCCGCCGACGAGCCCCGCCTCGCCGACGCGATCCGCCTTCTCATGCAGCAGTACGGCCCGGGCTTCGGCTACCTGGCCACGGTCCGGGCAGACGGTGGCCCCCGGGTCCATCCGGTCTCCCCGGTCATCACCGACGAAGGGCTATTCTGCTTCGTCATCGACTCGCCCAAGCGCCGCGACCTGGAACGCGACGGGCGGTACGCGCTGCACTCGTTCCCGCCGGAGGAGAGCGACGACGAGGCGTACGTGGCCGGGCACGCGCATCCGGTCACCGACCAGGTCCGGGTGGCCCGGCTGGCGGAGTGCTTCCGGGCCGAGCCCCGGGCGGACTGGCGGTTGTTCGAGTTCACCGTCGACGTGGCGATGCTCTCCCGGCGCGACCATGTCGCGCCGGGAGCTCCCGGCGTGGGGCTGGGCGGTCCGGCGGTGCAGGTCTGGCTGGACCCGCGGGCGAGCGACTCACCGACGGCCGGTCAGCCGTCCGTACCAGGGCCACGGGCCAGGCGACGACGGGCCACGCACCGGGCTGCGGCCTGAGTCCCGGAAACGCCGATGCCGGCTCCGTGGGACGGAGCCGGCATCGGACGGTACGTCAGGGATGTCAGGCGGCGCGGTAGGCGTTCCACGCGGTGAGCATGCGGCTGGCCTGCCCCGGGGTGAACTGGTACATGCACGAGTCGTACGTGTAGTCCATGAAGTTGGTGATCGGGTCCAGGCCGGCGGCGGCGCAGGTGTCCCGGCCGGTCGGGCACTCGAACGCCGGCTCGGCCTCCGCCGGGGTGTCCGAGACGCTGTCGCCGGAGTTGGAGCAGCCGCCCTGGAAGGTGTGGTACAGGTTCAGCCAGTGACCGACCTCGTGGGTGCCGGTGTCACCCTGGTTGTAGTTGGTGGCCGTGCCGCCCGGCAGCGACTCGCTCAGCACGACGACGCCGTCCATCTTGTTGAGTCGACGGGTCGGGAAGGTCGCCCAGCCGAGCAGGTCGTCGCTCAGCTCGCCGAAGTAGATGTTGAGGGTGTCCTTGCCGCCCTCGCGGAGCGAGGTCTTCATCGAGCGCTCAGCCGAGGAGCCCTGCACGATCGGGTACCACGCCGGGTTGACGACCCGGTTGACCTCCTGCAGTTCGAAGGCGAACGCGGTGGCCGTGCCGCCGGTCGCGCCGCTGAAGGACTGGTTCAGCACGCTGATCTGCGAGTTGATCATCGAGTCCGGGATGTTGCCCCCGGCCCGGGTGCTGTCCCGCTGGATCACGTGCACCACGACCGGGATCGTGATTGAGGCGTTCGCCGTCGGGCCCTGCTTGAGGTCGGTCCGCTTGGCCCGCGCGGCCAGCACGGCGGCCAGGTCCGCCTCGCGCTCACGGACCTGCTGGGGGGTCAGCTCGTTCGGCTCGTGCTTGGCGATGCCACCGACCTTGACCTTCGAGTGGGCATGGGTGTCGGCTGGCTCGACGCAGGCCTCGTCCGCGTGGTCCGCATGGGCCGCCGCAGGAGCGACACCGATCGCCGCCGTGCTGAGCAGCAGTGCGAGGGTCGTGGTGGCGACACCGGCCACACGCCGGGTCAACAGATTGGGACGAAGGCCCATGTGTCCACCTCTTTCTGCCCGGCGTGACGGGAGGTGTGTCACACCGCGGCTGAGAACGTTGGGCAGAGGCTACAGCCCATCAACACATTTGAAAATGGGCATGTGTCGCCGCGCGGTCACGTCTTGCCACGTCCGGTCGATGAAGCTCGGAAGCCGACTTCCGCCGCCCGTCCCAAGCCGAACGAGGTGGGAGCGCGGCTCTCCCCGGCGGCGCGGGCGGCCAGGAAGGGGTACCTTGGTGCGGACGGCGAGCCGCTCAGGTACAGTGGTGCCGCCTGCGGGTGTAGTTCAATGGCAGAACATCAGCTTCCCAAGCTGACAGTGCGGGTTCGATTCCCGTCACCCGCTCCACCACGAAGGCCCTGGTCAGGACGCAAGTCCCGAGCCGGGGCCTTCGATGTTTCAATGGGCAACGATCATGCCCACGGTGCTGCTGTGCGATTCCAGGTCGGTGCGGCGCATGGCGAGGAGGCGGACGCAGACGCCGTGCTCAGCGGCGATCTCCTTGAGCGCGTCGACCGAGCGGAAAAGCGCCACGCGGGCCGCTCGCGACCACGGCGAGGAGCAGCAGTCGGGGTGAGGGGCGACCGGTTCGAGACCGGGCAGGGTCGGAGCTCTCATCGGCCCACCGCCAAGCGGTGCGGAATGCGGTGGTGCCGTTGGTCGATCCGTCAGTACCGTTCGGCCTCATCCGGATTCCGAGTGGCGAGGTCGACATGAGTAGCGGTGACGGTACGACGGTGCTGTGGCGTCCGACCGGGCCGGAAGAACTGGCCCTCGTCCGTGAGTCGGGCTGGCGTCGCTGGCCCCCGCGCCTGCCGGACCAGCCGATCTTCTACCCGGTCCTGAACGAGGACTACGCGATCATGATTGCCCGGGACTGGAACGTACCGGCGTCCGGTGCCGGCTACGTCACCCGCTTCCGCGTGGACACGGAGTTCGCGGGCCGCTACCCGGTCCAGCAGGCCGGCGGGAAGACCATCCTCGAACTGTGGGTTCCGGCCGAGGAACTGGACGAGTTCAACGCGCACATCGTGGGCCTGATCGAGGTCGTCCACGAGTTCCACTAGGCCAGCCGCAAGACGTGCCATCGGAAGATCCTCACGAGGGGCGGACGGGATGGGTGCACCACACGCGGCGGCAGCAGCTCCGGGGCAAGGATTCCGTGCGGGGGAAGCGACCACCGCACTCCTGCTCAAAGCCCCACCGCCCGACTACGCGATCCGCCCTGGCCCCGGGCATGGTGTGGCGGCTGTACCACCGGGGCGAGTTGGTTGGCGAGATCGACGAGCAGAGCCGTGACTTCCCGTGGACGTACGGCAGGTTCCGTCCGCTGCCAGGGTTCGCGCCGCTACGTCCGCTCTTCGCCGCGTGGAACGCCGCCGTCGACGCGGAGGACGACGAGGCCATGGACCGGGCCTACGATGCCGTACGGGCCGCCGTCACGATGAGCCACCCGGACGGCCGCCAGGTGGCCGAGTTCCTGCTGACACGCCGATGACCGCCGCCGAGATCGTCGACCGCGCGTTTGCCCACCAGCCGATCGAGATGGCGTCCGCCCCCTGGACCGAAACCGCAGTCGCCTGCCGGCGGCTCGACACGGGCGAGTAGGCGGGCGTCGTACTTTCGGGGGTGCCAGGCGGCGGATCGGTCGAAATTCGCAGGCCGTAGGGTGTGATCATGCGCATCGGCATCGTCATCCTCCCGGACCAGCGTTGGTCCGAGGCGCAGCGGCGCTGGCGGCAGGCCGAGGACTGGGGTTTCGACCACGCCTGGACGTACGACCACCTGGGCTGGCGTGACCTCGTGGACGGGCCCTGGTTCGATTCGATGTCGACGCTGACCGCCGCCGCGTTGGTGACTTCCCGGATCCGACTCGGCACCCTGGTCGCCTCCCCCAACTTCCGGCATCCGGCGGCTTTCGCCCGGCAGGTGACCACTCTGGACGACATCTCCGGTGGGCGGCTGCTGCTGGGTATCGGTGCGGGGGGCATCGGATTCGACGCCACCGTGCTCGGCGGGGATACCCTGCCGCCCCGACGCCGGGTGGACCGGTTCGGCGAGTTCACCGAACTGCTCGACCTGGTGCTCCGACAGGACGGCGTGACCTGGCGCGGCGAATGGTTCTCGGCCGTGGACGCCCGGAACAATCCCGGCTGCGTCCAGATGCCGAGAGTGCCGTTCGTGGTCGCCGCCAACGGTCCCCGCTCGATGCGGCTGGTCGCCCGCTTCGGCCAGGGCTGGGTCACCACCGGCACCGGCGGGGACGACCTGGAGAGCTGGTGGGAGTCGGTGGCAGCGCTCGCCGCCCGGCTTGACGCCACCCTCGACGAGGCCGGACGTGATCCGGCCACCCTCGATCGTTACCTGTCGCTGGACGCCGCCCCGGTCTTCTCGTTGACCAGCGCGGACTTCTTCGCCGACGCGGTCGCGCGGGCCGCCCGGCTCGGGTTCACCGACGTGGTGACCCACTGGCCGCGACTCAGCAGCTGGTACGCCGGGGACGAGAACGTTCTCGCCGAGGTCGCGGAGCGCCTGCCCGAGCTGCGCCGCATCTGAGTCGTCGGCCGAGAGGCCGTCAGGTCCTGACCGTGCCGTGGGGCGCGGACCGACTCAGGTGCCCAGGTCGCCGGTGGTGGTGCCACCCGCCCCGGCCGACTCGAGTCGCAGGCGGACGCAGACGACGGGCGTGTCGTCGGTGACCGTGCTTCCCTCGGCGGCCCAGAAGTTGCGGTGACCGGTTCGCCACTCGTCGAGGTCCCGGTCCCCCTCCCCCTCCGAGCGGGCGAAGTCCCAGGTGACGTCTGCGAAACGGACCACCTCGACGGCGGTGACCTCGACGATGCCGATCGGCGCGTCGTGGTCGTCGACCAGCGCCAGCCGTTCGCCGACCTGCTCCAGTTCCTCGCCCTCCGTGGCGTACTCGCTGAGCAGCCCGGTCGTCGCGGTCTTCGCCCCGGACAGCACGAGCGTGTTCAACCTGGTCCGCATCCGGCCGGGCGTGCCGAGAGCGAGGGTGCGCAGGTCACCGATCCGTGGCCACATTCAGCCGAGGCTACCCGACCCCTGTCCGACCGTCGCCGGAGTTCTGGCCGGCTGCGGGCGGGCAGGCCGCGCGGAGGGTCGACTGCCGGGGTCGGGGGTCCGAGGCGTTCCGGTCAGGGGCCGGGGCGTTTCGGTAAGGGTGCGAGGCGGTCCGGTCAGGGTTCGAGGCGGTCGGCGTCGAGCAGGGCCCGGACGCGAAGTTCGGTGCTGACCTGCGGTGGGCAGTCGGCGACGACCACGGTGGTCCCGACCGGTTCCGCGCCCCGAGCCGCGCAGAGCTGGTAGAGCGCCCGGACCTGCGCGCCGGTGGCGAGCCAGTCGTCGACCACCAGCACCCGGTCGCCCGGCCCGAGATGCCGGTCGCGGACACCGAGGGTGACCCGGCGTCCCCGGAAGTCGGGCGTGCTCTGCGCCCAGGTGGTCGGTCCGGGCGGCTGGCGTCCGTCTCCGGGCTTCTGCGCCGGAACGAAACCCACCCCGAGGGCGGTCGCGGCGAGCGGACCGAGGAGCAGGCCGGTGACGGCGGGCGAGATCACGATGGTGGGCGCGGTGGCGCGGAACGGTGCCACCAGCGCCGGACCGATCTCGGCGAGCACGTACGGGTCGCGCCACCAGCCGGAGACGTCGCTGACCAGATGACTGCTCTCCGGGCCGGGGTCCGACCAGCGGAACAACTCGACGAGGCGCTGACTCAGCTCGGTGGACACCCCTCCATCCTGCTCGTCCGTCGCCAGGGCCCGGCAGTGTGACCCCGCCTCGGATGATCGGCTACACGTACGCCCACAAATCACAACATATACCCATGATCAGGTTGACTTCGGAAGTGCTTCTCTCGTTACGGTCCGAGCCGGTTTGCAGGTAACTGGAAGGACGGGCCGATGGCCGGCAGGCACGCTCGGAATCGAATGTTCTCCTCACCCGCCGGGATCGCGGCCTCCGCCGCCGTCGCGGTCGCGGTGGCCGTCGGTGGCACCGTCGGCGCTGTGCACCTGACCTCGGCGGAACCGGACGCCGTTCGGCCGGCACCGGTGGTCCCGACCTCGGCTCCGCCGTCACCGGAGAACCCCGTGCCATCCCCGTCGTCGGCCAGCCCCTCCCCGGAGGGCAGCGGGTCGCCGAGCGCCACCCCGGCGCCCACCCGTTCGACGGCCGCCTCCCGGGGCAAGCCGCGGACCCGGGTGACCTCGACGCCGTCGAAGCGGGCCACCACGAAGCCCGCCACGCCGAAGCGGACCGCTCCGACGGTGGTCGGGAGCGGCACGTGCGGTGCGTCGTTCTACGCCGAGGGGCAGTTGACCGCGAACGGCGAGACCTTCGACCCGTCGGCGATGACCGCCGCGCACAAGACGCTGCCGTTCGGCACCCGGGTACGGGTGACCAACCCCGCCACCGGAGCATCGGTGACCGTGCGGATCAACGACCGGGGACCGTTCATCGACGGTCGTTGCATCGATCTGTCCCGGGCGGCGTTCGGCGCGATCGCCTCGCTCGACCTCGGCCACCTCACCGTCTCCTACGAGGTGCTCGGCTGAGCCGGGTCGCGCATTGGCTGTTCAGAGAGGTCCGGCCGGTCAGAACCGGCTCGGACGACGGGTCAACGTCATGCGCTGATCAACCTCCATAGGGCATGCTGTGCAGCGTACGCACGCATCCCCTGCAGCGGTTCCGTAGTCCGCTGAGCCCCGGATCCCGCGCCGGTCTCGGCGCGGCCCTCGTCCTGCTCGGTTTCATCTCCGCGGTCGAGGCGGCCGACGGCAGCGGAGCCCACTATCTGGGCCTGATGGCCGCCGCGCCGGTGCTCGCCGCGGTCTTCGCCACCTGGCGGGTGGTGCTCGGGGCCGGCGCGGCGGCCACGCTCGCGGCGGTGGCGTTCGCGCTTTCCGAGCCGGGAGTCTCGCTGGACACCGCGGCCAGCGTCGCCGCGATCGCGGTGGTGACGGCGCTCGTGGCGGTGGTGGCCGGGATGCGGCAGCGGCAGACCGAGCAGATCGCCGAGTTGTCGAAGCTGGCCTCGGTCGCCCAGCAGGCAGTGCTGCGTCCGCTCGGCCCGCAGGTCGGGACGCTGGCCGTGGCGGCCCGCTACATCTCCTCCACGGCCACCGCCGAGATCGGTGGCGACCTGTACGAGGCGATCGACACCCCGTACGGCGTGCGCATGATCATCGGTGACGTGCGCGGCAAGGGCCTGGACGCGGTCCGGCTGGCCAGTATCGTGCTCGGCTCGTACCGGCACGTGGTCCACGAGCGCGCCGACCTGCGAACCGTCGTGTCCGACCTGGACCGAGCGGTGGCGCGCAGCGTCGGCGACGAGGATTTCGTGACCGCCGCCCTGGTCGAGGAACGGGGCGGGACGCTCACCATCGTCAACTGCGGGCACCCGCCGCCGCTGCTGCTGCGCCGGGGTTGCGTGATTCCGCTCGAACCGCCCGCCCCCGCGCCCCCGCTCGGCTTCATGCCCGTGGTGCAGCCCCGGGTGGAACGGCTGGAGCCGGGTGACCGGCTGCTGCTCTTCACCGACGGCCTCGGCGAGGCTCGCCGGGACGGCGAGTTCTTCCCCACCGCCGACCGGGCCTGGCGGCTGCTCGGCCACGGCACGGTCGCCGACGGGCTGGCCTCGCTGGAGACCGCCCTGGTCGAGTGGGTGTACGGCCGGCTCGACGACGACATCGCCCTGGTCCTGATGGAGTACGCGGGCCCGCGCAGTGACGCGACGGCGGCCGTACCGAGTTGGGAGGTGGGCGCCACCGAGGGCTGAATGCCCGGTGTGTGTCCGCTGTCACTTTCATCAGTGGCTTGTCGCTGCCTACCCGCGAGTAATACAGTCGGGGTTACTGATCGGTAACACCTGTCCGGAAGCGGGGCCAGTGATCATGACCCACTACAAGAGCAACCTGCGGGATCTCGAATTCAACCTGTTCGAGGTCTTCGGGGCGGACCAGGCGTTCAGCCAGGAGCCGTTCTCGGAGCTGGATGTCGACACGGCGCGTGACATTCTCGCCGAGGTCGACCGTCTCGCCCGCGAGGATCTGGCTGCCAGCTACACCGACAGTGACCGCAACCCGCCGGTCTTCGACCCGGCCACCCACACCGCGCCTCTGCCCGAGTCGTTCAAGAAGTCGTACCAGGCGTTCATGGACTCCGAGTTCTGGCGGCTGGAGCTTCCGGCGGAGCTGGACGGCAGCAACGCGCCGCGGGCGCTCGTGTGGTCCCTCGCCGAGTTGGTCCTCGGTGCCAACGCCGCAGTCTGGATGTACGCCTCCGGGCCGTCCTTCGCGCACGTCCTGCACGTCGAGGGCACCGAGCGGCAGAAGAAGTGGGCCAGGCTCTTCGCCGACAAGCGGTGGGGCTCGACGATGGTGCTCACCGAGCCGGACGCCGGTTCGGACGTGGGCGCCGGCCGGGCCCGCGCCATCCCGCAGCCGGACGGCACCTGGCACATCGAGGGCGTCAAGCGCTTCATCACCTCGGCCGAACACGACCTGAGCGACAACATCATCCACTACGTGCTGGCCCGGCCGGTGGGTGTCGAGGGCGTCGGCGGCCCGGGCACCAAGGGCCTCTCCCTCTTCGTGGTGCCCCAGTACCACTTCGACGAGGAGACCGGCGAACTGGGCGAGCGCAACGGTGTCTTCGCCACCAACGTCGAGCACAAGATGGGTCTGAAGGTCTCGAACACCTGCGAGGTGACCTTCGGCGAGCACGGGATCCCGGCCCGGGGCTGGCTGCTGGGTGAGAAGCACGACGGCATCCGGCAGATGTTCATGATCATCGAGAACGCCCGGATGATGGTCGGCACCAAGGCCATCGCCACCCTCTCCACCGGTTACCTGAACGCCCTGGAGTACGCCAAGAGTCGGGTGCAGGGTGCCGACCTGCTCCAGATGGCCGACAAGACCGCGCCGCGGGTCACCATCACCCGGCACCCGGACGTCCGCCGTTCGCTGATGCTCCAGAAGGCGTACGCCGAGGGCCTGCGCGCCCTGGTCTGCTACACCGCCTCCTGGCAGGACAAGGTGTCCATCGCCGAGGCGGCCGGCGACGAGGCGGCGACGGAGACCGCGAAGCGGGTCAACGACCTGCTCCTGCCGTTGGTCAAGGGAGTCGGCTCGGAGCGGGCGTACGAGCTGCTCGGACACGAGTCGTTGCAGACCTTCGGCGGCTCCGGCTTCCTCCAGGACTACCCCCTGGAGCAGTACGTCCGGGACTCCAAGATCGATACCCTCTACGAGGGCACCACCGCCATCCAGAGCCTCGATCTCTTCTTCCGGAAGATCGTCCGGGACAACGGCAAGGCGCTGCTGACCGTCTCGGCCGAGATCCAGGAGTTCATCGCCAGCGAGGGCGGCAACGGCCAGCTCAAGGAGGAGCGTCTGGCGCTCGGCAAGGCACTCGCCGAGGTGCAGAACATCCTCGGCGTGCTGACCGGCTGGCTGGGCGAGGCGCAGGCCGGTGAGCCCCGCGCCCTGTACAAGGTGGGTCTCAGTAGCCGTCGGCTGCTGCTGGCGCTCGGCGACGTGGTGGTCGGCTGGCTGCTCCAGCGGCAGGCGGACGTGGCACTGCGTGCCCTGAACGGCGAGGTCTCCGCCACCGACCGGGCGTTCTACACCGGGAAGGTCGCTGCGGCGAAGTTCTTCGCCCGTGAGGTGCTGCCCCGTATCGGGGCCGATCGGCGGATCATCGAGAACACCGACCTCGACCTGATGGACCTCCCGGAGGAAGCCTTCTGACCTCGATGTCCTGATTCCCCCCTCGACGGCCGGCGCGCCCCCCGCGCCGGCCGTCGCCTTTCCCGCTCCGCTCCGGGGCGCCGCGACAGTGGGTGGCTGACCGGCCGCAGGGCCACCTCCCAGCACGACCGCTCCCGGATGGGGTAGGGGCCGTCACCGTGGGTATGCGTGCCGGACCGTCGTCGGAGGTACGCGACGGTGTCCGGCAAGGCCCAGAGCCACCGCACGGGGGAGTGCAGCGCACATGGGCGTTGGTAGCGGCATCTTTCTCATCGCACTGGGAGCGATCCTGACGTTCGCCGTACGCGCCAACGTCTGGTGGGTCGACCTGCGCGCCGTCGGTTGGGTGTTCATCCTCGCCGGCCTCGCCGTCCTGCTCACCACGCTCTGGTTCTGGCAGGACCGCCGGAAGCGGGCCCGGACCCTCATCGTGGAGGAGAACCGGCTGTCCCATCCGACCGCGATGATGCCGCCGCCTCCCGATCCGCCGCCGCCGACAGCGCCACCCTCCTAGGGCGACCGCCGGTGCCGGGAACCACGCCGGCAGAGATTCCCCGGCGGGATGCCGTGCCGCCGCCCGTGCTCAGGCGCGGGCGGTGTGTCGTGCGGTGACCGGTGCGGGCGTGGTGCCGAGGTCGGCCCAGGCCCCGGTCACCCGGTGCACCACGACACCGCTGGTCCGCAGTCCCTCCCGGTCGGCACCGATCCGGTCGAGGGCGATCGACACCAGGGAGATGCCGGGGTTGTGGGCGACCAGCAGGACGGTGCCGGCGTCGGGCTCGACGGCTCGCAGCAGGTCCAGCAGGTCGGCGGCCTCCGCCGCGTACACGGCCGACTCGTAGCGGACCAGGGGCGTCGGTCCGTTTCCCGCCGGCCCGTCGGCCATCCCGCTCCCCGCCATTCCGTTCTCTGCCGCCTGCCAGGTCTGCCGGGTACGTCGCGCGGGCGAGCAGACCACCACGTCGGGCCGGAAGCCGTGCCGGGCCAGCCACGCGCCGGCTGCGGCGGCGTCGGCCTGTCCGCGTCCCGTCAACGCCCGTTCCCGGTCGTCGGTGCCCTCCGGGCGTTCCGCCTTCCCGTGCCGGAGCAGCACGAGTGTGTGTCCGGTGGCCCTACCCTCCGTCATGGTGCCAGCTTGCCTGATTGGCGATCTTCGCGCTCGGGTAAGTCGATGTGTGCCGCAACCTCATCCAGTGGCCGCGGCGGTAACGGAACGCCAGCTGAACGCCAAGGAGGGCGACACGATGGGCATCGGCAGCAGTATCTTCCTCATCGCGCTGGGCGCGATCCTCGCATTCGCGGTCGACGCCAACCTGGGTTGGCTCAGCCTGAACACCGTCGGCTGGGTGCTGATGCTCGCCGGCCTGGTCGGCCTGATCATGACCGCCTACTTCTGGAACACCCGCCGTCGGACCGTCGTGGCCGCGCCGCGCGAGCGCGTCGTGCAGGAGCGGGTGGTGCCGGTGCGGGACGACCGCGTGGTCCAGGAGTACCGCGAGGTGCGCCGCCCCGGTCACCAGGTCTGAACCCGCCCACTCAGTGCACCCGGGGCTCCGCGGCACGTCGCGGAGCCCCGGAAGCACGTGGGGTGGGGTGGGGCGAGGTGGTTGCAGGGGACCCCTGCTCGGCAAAAAGCGGTAACAGGGGACCCCTGCTACCACCTCAGCTGCTACCACCTCAGGCGAACAGGGCGAAGTAGATCGCGATGTGGTGACAGATCGCCGCCACCAGCGTGCAGGCGTGGAAGAACTCGTGGTGCCCGAAGACCGTCGGCCACGGGTCGGGTCGGCGCAGCGCGTAGAAGACCGCGCCGACGCTGTAGATCGCTCCACCGACGGCCAGCAGCACCAGGGCGGCGACCCCGCCTCCGTGCAGGATGTCCGGCAGGATGGCCAACGAGACCCAGCCGAGCGCCAGGTACAGCGGGGCGGAGACCCAGCGCGGCGCGTGCGGCCAGACCACCTTGACCGCCACCCCGCCCAGGGCGCCGCCCCAGACCAGGGCGAGCATGGTCGTCGCCGCGCGGTCGTCCAGCAGCAGCAGGCAGAACGGCGTGTACGTGCCGGCGATGAACACGAAGATCATCGAGTGGTCCATCCGGCGCATGATCTGGAAGCCCCGCTCCGACCAGACCCGCCGGTGGTAGAGCGCGCTGGTGCCGAAGAGCCCGCACACGGTGAGGCTGTAGACCAGGCAGCTCACCAGCGGTGCCCAGCCCGGCCGGGTGGCCGCGATCGAGCAAAGCACGATGCCGCACACCAGTGCGACGAAGAACGCGTACGTGTGCAACCAGCCGCGCATCCGCGGTTTGCCGATGTCGACCGGCCTGAGCCGTACCTTGGTCGGAGTGGTCACGCCCTTAGGTTACGGCACCGTAAGTTACTTCCAGGTAGTGGAGTGCGTCACCCCGCGTCGTCCGTGCGTGGTCGCCCTCGCGTCCGTCAGGATGACGGCATGCGGATCCGTCCCGTCGGCGCGCACGCGCTGCTGCTCGACTGTGCCGAAGCCGAAGCCGAAGCCGACCCTGGCTCCGGCTCCACGGGTGCGGCGCGGTCAGCGGTGGACCCCGCCGGGCAGGTCGAGGCCTGGCGGGCCGAACTCTGGCGCCGTCGGGAGGCCGGCGAACTGACCGCCGTCGAGATCGTCCCGGCCGCCACCACCGTGCTGCTCGACGGCGTACCGGACCCGACGGCCACCGCCGCCCGGATCGCCACCTGGACCCCACGGCCGGCCGCCCGTGCCGGCCGCCCCCGCACCGTCCGGGTGCCGGTCACCTATGACGGGGAGGATCTGCCCCGCGTCGCCGGCCACTGGGGCGTGGACGTGCCCGAGGTGCTCCGCCGGCTCACCGGCGCCGAGTTCCGGGTCGCCTTCTGCGGCTTCGCGCCCGGGTTCGCGTACCTCACCGGACTGCCGGCAGAGTGGGCCGTGCCCCGCCTGGACAGCCCCCGGCCCCGGGTGCCCGCCGGCTCGGTCGCCCTGGCCGGGCCGTACGCCGGGATCTACCCGACCGCCTCGCCCGGTGGGTGGCTGCTGGTCGGCCGGACCGACCTGCCCCTGTTCGACGTACGCGCCGACCCGCCCGCGACCCTCACTCCGGGCAGCCGGGTCCGGTTGGAGGCGACGTGATCGAGGTCCTCCGGGCCGGGGCGTTCACCACCGTCCAGGACCAGGGCCGACCCGGCTGGGCGCACCTCGGCGTACCCCGGTCGGGGGCCCTCGACGCGGCGGCGCTGCGCCTGGCCAACCGGCTGGTCGGCAACCCGGAGTCCGCTGCCGGCCTGGAGATCACCCTCACCGGCTGCGCGCTGCGGTTCCACCGCGCCGGGACGGTCGCGGTCACCGGCGCGGAGGCCGACGTACGGATCGACGAGCGACAGGTCGACCCGGGCCGCCCGCTGTCGCTGCCTGCCTCGGTGGTGCTGACCATCGGTCCCGCCCGCCACGGGCTGCGCAGCTACCTCGCCGTCTCCGGCGGGATCGCGGTCGAACCGGTGCTCGGCAGCCGTGCCACCGACACCCTCTCCGGCCTCGGCCCGTCCCGCGTCCGTGACGGCGACCGGCTCCCTCTCGGCCCGGTCGCCGGCCCGCCCGCACCGGTGGACTTCACCCCCACCCCGGCTCCGGTCACCGGGGTCCGGCTGACCCTGCGCCCCGGCCCCCGGCACGACTGGTTCACCCCCGCCGCCCGGCACCGGCTGCTGCACACCCCGTACCAGGTCAGTCCGGTGAGTGACCGGATCGGCGCGCGACTGGTCGGCGCGGCCCTGCCCCGCGCGGTGGCCGGCGAACTGCCCAGCGAGCCGATCGTGCTCGGGGCGGTGCAGGTGCCGGCCGACGGCCAGCCGTTGATCTTCCTCGCCGACCACCCCACCACCGGCGGGTACCCCGTCATCGGAGTGGTGGACGACGTCACCCCGCTCGCGCAGGCCCGTCCGGGGACTACCGTCAGGTTCCATGGACCTCAACGCTGACCTCGGGGAGGGCTTCGGCATCTGGCGGCTCGGTGACGACGAGGCGCTGCTGGAGCTCGTCACCTCCGCCAACGTCGCCTGCGGCTTCCACGGCGGCGACCCGTCCACCATGCGCCGCGTCTGTGCCGCCGCCGCCGAGCGGGGGGTTGCGATCGGGGCCCAGGTCGGCTACCGGGACCTCGCCGGCTTCGGCCGCCGACACATCGCGTACGCCTTCGACGAGTTGCGCGACGACATCACGTACCAGCTCGGCGCGCTGGAGGCGTTCTGCCGGCCGTACCGGACCCGGATCCGGTACCTCAAGCCGCACGGCGCGCTCTACCACGCCGCCGCCTGCCAGGAGTCGCAGGCCGCCGCCGTGGTCGCCGCGATCGGCGACTACGACCCGGAGCTACCGGTGCTCTGCCCGCCCGGTTCGGTGCTCGCTCAGCTTGGCACCGGAGCCGGACTGAGGGTGGTCGCCGAGGGCTTCGCCGATCGGGGCTACCTCGCCAACGGTGCACTGGTGCCCCGCTCCGCCCCCGGTGCCCTGGTCACCGACCCGCAGGAGATCGCCGAGCGGGCCGTCCGGATGGCCACCGAGCGGGCCGTGGCCACCGTCGACGGCAGCGTCGTCCCCTGCCCGGTCGAGTCGATCTGCCTGCACGGCGACACCCCCGGCGCGGTGCAGGCGGCAGCCCTGGTGCGCGCCGCCCTCATCGACGCCGGGGTGCCGCTCCGTCCGTTCAGCGTTACGTGACCCGGCCGGTGAGGTTTCGTGACCCGGCCGGTGAGCCGGACGGATCGCCGCGCGATGTCCTCGCGTCGTCCCCCACGGCGTCGCCCGCCGCGGCACGGCTCAGTCGAGACAGAACTCGTTGCCCTCGGGGTCGGCCATCACGATGTGACCGGTGCCGAGCGGGGGAGCGGGCTCGTGGCGCCGGATCCGGGTGGCGCCACGGGCGACCAGGCGCTCGGCCTCCGCCTCCAGCGCCGCCATCCGCGCGTCGCCCGCCAGCCCGGGGGCGGCTCGCACGTCGAGGTGCACGCGGTTCTTGGCCTGCTTGCCTTCCGGGACCCGCTGGAAGAACAGCCGCGGCCCGGAGCCCTCCGGGTCGACCAGCGCCGAGGCGTCGTTGCGGTTCTCGGGCGGCACGCCCATCGCCGCCAGCGCCTGCTCCCACGACTCGAAGCCGCCGGGCGGGCCCTGAAGGCGGTAGCCGAGGGTCTCGGCCCAGAACGTCGCCAACCCGGTCGGGTCGGCGCAGTCGAAAGTGATCTGGACGTCGCGGGCCATCTCAGCTCGCCTCCCGTCGGGTCTTCTGATCAGTGTGCAGGTAGAGGTCGCGGAGCAGGCACACCTCGGCCAGGTGGTGGATCAGTTCACGGTTGATGTGCAGCACCAGTTCCGCCAGCGGACGCCCGGCGTACGGCCCCTCCGCCTTCCCGCACGGGCGGGCGAGGCCGATCTCGCCGAGCGACTCCACCCCGGCCAGCCACGTGGCGTACTCCGTGTCGAGCTGGGTCAGCGCCTCGGCCGCGGTCGTGGCGTACCCGAACGACTGGTAGTCGGTGGACGCGCGACCGAAGTGCGCGGCGTTGCGCACCGCGAGCACGCCGACGATCACGTGCCCGAGGCGCCAGGCGATCGTCGGGAACGGTGCCGGGTCGGGCTCCGGCATCGCGAAGTCGATGGTCATCGCGCCGGATCCGCCCTGCACCGGTGCGGTGCCGGTGCCGTGTGGGCGCACGCTCCAACAGTCGGGCACCGGCTCCCAGAAGTACTCGTCGTCGGTGAGCCCGTCGAGGCGGTCACGAAGATGGTTGGTCCAGTGCCAGGCGATCTGGTCCCGGAGCAGGGGATTCCAGCTTTGGTCCGTCATGGCTCCAGCCTCCCGTAGATAGCGGACAGGATCGTTCCGCGATTCGTGCGACGATCGGCGCGTGACCGTTGAGGCAACGACCGAGCGGGTCCTGCGGTTGCTGGCCCTGTTGCAGCGGCGGCCGTCCTGGACCGCCGCCGAACTGGCTGCCGAGCTGCGGGTCACCGACCGATCGGTGCGCCGCGACGTGGAGCGACTGCGCACGCTCGGCTACCCCGTGCACGCGACGGCGGGAGTCGGCGGCGGTTACCAGCTCGGCGCGGGCACCCGGCTGCCGCCGCTGCTCCTCGACGACGAGGAGGCGATCGCGACGGCGGTCTCCCTGCGGCTGGCGACGGGAGGCACGGTTGCCGGGGCGGGCGAGGCGGCACTGCGGGCGCTCGCGAAGCTCGACCAGGTGATGCCGTCCCGGCTGCGCGCCGAGGTGCGGGCGGTGCACGGCGCCACCGAGACCCTGGTCGGCCCTGCCGTGGAGATCGACGCGGAAGTGCTGGTGACGCTCGCGCGGGCCTGCCGCGACGCCGTACGGGTGCGGTTCCGGTACGCCGGCCGCGACGGCGAGGAGCGCGAGCGCACGGTCGAGCCGGTGCGGATGGTCACCACCGGCCGCCGCTGGTACCTGATGGCCCGGGACGTCGACCGCGACGACTGGCGCACCTTCCGGCTGGACCGGATGCGCGAGGTGGTGGCGACGACCTGGCGCTTCCGACCGAGCGAGCATCCGGACCCGGTCGCCTACGTGCAGCGGTCCGTGACCGGGGCGCCGTATCGCTATCTCGCCCGGGTGCGGGTGCACGCCCGACCCGACCAGGTGCGGGAGCTGGTGCCGCCCCAGGTGGGGCGGGTCGAGGACGACCGCGACGGGTGGTGCGTGCTCGCCGTCGGCGGGGACGACCTGGACTGGCTCGCCGCGCACGTGGCCCGGCTCGGCTTCGAGGCGGAGGTGCTGGATCCTCCGGAGCTGCGGGAGGCCGCCGCCCTGCTCGCCCGCCGCCTCGCGGCGATGGCCGGGTCCGGCTGACGAGCCCGGTGCGGGCAGCCAGAGAAGTTCTTCGCTGGATTTCTGTTGTCGGCCGGCCCGCAGCGCGTCTGCCATACGACGGCCACGCGAGCTTCTCGTCATCTCGCCGGTGCGCCCCACGGGGCACCGGTCACGGCCCGTGCTGTGGGTGCTGCCTGGGCAGCGCACCCGCAGCGCGGCCACCACCTCCTGTGCGGTGGGTGCCGCCTGGGCAGCGCACCCACGCCACAGCCAGACAGCAGTCATCCGAAGAGGACTGCAACAGACAGGACATCGGCACTGGATCCGTGACTCCCGGGTCCGGATGCCCAGCACCGACAACGTGGCCTACGCCCACCTCCACAACAACTACGTGCAGAACACCGGGCAGGGAAACTACTCCCGGGGCGCGACCAGGATGGTCCTGGAGAACACGTACTTCGACAAGGTGACCGACCCGTACTACAAGGACTCCGCCGCCCAGCTGCGGGAGAGCGGCAGCATCGTGGTCAACAGCAGCGGCAGGCAGCAGACCGGCGGCTCGGCGTTCACCCCGTCGAGCTTCTACTCGTACCGGCTGGACCCGGCCTCGGAGGTGCCGAACCTGGTCCGCACCCACGCCGGACCGCAGGCCACCATCGGTCTCTGACCAGCGTCAGGGGGTGGTCCGCCCGACCCGGGGCGGGCCACCCCGCGTGGGAGTACCGCGAGACGGCAGGGCCTACGCGTCCAGCCCGCGCAGCACCAGCGGGAGGCGGGCCGGAGCGTCGTCGACCACCCGTACCGGCACACCCCAGTCCTGCCGGGTCAGGTGGCACGCCCCGTGCTCGTCGTGCACGTCGCAGGTGGCCGCCTGGGCGGTCACCTGGAGCACACCGGCGCGGACGGTCGGGTCCACCACCAGCCGGCGGGACAGTTCGGTGCCGGTGCCCGCGCCCTCCCGCAGCAGCTCCGGCGGGGAGGCCGAGACCACCAGCCGGGTCGACGGGCCGAAGCTCTCGTCCAGCTTCTGGCCGGGCGGGGGCGTGAAGATCACGTCCAGGGTCACCTCGCCGGAGGCGATGTCGGTGGGCGGGCGCTCGGTCCGGTGCCGGGGGCCCGCCACCGTGCTCGCCCCGACCGCCGAGAGCGCACCCGGTGCGAGCCGGGTCAGCCGGTGCGCGGCCGACTCGACCACCAGGACGTCACCGGCCGGGGTCAGCACCACGTCGCTCGGTTCGGCCAGCCCGTCGGCGACCGTCGACACCATCCGGGTCGCCGGGTCGAAGCGCCGCACCGCCCCGTTGTACGTGTCGGCGACCAGCACCGAGCCGTCGGGCAGCGCGCACACGCCGAGCGGGTGCTGGAGCAGTGCCTCGTCGGCCGGACCGTCGACGTGCCCGAAGTCGAAGAGCCCCTGCCCGACCGCCGTACCCAGGACGTCGTTCTCGACGTAGCGGAGGGCGCTGGTCTCGCTGTCGGCCACCCAGAGGCGCCGGCCGTCGGCCGAGACGGAGAGCCCGGAGGGCTGCGCCATCCACGCCTCGGCCACCGGAGCGTCCCGCAGCGCCTCGACCGTGGTGCCCGCGTACATGCCGGCGGTCCGCTTGATCGGGTCGAACCACCAGAGCTGGTGGATGCCGGCCATCGCGACCACGATCCGGCCCTCGTACCAGGCGAGGTCCCAGGGGGAGGAGAGGTCGACGGAGCGGGCGTCGTGCGCGTGGTCGTCGACCGTGGAACGCCACTGCCGGCCGGTGCCGGCCACGGTGACCACCTCACCGGTGTCGCGGCGTACGCCGCGCAGCAGGTGGTTGACGGTGTCCGCGACGACCAGGTCGTACCCGGAGACCTCGGCGACGTGCGTGGGCAGCAGGCAGAGGCCCTGGGGTTCGGAGAAGGTGGCGGTGCCGGCCGGGCCGTCCGCGCTGCCCCGGGCGCCGGTGCCGATCCGGCGGACGACCGTCTCGCCGTCGGGGGCCAGCTCCACCAGCGAGTGCCGGGCCGAGTCCGAGACCAGCAGGTTCCCACCGTCGAGCACCACGGCCTTGCCGGGGAAGCGCAGGGTGGTCTCCGGTTCCGCCGGCGGCACGTACGGCCCGTCGCCCCGGTGCAGCGTCCCCTTGGCCTCGTGTACGGCGACCAACTCGTCGATCAGTCGGGCCAGCCCTTCGGCGTGACCCTCGCCGGCCATGGTGGCGACCACGTACCCCTCGGGATCGACGACCGACAGGGTCGGCCACGCCTTCGCCGCGTACTGCTGCCACATGTCCAGTTCGGGATCGTCCAGGACCGGGTGATGCACCCCGTACCGCTCGACCGCCGCCGCGAGGGCGTCCGGGTCCTTCTCGTGCTCGAACTTCGGCGAGTGCACGCCGACGACGACCAGCACGTCGCCGTACTTCTCCTCCAGCGGGCGCAGCTCGTCCAGCACATGGAGGCAGTTGATACAGCAGAAGGTCCAGAAATCCAGCAGAAGAATGCGGCCCCGGAGGTCCCGCAGGGTCAGGTTCCGTCCGCCGGTGTTCAGCCACTGGCGGCCCCGTAGTTCGGGTGCGCGGACCCGGGGCGACGTCGACATACCGCAACCCTGCCACGCCGGCACCGGGAACGGCCGCAGGGGCCGGGAATGGTAACGATGGCAACGGACGTGAACTGCGGCTGCCCGGGACGCCCGGACCCGCCCCGGGCGTGTTCGGGTCGCGCGGCCGGAGCGGGCGGTCTTCCGGCCCTGGTCGGTCGCGCCGGCGGCGGGGTGGGCGAGCCCAGCGGACGAAACGGTCCAAACAGGTTCTCGTCGCGGGGCCGATTGGGTGGTGCCGCCGCCACGGCCATGCCGAGGTCGACCATCCTCTGCCGACCCGACCGCCCGGCGTGCGGCGGCTGGCGTCGTGAAGGGCCCGCGTCGGAGCGGTGCTGGAACTCTCTCCACCTCTTCAGCCTTCATTGACGCTAGTGAACGTGATCGACTCGGCATGCGGCATGTCGGGGTGTTCGCAATCGGCGATACTCCGAGATGCCGCAATCCGAATCGATCAAGGCGACGTTACGAAGCCTCGGCCGGGTGCCGAGGTGCGGCAGGGCAAGGGGTGGCTCGTCGAACGTAGGGTTCGCCAGCGACGGCGCCTGGCCGGTTCTGCAGTGCGGGAAACCCGTTGCGGCCTGCCGACGCGGGCTGCTGCCAGCGGCGACGACGGCGGTTCTGCCGCACGGTTGTGTCGAGTGGAACGCTGGCACTGTCACCCGAGGTGTCGTTGTGGGGCATGTCTCGAAGCGGCGGCGTCGCGGTCGTATATCGACTAGCATCGACGCGCTGACAATCCTGTGGAGGTTACCCGCAGGATTTTTCGCGATGACTCCGATCACTGTCGGCCCTCATTGTGGAGGATCCGTCAGTGCCTGTCGGGGGCCACGGGGAGAGGACGCCGGATGAGACAGGCAAGAAGGTACGGACGCCTCGCGGGGGTGCTTGCGGCGGCGATGACGGTGACTGTCGGGCTGGCGGTCGCACCGACCGCGCCCGCCGCCGCCATCCCCGGTGGAACGGCGGCGGCACCGCCCCTCCAGTGCGTCGACAACGGCACCAGCGGCCATCGGGTGCAGGTGCTCTACGCGTACGAACCCGGCAGCAGCCGGTTCGCCGAGCGCGAGCCGGCGATCCGTACGGCGGCCTGGGTGGCGCAGCAGAACGTCAACGACAGCGCCAAGCGTGACGGCGCGCAGCGGTGGATCCGGTTCCTGACCGGCAGCACCGGGTGCCACCTCACCATCGACCAGGTGCAGGTGCCAGCGGGCACCGACGCCGCGGACAACCTGATCCCCCACCTCCGGTCGGTGGGGTACGACGCCGACAACCGGAACTATCTCATCCTGTTCGAGAACCACCGGGTGAACTGCGCCGGCGCGAGTTCGGAGCCGATCACGAACCCGAGCGCGCCGGGCACCGGCAACCAGCGCAACAGCGTGACGTCCTGGGTCGCCTTCCAGCCCTCCTGCTTCACCGGGCACACGATGACCCACGAGTTGACCCACGCCCTGGGTGGCGTCCAGGCGGACGCTCCGCACTTCGACGGCGGCGGGCACTGCACCGACGGCAACGAGACGCTCTGCCAGAGCGACAGCCCCACGGTGTGCACCGACCCGCTCGCCGTACGGCTGCTCGACTGTGGCCGGGACGACTACTTCGCGGTCAACCCGCAGGGCAGCTACCTGCCGACGCACTGGAACGCCGCGACCGACAGCCTGTATCTCCAGGCGGGCACCTCGGTGTCGCCGATGACCACGATCCCGGCCCTACCTCCGCAGGTGCTGCGGGCCACCGACGTGGAGGGCACCTCACTGGTGCTCAGCTACCTGCCGAGCATGAAGCCGGTCGGCTCCGGTCACACCGTCGATCACCAGGTGCTGCGCAACGGCACGGTGGTGGCTACGGTCCCCGGCTGGCGTACCTCGGTACGGCTGACCGGCCTGGCCACGAACACCACGGCCACCTACACCGTCCGGCAGCGGGTCACCCACGGTGGTGTCACCCGTACGTCGGTCGACTCGCAGCCGTTGAGCGTGACCACCAACAGCAGCACGGCGGCGGCCGGTGCGGCCGAGAACGGTGCCACGATGATCTTCGCCAACGACGTGGTGGACGGCTCGGGTGCCAACCTCGCCCTCGACGTGCTCGGCTTCAGCGAGGCCGAGAACGCCACCGTCATCCAGTGGCCGCAGAACGGCGAGGCCAACCAGCAGTGGAAGATGGCCTCGGCGACCGGTGGCACCTACACCCTGACCAACAACCACAGTCTGAAGTGCCTCACCCCGTTGGGTGGCGCGACCACCGCAGGCACTCCGGTCGTGCAGGCGAGCTGTTCCGGCGCCGCCGCGCAGCGGTGGACCTTCACCGCGTTGACCGGGCTGACCTACCACATCAAGACCGCGTCCGGCCTGTGCGTCCGGGCGGCGGGGGCGTCCACCGGCGCGCTCGTCGCGCTCGAGCTGGCGACCTGCTCCACGACCGAACCGACCCAGCGCTGGACGACCAACCGGACCGCCTGACGGCCGGATCCACCGACCGGAGGTCCATCGGCAGGTGGAAAAGGAACGTGCGGCGGACCCGGGGGTCCGCCGCACGTCGCCGTCGTTCGGTCGTCAGCCGGCCGGTCCCAGGCAGAGCACCCGGGTGGGGGAGCTGCCGGGCAGTTCCACGCGCGGCTGGGTCGCGTCGGTGCACTTGGCCTTGTCGTCGACCCTTGAGACGATCTTGAACGCGTCCTGGTCGCCGCAGTCGGCGGCCACCGCCCCGTCGCCGGCCTGCTTGACGCAGGAACCGACGGCCGGGTTGAAGGCGGGTTCGTCCGAGCCGCCGAGCTTGCCGAGCGCCCAGAGTGCGCCGAGCGGCACGACCAGGATGAGCACGGCTGCGGTGAGCACCGCCATCAGCACGCGTCCGTTGCGGACCTTCGGGGTCGGCGGCTCGGCCGGCTTGCTCTCGGTCGCCTCCGGCTTGAAGGCGTCGAACCGCCCCTGGTCGCCCTGGGGCGAGTCGCCCAGGTCCCAGAGCGGACGGTCCGGCTGGTCGCCCGGGGCCGGGAAGGCCGCCGGGAAGCCCCGGGTGGCGTCCGGCGAGCCGTGACCCGGGTCGTGGTGACCCATGGCGCCGGGACTGACCGGTGCCGCCGCCCCGCCGTACCGGTCACCGGGCCGGGCCGGCTCACCGTGCGGCTTCGTGCCGTTGACCGGGCGCTGGTTGGTCATCGGGTCGTTGAACGTGGGCATGTTGGGCGGGAAGGGGGGCAGCGCCGGCTGCGGAACCTGCGCGGACGCGGCGGCGGCCGGCGCGTCCCCGAACCCGGGCCGGTCGTGCTGCTGGTCGTGCTCGTCGAACCGGGAGCCGGGCGGGGCGTCGAACCGCCCCGGGCCGTCGAAGCGGTCGCCCGGTCCGCCGTCGAAACGGTCTCCTGGCCCGCCGTCGAAGCGGTTACCCGGTCCGCTGTCGAAGCGCTCGCCGTGGCCGGCGTCGAAGCGGTCCCCGGGCCCACCGTCGAAGCGGGGGTTCTGGCCGGCGTCGAAGCGCGGGTTGGCGGCACCGTCGAAGCGACCGGGGCCACCGTCGAACCGGGACTCGGGCTCGCTGTCGAACCGGCCACCGGCGTCGCCGTCCGGGCCGAAGCGGTGGGGCTCCGGCTGGCCGCCGTGTTCGGCCTGGTCCGGACCGTCGGCGGGCCGGGTCGGCCGGCCGTAGACCCGGGGCTGCGGGGCCGGCATGGGAGGCTGTTGCAGGGCCTGGTCGGCCGGGGGCATCACCCGGTTGGAGACCGGCACGGAGGCGCTGGCCGAGACGCTGCCACCGGCGTCGCCCCCGATGGACTCGGGTGAGGTACGCGGGTGCGGAATGGCCTGCGGGCCGGCCTGGGCGGCCTCGGCCCCCCAGCCGTCGCCGGGCTGTGCGTCGTATCCGCTGTCGCGCCCGGCCTGCTCGCCGTACGGCGGCTGGTCGGCGGGCGGAGCGAACGGTGCCGGCTGCGCGTAGTCGGCCGGGGGCGACGCGGCCAGGCTGGCACCGGGAACCCGCGCCTCCTGGGGAGGCAGCGGTACGGCGTTCGCGGGCGAGATGCCCGGCCCCGGGGCCGGCTGGTAAGCCGGCGGGTTCTCGGCGCGGGACGGCTCCCAGCCCGGTCCGGTGGGCTCGGCCGGGGCCGGGGCCGGGGCCGGATCCGATCCGGCCTTGCCCCACACCTCGTCGGCCGACCACGGCTCACCCTCCGGGACGACCGGACGGGCGGGGACGGCGTCGTCACCGGGCCGAGGACCTCCGGCACCCCAGGCCGGGACGTCGGCGCGGCCCACCGAGGCGGTGGCGCGGGCCGGCGGCACGGGCGGCTCGGCCGGAGGCCACGCCTCGGCCGGTCGGGGCTGGTCGCCGGGCGTGTCCCACCCGGACTGCGGCGGCTCGGTCTGCGGCGGCGCGGACGCGGCGCCCCAGGCGGCCGTCGGCGGCTGCTCGTCGGCGGAGCTCCACGGCTGGGACTGCTGGCCGCCCGGCTGCTCGCCGGGTGCCGCGCCCCAGGCATCCGGCTGCGGGTCGCCCGGTGGGCGGACGGATGCCGCGCCCCGGGCCACCGGAGCATGCTCGCCCTGCTGCGGACCGGGGGCCCGGCCCCAGTCGCTCGGCTGCGGCTGGTCGCCCGGTGCGCCCCAGGCGGCGGGCTGTTCGTTCTGCTGGCCCCAGTTTCCCGGCTGCGGCAGGGTGCCCTGCGGGCTCCAGGCGGCGGCTGGCGGCTGGTCGCCGGCCGGCTCCCAGGGCGCGGGCTGCTGCGGGCCCCGGGCGGGCGGCTGCTCGCCGGGTGCCGGCCACGACTGCTGCGGGGCGCCCGGTCCGGGCCAGTTCTGCGGAGCGGACTCGCCCTGCGCGCCCCAGCCGGGCTGGGCCCCACCCTGCTGCGGGGACTCGCCCCGAGGTGGCGTCTGCGGCACGGCGGCGGCGGCCCACGCGGTGGTCGGCTGCTGCTGGTCGGCCTGGGGGTTCCAGGCGCCCGGCTGCGGCTGCCCGGCCGGGCCACCCCACGGCTGCTGACCCGGTCCGGCCGGCGGCCCCCACGGGTCGGGCTGGGATTCGCCGGGTGCCTTCCAGCCCACGGTGGGGGGCGCCTCACCGGGCGCGCTCCACGCCGGGGCGGGGGAGTTCGGTCGCGCGGCCGGTGGTGGCGGTGCCCAGCCCAGGTCGGGGGCGGCTGTGCCATACCCGTTCTCCTGCTGCGCTGACCGGTCGCCGTACGGCGCCGATCCACCGGCGCCCGGCGACACCTGATCCGGCTCCTGGCCGGGGTGGTGCGGGCCCTCGGACGTCATGGCTGCGCCTCCTCCATCACATGTCGGCCGCCGACGCCGATCGGGTGCCGTCGGCTTGCTCGCCGGCATAGCCGGCTGGCCGGCCGTGCCGCGCTCCCCCGCACCGTATCCGGTGGCCGCCCGTGGCACTCGGGGAGCACCGGCCGTCACTCCGCGTCGCCGTGTGGTGTCGAGCGGTTTCTATCCGCCTGACGTCCTCCGGCAGGGGCGGGAACGACCGTGCCCCACCGTACCGGGCGCTCGTACGAGGGCGGAATCCCGGTGCCGAAGGGTCTGAAAGCCGACGACCCGCCCGGGGTCCGGGCGGGTCGTCGATGGGGAGGAGACGAGAAAGTCGTGGCCGTCAGCGCATGGTCATGTGACGCTGGGCGATGGCGAGGATCTCGTCGCGGACCGCAGGCGAGTTGGCGGAACGCAGCGCGTGCTCGATGGCACGGGCGCGGCGGTTGGCGTCGCGGCGGTTGCGGATTCGCTCGATCATGCTCATGGGTCTCTCCTCCTGGCTATTCGGTTGTCAGCCCGTCGTGCCTCCATTGAAGCGCATATCCGAGCCGGATTCCAACGAATCCAAGGTGAGGTGGGACACCAGCCGAACGATCGAAGGTTGACGGCGGGTTGAGCCGAGGTTTCTTGCGTCCATACGGTGACGGCCGGGGGGGGGGGGGGGGACCCCCCCCCCCCCCCCCCGGGGGGCCGGGGGGGGGGGGGGGGGCCGCGCCCCCCCCCCCCCCCCCCCGGGCGGGCCCCCCCCCCCAGACCCCCCCACAAAAA
>NZ_JBITJH010000012.1:0-219773 GCF_044459745.1 Micromonospora sp. NPDC050187
ATGCCGCTGACCCAGGCCGCCCAGACGGTGCAGGTGTCGGCGTACCCGGACCACTACGCCCAGTGGGAGAAGCAGGCCGCCGACCTGGTCGCCGAACTCTGGACCAAGTGACCTACACGAGGGCCTTTTCCCGGGATCGGGAAGGGGCCCTCGTGCTGTCTACGCGCCGGCGGGGCGGAGGTCGGCGTCGTGGCGTACCCGTCGGGCGGGAGAGCCGACGATCCAGGCGGCGGCGGTCGCCATCCCGATCGCGCCGAACGCCAGCACGGGTGTGGTGCCCCGGGCCCGCCGGAGGTCCGGGTCGCGCCAGGCGGTCAGGAGTGCGTCACGCTGAGGCCGTAGATCAGCGTCTGGCCGTGGTTGTCGCTGCTGCACGGCGACGAGTTGCCGCAGTTGGCCTGGGTGTACGCGCCGGCCTTGAAGTAGGCGCCGGAGAAGCTCTTGTCGAGCGTGGTCTGTAGGGTGCCGTTGTAGTACGCCCTGACCTGCCCGCCGCTGACCACGAACTTCACCTGGATGCGGGTGCCGAGCTGGTAGCTGCTGGTCACCAGCTTGTGGTGGGTGGTGTCGCCGTTGGTGACGTAGAGGTTCGTCCCCTCGAGCCGGAACACGGTCACGTCGTCGTCGCCGTCGTGGATCTGCGCGCCGACGAGGTGCGGCTTGGTGGACGGCAGGCGGGTGAAGGCGAGGTCCACGGTCAGGGTGTGCGTGCCGGAGGTGGAGGACCAGGCCGCGTTGGACGACCCGTTGTTGGTCATCTCGCGCAGCTCGGAGCGGGGGTAGCTGGACCCGCCGGTGGTCACGCCGTTGACCGGGGCGCGGAACTGCACCGCCCGGCACGAGTCGGCGGTGACGAACCACGGGTTGACCTGGTAGCTGTCCAGCGCCGGCTGCTTGATCTCGGTCGGGCTCTCCGACGCTCCGGTCGGCAGGGTGATCTTCCAGTTGGTCAGGTTGAGCACGTCGGCGGGGACGGAACAGGGTCCGCCGCTGCCGTCCGCCCCGTACACCCGGGCCTCGGTGATGCTGTTCCAGTCGTTGTACGTGTTGCCGTAGCCGACCACCCGGATGTAGCGGGCGGTGCGGTCGGCGAAGCCGTACGTCTCCAGTTGCGTGGTGCTGCCGCTGCTCGTCCGCTGGCTGACCACCGTGTTCCAGGTGGAGCCGTCGCCGGAGACCTGCACGGCGAACGTCTGCACCCGGGTGTCACCCTGGTGCCAGGCGACGGCGATCGAGCCGATCGTGGTGCTCGCCCCGACGTCGAAGCGGATCCAGGAGCCGTCTCCCTCGGCCGACCAGCGGGTGTTCAGGTCACCGTCGAGGGCGTTGGCCGGCACGTTGCCGTCGTGCGAGCTGGCGGTCACGGCGGAGACCGGCAGGGTCGTGGCGGCCTGGGCGGGCGCGGCGGTCACGCCGAAGCCGAGCAGCGCCAGCGGCAGGATGGCAGCCATCGATCGTCGCAACGGACACCTCACAGGGTCGGGGCAAGCTCCATCGCTTTGCCAACCGCGAGCGACCTTAGGGAACAATTCGTCGCCGGTCAATGTGTTCCGGGCCCATGCCGTTGCCCGAAAGAGGGCCAGTCGTGGAAATCCCCATTCTTCGCGTCGCCTGAGCAGCGGAACCTGTCGGGCGTCGAACGGTCGCGGTGGTCGTCGCCGCCAGGTTTCAGACGGGCTGAAAGGGGGAGATGCGGTCGGATTTCCAATCTGTGGAGGGAGCGACATGGCCACCAGAACCGGTTCCCGCGCTCGGACCAGTCACCCCGTGCGCCGGGCTGCCCAAGTGGTCGGGGCGGTCTTCCTGCTGATCGGGGTGCTCGGCTTCGTGCCCGGCATCACCTACGACGTCGGCGAGATCACGTTCGCCGGCCACGACTCCGAGGCGAAACTGCTCGGCCTGTTCCAGGTATCGGTCCTGCACAACCTGGTGCACCTCGCGTTCGGCGTCGCCGGGCTCGCCCTGTCACGTACCGTCTCGGGCGCACGGACGTACCTGGTCGGCGGTGGCGCGCTCTACCTGGTGCTCTGGCTCTACGGCCTGGTGATCGACCACGACTCCAGCGCGAACTTCGTACCGCTCAACACGGCCGACAACTGGCTCCACCTGTTCCTGGGCGTGGGCATGATCGCCCTCGGCGTCATGCTGACCCGGGGTAAGCGGGCCCCGCGCTAGCTCTCCGTGGGGCGGGGGCCGGCGAGCCGGGCGGCGCGCATCAGCAGGTACCGCTGCTCCGGCTGGCTGCTGGTGCGCTCGGCCGCCGCCCGGTAGTGGACGGCCGCCGCCTCCCGGTCGCCGGCCATCTCGTGCAGGTGGGCGCGGGCCGCGTGCAGGCGGTGGTGGCCGGCGAGGCGGGAATCGGCGGCCAGTTCCGCGAGGGCGGCCAGACCGGCGACCGGCCCGTGCACCATGGCGTACGCCACCGTGCGGTTCAGCGCCACCACCGGGTTGTCGGCGTGCCGTTCGAGGACCCCGTACAGGGCGAGGATCTGCGGCCAGTCGGTCTCGGCGGCGGTGGGTGCCTCGTCGTGCAGTGCCGCGATGGCGGCCTGGATCTGGTACGGGCCGACCGGTCCCCGGGGCAGCGCGTGGGTGACCAGGGCGACGCCCTCGGCGATCGCGGCCCGGTCCCAGCGGCTGCGGTCCTGGTCGGCCAGCGAGATCAGCTCTCCGTGTGGCCCGGTGCGGGCCGCGCTGCGGGCGTCGGTGAGCAGCATCAGGGCGAGCAGCCCGGTGACCTCGCTGTCGTCGGGCAGCAGGGCGTGCAGGGTCCGGGTCAGCCGGATGGCCTCATCGGACAGGTCGACCCGGAGCAGGTCGGGGCCACCGCTGCTGGTGTGCCCCTCGGTGAAGATCAGGTAGAGGACGTGTAGCACGGCGGCGAGCCGGCGACCGCGTTCCGACTGTTCGGGCATCCGGAACGGGATCCCCGAGGCGCGGATGCGCTGCTTGGCCCGGCTGATCCGCTGGGCCATGGTGGCCTCGGGCACCAGGAAGGCACGGGCGATCTCGACGGTGCTCAGGCCGCCGACCGCCCGCAGGGTCAGCGCGATCGCCGAGGCCGGCGAGAGCGCGGGGTGGCAGCAGAGGAAGAGCAGGACCAGCGGGTCGTCCCGGTCTGTCGTCAGGGTCTCGTCGGCTGCCGGTGCGTACCGCCGGTCCGCCGGCTCGTGGCGGGCGGCCAGGTCCTCCCGCCGCCGCCGGGCCTGCTCGCTCCGGACCTGCTCCACCATCCTGCGGTACGCGACCTGGACCAGCCAGCCGCGTGGGTTCTCCGGCACCCCCTCGACCGGCCACTGTTTCGTCGCCGCCAGCAGCGCTTCCTGCACCGCGTCCTCGGCGGTGGCGAAGTCACCGAACCGGCGGGTGAGCACGCCGAGGACCTGCGGCGCCAGCTCGCGCAGCAGGTCCTCGGGGGCGTGGGCGCCCGTCAGATGTCCTGCGGTGGCGCGGACATCACCGGGTGCACCTCGATCGGCATGTTGACCGGACGTCCGCCGGGGCCGGGGGCGGCCGAGGCGAGCGCGGCGATCTCGACGGCCCGCTCGGCGGACTCCACGTCCACGACCCAGAAGCCGGCGAGGAACTCCTTCGTCTCGGCGAACGGGCCCTCGGTGACCACCGGTCGACCGCCCTCGCCGGCCCGGACGATTCTTGCCTGCTCCGGTCCGCCCAGGCCCTGTGCGTCGACCAGCTCACCCGTGGCGATGAGCTTCGCGTTCAGGTCGCCCATGAACCCGATGTGGGCCCGGATCTCCTCCGGCTGCCAGGTGTGGATCGGCGGGAACTCGTCGAACGCTCCGCTGAACTGCATCAACAGCATGTACTTCATGGTCTGCTCCTCAGGGCCACCGCACCATTCTCGGCGCTTGCACCCTGGGTAGAAGCTGCCACCCGGGTTCTCGACATCCTCTGCGGGAGAAATCTCGGAGATTTCTCAGTCGCCCGGGGCGAAGCGGGCGAGGGGGTTGGCGAGGGTGCCGACCAGTTGCAGGGCGGCGGACGGGTCGGCGAGGTCGACCATCTGCTCGTTGTTGCGCAACTGGAGCCGGTTGAGGCAGGACAGGGCGAACTCGTCGGCGAAGAGGTCGTACCGGGCGAACCGCTCGGCCAGGTGCGGCACCCGGTCGCGGTAGTCGGCGGCGCACTCGGCCACCGTCCGCCAGAAGGTCTCCTCGTCGATGACGCCCTCGGTGGCCAGCACCGCATTCAGGTGCCGGAAGAAGCAGTCGAAGACGTCGGTGAAGATCGACAGCAGCCGCATGTCCTCCGGGACGTCCGCCTGGACCCGGCGGACCTGCTCGGGCAGCTCCACCGCCGGGTCCATCACGCAGATCTCCTCGGCGATGTCCTTGAAGATCGCCCGCTCGACCGTCCCGCCGTCGAGCACCAGGATGACGTTCTCGCCGTGCGGCATGAACGCCAGGTCGTAGGCGTAGAAGGCGTGCAGCAGCGGCACCAGGTAGGCGTCCAGGTAGCGGCGCAGCCACACCTCGGGGGCCAGCCCGGACTCCTCGATCAGCGCGGCGGCCAGCGAGCGACCGTCGGCGTCGACGTGCACCAGCGACGCCATGGTGGCCAGCCGGCGACCCTCCGCCAGGCCCGGCACGGGGCTCTCCCGCCACAGCGCGGCGAGCATCTTCCGGTACGGCGAGTACCGGTCGGTGGCCGCCTCGAACTGCCGGTGCCGGTAGCCGACGGCGGCCCGCTCGCGCAGCAGGGTCAGGCCGGTCTCCTTGATCACCTCGTCGGCGTCGAACAGCTCGGCGAGCCAGTCGTTGATCGCCGGAGTGGCCTCCATGTACGCGGCGGAGAGCCCGCGCAGGAAGCCCATGTTCAGCACCGACAGTGCGGTCTTGACGTAGTGCCGCTCCGGCGCGCTGACGTTGAAGAAGGTGCGGATGGACTGCTGGGCCAGGTGCTCGTCCGGCCCCTCGCCGAGGCAGACCAGCCGCCGCTGGGCCACCTCACCGGCGAAGGTGACCGCGAGCCGGTTCCACCACTGCCAGGGGTGCACCGGGATGAACAGGTAGTCGGCCGGGTCGAGGCCGAGGCCGGTGAGCGTGGCGGCGAACCGGTCCAGGGTCTCCGCACCCAGCTCGTACGTCACCAGGGCGTCGTAGTCGAGGTCGGCGGCGCAGGTGAAGGTGGCGTGGTCGCGGTGCGCGGCGAGCCAGAGCAGGCGGACCGGGTGCGCCGCCTCGGGGGCGTACCGGTGGTATTCGTGGATGCCGAAGCCGAGCCGTCCGTTGTTCGCGACGAAGCAGGGGTGGCCCTCGGTCATGCCGGTCTCGATGGCCTGGAAGTCGGCGCGGGCCAGGTCGGCGGCGCCCAGCGCCGGCCGGCTCAGCTTGTACGCGGTGCCGGCCAGGGTGGAGGTGATCTCCTCCAGGTAGACCGGCAGCACCCGGTCGGAGAGGCCGAGCGTGCCGCGCAGTTCGGTGACCAGGTCCAGGGCGTCCAGCGGCAGTTCCGCGCCGTCGCGGTGGCGGGTGATGCTCTCCGGGTCGATGTGCCAGTGCTCCAGGGACAGCAGCTGGGCGGTGAACCGGTACTCGACGCTGCCGTCGTCGCTGCGGACCAGGTACGCGCGCACGGTCGGGCCGGCGGGCTCGTCGCCGACCGGCTCGGGGGTGAGCAGGCGTTCGTGGGTGAACTCGGCGAGCGCCTTGCGCACCAGCAGCCGGTTCGCCCGCGTCCAGTGCTCCGGGGTCAGGTGGGCGACGGACAGCTCCGGGCTCAGCTCGACGGTCGGCTCCGGGGTCGGGGCGGTGGCGGTCGGCTCCGGGGTCGGGGCGGCGACGGATTCGACGGGGTTCACGCGCGGGACTCCTCCGGGGACGGCCGGACCGTGGTGTCCAGGCCGGTGGCTTTCTCGAACATGGCCCGGGTGCAGACGCTGAGCAGCGCCTCCTTCTCGGGCTTGGCGACCGGGCCGACCACCTCGAAGCCGACCGCCGCGTTGAGGGCGTGCACCGCCGTGTTGCGTACGTCCGGCTCGACGACCACGCGGTGGGTCGCCGGGTCGGCGAAGAGCCAGGCCATCACGGTGGTGATCACGGCGAGGGTGAAGCCGTGCACGGGTGTCTCGGCGGGAGCGCAGAGGAAGTGCATGCCGGCGTCCCCCTCGGCCGCGTCGTACAGGCCGACGAGTTCGACGTGCGCCGGGTCGTACCGCTCGGCGAGGAACGCCGGCCGGTCCCGCCACAGCCCGACGAAGGCGTCGTGGTGCGGGTGCTCGTGGATGCGGCGGTACTCGGCGGCGACCCGGGCCACGTCCGCGTCGAGCATCAGCCAGTACGCGGCCTTCGGGTGGGTCACCCAGCCGTGCAGCAGCGCGGCGTCCGCGTCCGGGTCGAGGGTACGCAGGGCGAACGCGCCGAGCCGGTCGTCGACCCGGCGGTACACGACGGTGGTCACGACCCGGCACCCGCCGGTACGCCGAACTCCTGGAAGGCGATGCGCTTCTCGATCGGGTAGTACTCCCGTCCGGTCAGCTCCCGGATGATCCACGAGTTGCGGTACGGCCCCATGCCCAGGTCGGGCGAGGTGATGCTGTGTGTGTGGGTGCCCGCGTTCTGCAGGAAGATCTCCCGTCCGGCGTGGTCGACGGTGTAGTTGCGGGCCACGTCGAAGCGGCCGTGGGAGTCCCAGCGGATCCGGTCCCGCACCGGCTCCAGGAAGTCCGGCACCCGGTAGTGGTAGCCGGTGGCCAGCACCAGCCCCTCGGTGTCGAGGGTGAAGTCCCGCTCCTGCTCGACGTGGCGCAGCCCGAGCCGGTAGCTGCCGGCCGACGCGTCGTACGCGGCGCTGGTCAGCTCGGTGTTGGTGAGCAGCCGGGTGCGGACCGGGCCGTCGAGGCTGCGGGCGTAGAGCAGGTCGAAGATGTCGTTGATCAGGTCGGAGTTGATCCCCTTGAACAGGTTCTTCTGGTCGGACTCCAGCCGGTAGCGGGTCGGCTCGGGCAGGGCGTGGAAGTAGTCCACGTAGTCCGGGGAGGTCATCTCCAGGGTCAGCTTGGTGTATTCCAGCGGGAAGAAACGCGGCGACCGGGTCACCCAGTTGAGCTGGTAGTCGTGGCTGTCGAGGTCACCGAGCAGGTCGTGGTAGATCTCCGCCGCGCTCTGCCCGCTGCCGACCACGGTGATGCTCCGCTTGGCCCGCAGGGCGTCCCGGTGCTCCAGGTAGTGCGCGTTGTGGATCATGTCCCCGCTCAGCCCCGCACAGGCCGGCGGCACGTACGGCGGGGTGCCGGTGCCCAGTACCAGGTGCCGGGCGCGGTACTCGACGGTCTCGCCGCTCGCGGCGACCGTGGCCCGGACGGTGTAGCCGCCGTCGGCGTACTCGACCGAGGTGACCTGCTGGCCGAACCGGAGCGAGCCCAGCTTGCCGGCCGCCCAGCGGCAGTAGTCGTTGTACTCCCGGCGGAGCGGGAAGAAGCTCTCCCGGATGTAGAACGGGTAGAGCCGGCCGGACTCCTTGAGGTAGTTCAGGAAGGAGTACGGGGAGGTCGGGTCGGCCAGGGTGACCAGGTCGGCGATGAACGGCGTCTGGAGCCGGGTGGACTCCAGCAGCATCCCGGGGTGCCAGTCGAAGTCCGGGCGGGCCTCCAGGAAGACGCCGTCCAGGTCGGCGATCGGCTCGGTCAGACAGGCCAGGCCCAGGTTGTACGGGCCCAGCCCGATCGCGATGAAGTCGTGGGTCGACATGGTTCTCCAGGGAACGAGGGGCGAGGACGGTCAGCCGACGTGGCAGGGTTCGGCGGCGACGTCGACGGACGGCACCTCCGCGGGGGCCGGCACCGACACCTCGGCGGCCGTCCGCGCCCGGACGTACCGGCTCGCGTGCGCGGCGACCAGGTCGAGGACGTGCGCGATGTCGTCGATCGTGGTCTCCGGGTTGAGCAGGGTGAACTTCAGGAAGTGTCGGCCGTCCACCTTGGTCCCGGCGACGACGGCGGCGCCGGAGGCGGCCAGTGCCTCCCGGGCGTGCAGGTTGGCGTCGTCGGCGAGGTGACGGTCGGCCGGCAGGTACCGGAACACCACCGTGCTGAGCTGCGACCGGGTGACCACCTCGAACCGAGGGTCGGTGCTGAGCAACGTGTAGGTGTCCGCAGCCCGGTCCACCACCTCGTCGAAGAGCGCGCCGAGGGCGTCCGCCCCCATGATGCGCAGGGTCAGCCAGAGCTTCAGCGCGTCGAAGCGGCGGGTGGTCTGGAGGCTCTTGTCGACCTGGTTGGGGATGCGCTGCTCGACCATGCGGGCCGGGTTGAGGTAGTCGGCGTGGTAGGTGGCGTGCCGCAGCACCCGACGGTCCCGCACCAGCACCGCGCTGGAGCTGACCGGCTGGAAGAAGGACTTGTGGTAGTCCACGGTGACCGAGTCGGCTTGCTCGATGCCGTTCAGCAGGTGCCGCCGGGTGGTCGACACCAGCAGCCCGCAGCCGTACGCGGCGTCCACGTGCAGCCACACCCCGGCGGCCCGGCACTGCTCGGCGATGGCCGGCAGCGGGTCGATGGTGCCGAAGTCGGTGGTGCCGGCGGTGGCGACCACGGCCATCACGACCAGCCCGGCGCGGTGGCAGCGGTCGATCTCGCGGGCCAGCGCCTCGGGGCGCATCCGCCGGTCCGGTCCGGTCTCGACGGTGACCACCGCGTCGCGGGCCAGGCCGAGCAGCTTGGCCGACTTCTGCACGCTGAAGTGTCCGGCCGCGGAGGTGAGCACGCGCAGCCGGGGCAGCAGCTCGGCCCGGGGCACCGGCTGGGACGCGCAGGCCTCCTCCCGGGCCATCAGCATGGCCTGGATGTTGGACTGGGTGCCGCCGCTGGTGAAGACCCCGTCGGCGGTCGGGCCGAGGCCGATCCGGTCGGTCGTCCAGTCGATCAGGCGGCGCTCGATCAGCGTCCCACCGGCGCTCTGGTCCCAGGTGTCCATCGAGGAGTTGACCGCGCTGAGCACCGCCTCGCCGAGCAGCGCCGGGATCACCACCGGGCAGTTCAGGTGCGCCAGGTAACGGGGGTGGTGGAAGTAGACCGCGTCGCGGAGGTAGACCGAGTCCAGTTCGTCGAGGGCGGCGGCCGGGTCGTGCAGCGGCCGGTCCAGGTCGATCCGGTCGATCTCGGGGGCGAGCCGGTCCGGGGTGATGCCGGTGAACGGACGGTCGGCTCCGGCGACGCGGCCCGCCACCCGGTCGATCCCGGCGCTCACCGTCCGCCGGTAGTCGTCGACCGTGTCCTGGTTGAGCAGGTACGCGCGGGCGGCCGTAGGCCGGCGTCGCGCCGGTCCCGGCGCGGCTTCGTGCCCCTGGAGGTTCATGGCGGTTTCCTCAACGGTCGCGTGGAGACGGTCAGAATCGGCCGGCGGTGGGAAACGGACAGACCGGCGCGAGCCGTGGTTAGGTTACCCTAACCTAACTTCTTGTCAAGGAGTTGTGATCGAATCGCGTACCGTCACTGAGCGGGATTGTGCGTGAGCCCCTCCGTTACGTAGGTTAGGCAAACCTTATCGATGGAAGGGGTCGGGTGGAACATCAGGTCTTCCGTGATCCGTGGGGAATTCCCCACCTGCGGGCCGACGATCCGCAGGCTCTGGCCTACGCCCAGGGGCGCAACGCGGCGATCGATCGCGCCTGGCAGATCGAGGTGGAACGCCACCGGTCACAGGGGACCAGCGCGTCCTTCCTCGGGGCGGAGGCGCTCGACTGGGACCGGTTCGCCCGGCAGGCCCGGCTTGCCGACACCGCCCGTCGGTGCCACGACAACCTCGACCCGGCCACCGCCGCCTGGTTGCACGCGTACGTCGACGGCGTGAACGCCGGCCTCGCCGCCGGGGCCCGCCGGGCACCGCAGTTCACCGCCACCGGGCTGACCCCCGGCCACTGGCAGCCCTGGACCCCGCTGGCCGTCTGGCTCGCCCACCACATCCTGTTCGCCGGGTTCCCGGCCAAGCTCTGGCGGACCGAGGTCGCCCGCCACCTCGGCGAGGAGGCGGTCCGCCTCTTCGCCACCGACCGCCCCGACACCGTTGGCAGCAACGGCTGGCTGCTCACCGGCGCGCGGACCGCCAGTGGGGCGGCGATCGTCGCCGGGGACCCGCACCGGTTCATCGAGGACCCCGGCATCTACCAGCAGATCCGGCTGGCCTGCCCGGCGTACGACGTGGTCGGGCTGGCCGTGCCGGGTGTGCCCGGCATCGCCCACTTCGGGCACACCGGCACGGTGGCCTGGGCGATCACCAACGCGATGGCCGACTACCAGGACCTCTACGCCGAGCGGCTGCGCCGCCGGGGCGACATCGTCGAGGCGCTCGGCCCGGACGGCTGGCACCCCGCCGAGCGGCACGTCGAGACGGTCGAGGTGGCCGACGGTGACCCGGTCGAGGTCGAGGTCATCGAGACCGGGCGCGGACCGGTGATCATCGGCGGCCCCGACGACGAGCAGGCGATCAGCCTCCGTTACCCGCCCCGGGTCTCCGGCGACCTCGGCTTCGCCGCGCTGCCCGCCCTGCTCGCCGCCACCCGGGTCACCGACGTGGACGCCGCCGTTGACCACTGGGTGGAGCCGGTCAACGTGGTGCTCGCCGCCGACACCGAGGGCGGCCTGCTGCACCGGGCCGCCGGGGCGGTGCCGGTCCGGGACCGGGCCAACGGGCTGCGGGTCGTCCCGGCCTGGGAGCCCGGCCACGAGTGGCGCGGCTGGCACGACCTGCCCCGCGCCGAGGTGCGCGACCTCGCCGTGATGGCCAACGAACGGGGCGTGGCCACGCCGCTCGGCGTCGAGTTCGCCCCGCCGCACCGGGCGAACCGGATCCGGGAACTCCTCACCGCCCGCGAGGACTGGACCGCCGACGACCAGGCGACCGTCCACACCGACACCCGGCTGGCGTCCGCCGAACCGCTGCTCGCCCTCCTCGCCGGCCTGGACGGGCTCACCCCGGCCGCCGCCGCGCTGCGGGACCGGCTGCTGCGCTGGGACCGCGAGATGCGCGCCGACAGTGTCGACGCCGCCGCGTTCGCCGCCGTCCGGGCCGGGGTGGTGCGCCGTCTCGCCGCGCACCCGACGCTGACCCCCCTGGCCGACCCGACCCGGTACCCGGCACTGTTCCACCCCTGGCTCGCCCTGGTGCCGAAGGTCGGGTTCGCGCTGGAGAGCCTGCTCACCACGGATCTCCCTCCCACGGATCTTCTCCCCGTGGCGGACCGGGCCGCCGCTGCCCGTGCCGCGCTCGACGAGGCGGCCGACGCCGCCCCGACCCCGTGGGGCGAGGTGCACCGGCTCGCCCCCTGGGCGGCCCTGCCCGACCCGGAGGAGCGGTGGCCGGGCCTGTCCGGCGACCACGACTGTGTGCTCGCCACCTCCAGCGTTCCCGGTGCCACCCACCTCTGCTTCCGGGCGTCGGCTGCCCGCTACGTCTGGGACCTCGGCCGACGCGACGACAGCCGGTGGATCGTGCCGTTCGGGGCGTCCGGGGTGCCCGGCGACCCGCACCGGCGCGACCAGTTGCCGTACTGGCTGCGCGGCGATCTCGCCCCCGTCGTCACCGACTGGCACCGGCTCATTGAGGAGCGTGATGACGAGACCCACTGACCCGGTCTGGCGGCGGCGCGTCGACGGCTTCGGGGAGGTGTCGATCCGGCTCGTCGACCCGGTCGCCGACGCCGACCTGATCCACGACTGGGTCACCCGGGAACGGTCCCGCTTCTGGGGCATGCGGGACGCCAGCCGGGAGCGGGTCCGGGAAATCTACGCCTACCTGGACTCGCTGGACACCCACCACGCGTACCTGATCCACCGGGACGGCCGCCCGGTGGGGCTTTTCCAGACGTACGAGCCGGCGGCCGACCCGGTGGGCGAGTGCTACGACGTGCGGCCGGGCGACTTCGGCATCCACCTGATGGTCGGCCCACCTGACGGCGGCACCGAGCCGGGCTTCACGGGTACGGTGCTCGGCGCGTTCCTCGACTTCGTCCTGACCGACGGGTCCCGACGGCGGATCGTCGCCGAGCCGGACGCCCGCAACGAGCGGGCCATCGCCCGGCTGGTCCGCGCGGGCTTCGTCCCCGGCCCGGAGGTCGACCTACCGCACAAACGCGCCCGGCTCCTCTTCCTGGACCGCCCCGGGTCCGACCGCCCCGGCGCGGCCCCCGCCCCCGCCCCTGCTTGATCGACTCGTCTTGCGGCATGTCGGGGCATCCGTGGCGGCCCGGATGGGGCCAACATGCCGCAAGTCGAGTCGATCAAGCGGCCGGCCGGCGGCCGGCGGGCGGGGCGGGGCGGTAGTCAGTCGGCGGTGCGGCCGAGGCGCCAGTAGCCCATGAAGGCCACCGCGCTGCGGTCGAGCCCCCGTTCGGTGACCAGGTGTCGGCGCAGTCCCCGGATCACCGCCGCCTCACCGGCCAGCCAGGCGTAGAGCGGGGCGGCAGGGGGCACGTCCGGCACCTCCCAGAGGATGTCCCGGTCGACGTCCACCTCGGCCAGCGACCCGACCGGCGCGGGGAACCCGCCGGCCAGCGCGAGAGCGGGCCGGCTGGCCGGCAGCAGTTCCCCGGCGAGCGCCGCCACGGTCGGGGCGAGCCGGCTGCCGTGAGCCGCGCCGATTCGGGGCAGCCAGGTCACCGTCATCCCGGACGGAGCGGTCACCGGCAGGACGTCGCCGGTGTCGGGCACCTCGATCAGGGCGTGGCCCCGGGCGTCGGCCGGCAGCCGCTCCAGGATGGCGCAGATCGCCGGGGCGGCCGTCTCGTCCCCGGCGAGCAGCAGCGTCCCGACCGCCGGGGGCCGGAACTCGACCCCGCCGTGCACCCCGTCGTACCCGGCGTCCGGGCCCACCAGGCCGAGCCGGTCGCCGAGCCGGGCCCGTCGCGCCCACCGGGTGGCCGGCCCGCCGTCGCCGTGCAGCACCAGGTCGACGTCCACCTCCTGGACGTCCTGTCGGACCGCCCGGACCGTGTACGTACGGATGTGGCAGCGCGTCTCCTCCGGCAGCGTCCGCCACTGCTGGTACCAGTCGGCGCCGTGCGGCAGTTCGGCCACCCGTTCGCCGGTGCGGGGCAGCGCCACCTTGATCCGCTGGTCGTACCCGTTGTCGGCGAACCGGTCCAGGTCCGGGCCGGCGAAGGTGACCCGCAGGAACGACGGGCTGAGCCGGCGCAGCGCACGGACCTCGACGGCGAAGACGCGCCAGGGCGCGACGGAGAGGATGCTCGGCATGGCGGCCTTCCTTTATCGGTGCGGGGTAGTCCGGCAGGTGTGCCGGACCACCGACTGGGAACTCATCGAGGCCCGGTCGCCGCGCCGCGCGAGCGCCACAGCAACCAGACGAAGTAGGGGGTGCCGATCATGGCGGTGACCAGGCCGGCGGGGACCTGGGCGGGGGCGATGACCGTGCGGCCGAGGGTGTCGGCGAGGCTGACCAGGGCCGCGCCGAGCAGCACGGCGACCGGCAGCACCCGCGAGTGCCGGCCACCGACCAGGGCCCGGGCGGCGTGCGGGGCGACCAGCCCGACGAAGCCGATCACGCCGACCGCGCTGACGGCGGTCGAGGTGAGCAGCGCCGCCGCGCCCAGGGCGAGCAGCCGGGTGCGCTCCAGCCGGACGCCGAGTACCCGGGGGGTGTCGTCGTCCAGCGACAGCAGGTCGAGTTCCCGCCGGGCCGCGACGACGGCCGGGATGCTGAGCAGAAGCGCGATCACGACCGGGAGCACCTGCGGGGCCGTCCGGCCGTAGGTGGAACCGGAGAGCCAGGTCAACGCCTTGCCGGTGTTCCACGGGTCGGAGCTGACGATGATGAAGGTGATGATGGCGGTGCCGCCCTGCCACACCCCGAAACCGATCAGCACCAGCCGGTCGGAGCTCAGGCCGCCGTACCGGGACAGGCCGTAGACCAGGGCGAACGCCACGAACGCGCCGACTCCGGCCGCACCGGAGATGGCGGCGACCCCGGCCAGCGGGACGAAGGTCAGCAGGGCCACCGCGCCGATGCCGGCCCCGCCGGTGATGCCGAGGATGCCCGGCTCGGCGAGCGGGTTGCGGCAGACGGCCTGCACGGTGGTGCCGGCGACCGCGAGCGCCGCGCCGGCCAGCAGCGCCGCCGCGACCCGGGGCCAGCGCTGGTCCAGCACGAAGGTGTACGCCGGTCCGGTGCGGCCCTGCACCCAGTTGACGACGTCACCGAGGAGGACCCAGGTGTCCCCGGCGAGCATGCCGAGCACCACCGCCCCGGCGGTCACCGCAGCGGCGACGGTGACCACGGTCAGGTGGAAGGCACGGGAGCGGACGGCGGCGTGGCCGCCCGGGGGGCGACGGGTGGGGCCGGCGTCCCGGTAGCGGCGGGCCAACCAGACCATCAGCACCGCGCCGAAGAGAGTGGTGACGACGCCGGTCGGCACCTCCACGCCGGCCTGGGCGCCGAGCACGGCCCGCAGCAGCACGTCGGACCCGAGCACGATGAGCACGCCGACGATGCCGGAGAGCGGCAGCAGGACCCGGTGCCGGTGCACCCCGGGCACCATCCGGCCGAGCAGCCGGACGATCACCGGCGCGCAGAGCCCGACGAAGCCGATCGGCCCGGCGAGGGTCACCGCGGCGGCGGAGAGCAGGACGGCGAGCACGATCACCAGGAGGCGGGTACGCCGGACGTCCAGCCCGAGCACGGTGGCGGTGTCGTCGCCGAGGGCCAGCACGTCCATCCGGTGCCCGAGCGCCACCAGCAGCGCGGCGGCGATCGCGATCACCGGGGCGAGCTGCGTGAACGCGGTCAGGTCGGCCTGCACCAGCGAACCGTTGCCCCAGGCGAACAGGCCGATGGTGGCCTGTTCGAACAGGAGCATCAGCAGCATGGTGAACGAGCTCAGGGCGAGTGCGGTGGCGGAGCCGGCGAGGATCAGCCGGGTCGTGCCGGCCTGACCGCCGGTGGCCAGCGTCATCACCAGCCCGGCCGCCGCGAGGCCGCCGCAGAAGGCCAGACCGCCCGCCGGAAGGGCGGGCAGGGAGATGCCGAACGCCGCCACGGCGACGATGGCCAGGTGCGCCCCCGCGTTGACCGCGAGGGTGTCCGGGGAGGCCAGCGGGTTGCGGGCCAGCGACTGGAGGGCCGCTCCGGCGAAGCCGAGCGCGACACCGACGGCCAGCCCGGCGAGCATGCGGGGGATCCGGGAGGCGACCAGCACCCGGGCCGCCTCGTCGTCCGATCCGGTGATCAGGCCCAGCAGGTCGAGCGCGCCGACGGCCGAGGTGCCCTGGGTGAGGTGCACCGCCGTGACGATCAGGAGCAGGGCGGTGGCGATGACGAAGGTGGTGACGACCCGGGTGGGGGCGAACGGTCCGGTCGGGGCCGGCCGGGTGGCCGCCCCCGACCGGGCAGGTGCGCTGAGCTGGCTCAAGCCGTGTAGACCTTCACGAACTCGTCGATGTACTGCTTGCCGGAGAGCGGCCCGCCGAAGGTCCACATGCCGTCGGACAACCGGTGCAGCTTGTTCTGCTGCACGAAGGGCAGCGACTTCCAGATCGCGTTGCCGGAGAGGCCCTGCTGGAAGACGTCGTCGCCGTCCGAGGCGTTGTAGAGGAAGGTGAGGTCCTGCCCCTTGAGGACGGTCAGCCCCTCGACGTCGGTCTGGCCCAGGCCCCACATCTCGTCGACCTTGCCGGTCCAGGCGTTCTTCAGCCCGAGCTGGATGCCGATCTGGGAGACGAAAGCGCCCTGACCGAACATCCGGATGGTGACGTTGCTGCCGTCCTTCCAGCCGTCGGCCACGGTGAACTGCTTCCCGGCGGCCCCGGCGTCGGCGATCTTCTTCTTGCCGTCGGCGATCGCGGCGTCGAAGTCGGCGAGCAGCTTCTCCCCCTCGGCGCTCTTCCCGGTCGCCTGGGCGATCATGGTGACGTCCGACCGCATCCGGCCGAGGTTGTCCTTGGCGTCACTGCCCTTGGTGACCAGCACCGGAACGTACTTCTCCAACTGGTCGACCAGGGTGGCGCCCCGCTCGGCCTCCATCACCACCAGCTCCGGCTGCAACGCGACGATCGCGTCGACGCTCGGCTCGGCCCGGGTGCCGACGTCCTTCACGCTCGCGTCGAGCTTGGCGGCACGGGACCAGGTGGCGTAACCCTTGGTGTCGGCCGCGCCGACGGGCATGACACCGAGGGCGACCAGCGTCTCGGCCTCGGCCCACTCCAGCGCGACGACCTTGGTGGCCGGTGCCTTGAGGGTGACGGCCTTGCCCCGGCTGTCGGTGACGGTGACCGGGCCGCTGGGCGCGGCGTCGGAGGCGGAGGGGCTCGCGGCCGGCTCTTCGGTGGTGCCGCAGGCGCTCAGCGCCAGCGCGGCGACGGCGGCGACCAGGAGGGTCGCACGGGTACGCATCATGACGGTCTTCTCTGCTCGTGATTCGGTTGTCGGGTCAGGCGAGGGACCGGGTCGAGTGCCGGCCGACGGGTCGGGTGGTGAGGAGGCCGTTGAGCGGATCGACGGTCACCTCGATGCGGATGCCGTACGTCTCGGTCAGGGCCTCCTCGGTGAGGACGTCGGCGGGAGCGCCGGTGGCCCGGACCCGCCCGGCGTGCAGGAGCACCACCTCGTCGGCGACGGCGGCGGCCTGGTTCAGGTCGTGCAGGACGACGCCGACGGCGACGCGGTCGTCGTCGGCGAGGTCCCGCATCAGGTCGAGGATCTCGACCTGGTAGCGCAGGTCGAGGAAGGTGGTCGGCTCGTCGAGCAGCAGTACGCCGGTGTCCTGGGCCAGGCAGGTGGCCAGCCAGACCCGCTGCAACTCGCCGCCGGAGAGCTCGTCGACCGGCCGGTCCGCCATCGCGGTGACGCCGGTGGTCGCCATGGCCCGCTCGACCATGGCCGGGCCGTCGGGGTCGCCGGCCCGCCAGCGTCCGCGGTAGGGGTGCCGGCCGTAGCCGACCACGTCCCGGACGGTGACGCCGCTGGGGGTGGGACGGCTCTGGGCCAGCAGGGTGATCCGGCGGGCGAACTCCCGGGCGGTGAGCGTCCGGGCCGAGGTGCCGTCGGCGAGGTGTACCTCACCGTGCTCCAGCGGGTGCAGCCGGGCCAGTCCGCGCAGCAGCGTCGACTTGCCGCTGCCGTTCGGCCCCACCAGGGCCGTCACCGCGCCGGGGCGCAACGTGATGGCGGCGTCGTGGACCACGGTCGCACCGTGGTAGCCCAGACGCAGATCCACGCCGCGCAGACCCTCGACGCGACTGTCCCGACCACTCATGGCGGTTAGGTTAACCTAACCTTAGTTAGATCTGTCAAGGTTCGGTGATGGTCCTGTCGCCGGTGGTGAACCGGGGCCACGACCGGCCCGCCGGGGCACCATTTCTCCCCGGTGCGCGACCGGGCGGCGGGAAAGTGCGCCGGGTCGGCTGGGTCAATGGGCGGGCGGACGATCGGTCGGGTCGCCCGGTAACGGCGACATCCCGGCAGCGTACGGCTGGCGAACCGCAGGCCGGCTCGACGCGGTAAGTGCGCCCACGCCTGTTGTGTCACTGGGTCGCCGAACCTCCGCTGTCCCGGTCGAATGGTGCATGAGCTGCGGAAACAGAGGGCAGCTGCGATCTCGCCGAGGGGTGCGGCGGGGTTGGGGAAAATGCCCGTGGAGGGCCGCCGTCGGGATCCCGTTCCTATACAATCCATCGAGCACTGCCGAATTGTCGCGTGCCATTGTCCGAACCGGTCGCGCAGTACGTGAACCACCGCCTCCGAGAAGGGAACAGGGCCAGCACATGTGGACGGTCGGATTTCGCGACGGCGGGACGAGCGGAAATCGTCGATCCCGTGGTCCGGCTCACCGGCCGCCCGGTTCTGCCGGTGGCGGAATTCGGTGACCCGACCCGACCCGACCCGACCCGCCGTGCCCGTGCGGTCATGGCCGGCCGTCCGACGGCTGAGGGGAGAACACTCATGGTCAACCTAGGCGGCGCGACCCCGGCGGTCGTGGTGGGCCCGACGGCGGTGATCGCCGAACCGGAGGCCGGATCGCTCCGGCGTGAGGTCGACGCGGTGCTCGCCGACTTCCTCGGTGGACACCTCGACACCGCCGGCGACGAGGACTGGCGGCACGGGATCGAACTGCTCCGCTCCTTCGTCCTGGGCGCGGCCGGCAAGCGGACTCGGCCGACCTTCTGTCACCTGGGTTGGCGGGCCTGCGGCGGGGACGGACCCGGGGTGGTCCGCGTCGCCGCCGCCCTGGAGCTGTTCCACGCCTTCGCGTTGATCCACGACGACGTCATGGACGACAGCGACACCCGACGTGGCCGCCCGACCCTGCACGTCGAGCTCGCCGACCGGCACCGGCGACGCGGCTGGCGGGGGGACGCCGAGCGGTTCGGCCGGAACATGGCGATCCTCTGGGGAGACCTCTGCCTGGTCTGGTCCGAGCAGCTGTTCTGCAGCAGCGGCAGCGCCGACCGGGTGGCCCGGGTGCGGACGCTGTTCCAGCGGATGCGCGTCGAGGCGGTGATGGGGCAGTACCTCGACGTCCGGGGTGAGGCCGCCGGTGCCGGGCTGGCCGACTGCCTGCGGATCCTGCGCTACAAGTGCGCCCGCTACACGGTCGAGCGTCCGCTCCAGATCGGGGCCGCGTGGGCCGGCGCCGACCGCGCCGAGCTGGCCACCTTCTCCCGGGTCGGCATTCCGCTCGGCGAGGCGTTCCAGCTCCGCGACGACGTGCTCGGCGTCTTCGGCGACGACACCTGCACCGGCAAGTCCACCCTGACCGACCTGCGCGACGGCAAGGCGACCGTGCTGATGGCGCTCACCCGGCAGGCCGCCACGGCCGCACAGACCGCCGAGATCGACCGGTGGCACGGCGATCCGCACCTCGACCGGGCCGGCGCGGACGTCCTCCGGGAGATCATCGTCGACACCGGCGGCCTGCGCCGGGTGGAGGAGATGATCGCCGCCCGGACCGAGGAGGCCGTGACCGCGCTCCACGACGCGTCGATCGAGGACGACGCGCGGACCGAACTGACCGGGCTGGCACGCAGGCTCTCGGTCCGGAGTCGCTGACGGACCACAGGGGACCGCGCCACGAGATCGAGGCCCGCGAGCTGAGCCCCCGGCCGCTCGGTCAGCGGCGGAGCAGCGCGAAGACCCCCCAGCCGAGGTGATCCCGGACGTACCGCACGTGGCGGACCGGATCCTCGGTCAGTTCGGCGCGCAGCTGCGGGGCGAGGTCGTCGTCCGGGTTGTCGTCGAGCCACCGGCGCAGGTTGAGCCAGTGCGCCGCCGCGTACCGGTCCCAGCTGTCCTGGTCGGCGAGGACCATCTCGACCAGGTCGAAGCCGCACCGCTGGAACAGCTCGACGAGGCCCGGCAGGTCGTGGAAGTCGTCCCGGGCGGTGGCGTGACAGGCCTCCACGGTCACCTGGTCCGGGGGCGTCCGCCGCCAGTAGGGCTCGCCGACCAGCAGCATCCCGCCGGGGCGCAGGCCGCGTTCCAGGATCTCCAGCGTGCCGGGGACACCCCCGCCGATCCAGGTGGCACCGACGCAGGCGGCCACATCCACGGGTTCCCCGGGTACGTACGCGGCGGCGTCGCCGTGCACGAACCGGACCCGGTCGGCCACCCCCAGCTCGGCGGCGCGGTCCCGGGCGGTGGCGGTGAAGGCGGTGCTGATGTCGACGCCGGTGCCGGAGATCCCGTGCTCCCGGGCCCAGGTGCAGAGCAGCTCACCCTTGCCGCAACACAGGTCGAGGAGGGACATCCCGGGGCGCAGGTGGATCGCCCGTCCGAGCGTGGCCAGTTTTCCGGCGTCGAACGGGTTGAGGATGCGCAGGTCGCCCTCGCGGATGACGTGACTGCGGTCGAGGTCCAACGGGCAGCTCCTCAGCTCCAGGTACGGCCGGCACCGGGCCGGCGGTCCATCGTCCGCAGGCTAGGCACGGGTGCGGCTCGCGCCAACCCGATTACCGTCCGCCCCGGTGACCCGTGCCGCCGCGAGCACCGTTCATGATTGACCCGGACGGCGTCGACGAGGTGCGCCGGCGACGGACGGGGCGTACCGGCCGGAGCGCCGGTGGCGTCGACCGCGTCAGGGCCGGTCGGGGAGGAGCCGTGAGGACGTTGGGCATCGCGTACCACCGGAGGGTGGAGATCGCCGCGCCGGCCGAGGAGGTCGCCCGGGTGATGCAGGACGTGGCGGGCTGGCCGCGCTGGAACGCGTCCGTGGCCCGGCTCGACCGGCCGGCGTCCGGGGCGCTGGAGGTGGGCGAGACCGTCCGGCTCAAGCAGCACCGCCTGCCGGCGAACACCTGGAGGGTCACCCGGGTCGACGGGTCCGGTTTCGCCTGGACGGCCACCAGCCCCGGAGTCCGCACCACCGGCGACCACCGGGTGCGTCCGGCCGGACCGGGGCGGTCCGAGGCCACCCTCACGCTGCGGCTGGACGGACCGCTCGCCCGGCTCACCGCTCTCCTCGGCGGTCGGGTGATCCGCCGCTACCTGGGCATGGAAGCTGACGGGTTGCGTCGGGAGGTCGAGCGGGACACCGCCCGATGAGCACCACGGTGGCTACGGCCCGGTGAGCGACGCGCCCACCCGGACCGCCGGCCGGTCCCGCCTGGCCGACCGGTGCGGTCGGATCGCCCGGTCCCGTCCATTCGAGATCGCCATCGTCGTCGTGATCATCGCCAACGGGGTGGTGCTCGGCGTCGAGACGTACCCGCACCTGGGGGTGGCCGGGCCGATCCTGCACGGCCTGGAGTGGTCCTTCCGGGCCGCCTTCGTCGCCGAGATCGTCATCCGGCTGCTCGCGTACGGCCGCCGTCCGCAGGACTTCTTCCGACACGGCTGGAACGTCTTCGACTTCGTGGTGATCTCGGCGATCTTCCTGCCCGGCCTGCACGGCGACTCCGCGCTGCTCAGGGTGGTGCGGGTCGCCCGGATGGTCCGGCTGGTGCGCTTCTCCCCGGGACTACGCACGATCGTCGCCGCGCTGTGGCGCAGCCTGCCCGGGGTCGGCGGCTTCCTCGCGCTGGCCGCGGTGACCCTCTACGTCTACGGCATGGCCGGTTGGCTGATCTTCGCCGACGCCTACCCCGAGCAGTACGGGGACATCGGCCGCTCGCTGCTGACCCTGTTCGTGCTGCTCTCGCTGGAGACACTGCCGGATCTGATCGAGCAGGGCATGGCCCTCTCCCCGTGGACGCTGCTCTACTACGTCAGCTACGTGCTGATCACGGTGAACCTGCTGCTCAACATCCTGATCGCGGTCATCGTCAACTCGATGGAGGAGGCCCGCCGGTTGGAGATGACCGAGCGGCTCGCCCCGGACTACGACGCCGACGGCGACGGCGTGCCGGACGAGGTGGACCGGATCGCGCTCACCCAGCGGCTGGACGATCTCCGCGCGGTCATCGTCGAACTCGAACGGGAACTGCGCATCGACCGTGACGACCCGCACACACGGACACCGCACCGGTACCCGGACCGCCCGGAAGGGCACTGACGGGCCGCCGCGCCCGGCGGGACCGCTGGTCAGGGCGGGGTCGCCCCGAGTAGTTGATCGATGACTTGCCCCACGGCCCGTGTGGATTTCCCGTCTTCCTGGATAGTGTTGTGGAAAAGCCGGGTGGATCTTGGGGAGGTTGTGTGCTGGTACTGGTGGCGGTCCATGCCCTCGCTGCTGTGATCGCCCCGGCGCTGGTACGCACCTGGGGGCGGCGGGCACTCTACCTCGTGGCGGCCGTGCCGGCGGCGACCCTGGTCTGGGCACTCGCCCACACCGGTCAGGTCCGCGCCGGCACCCCGGTGGTGGAGACCTTCCCCTGGGTGCCGGGGCTGGGGCTCGAGATCGCTCTGCGGATGGGCACCCTGGGCTGGTTGCTCGTCGTCCTCGTCGGCGGGGTCGGCGCGCTGGTGCTGGTGTACAGCGCGCACTACTTCAGCTCGGACGATCCCGGACTGGGCCGGTTCGCGGCGGTCTTCGTCGCCTTCGCCGGTGCGATGCTCGGTCTGGTGGTCTCCGACGACCTGCTGCTGCTCTACGTCTTCTGGGAGCTGACCACCGTCTTCTCCTACCTGCTCATCGGGTACGACCCCGCGAAGCGGGCCAGCCGTCGGGCGGCCATGCAGGCCCTGCTGGTCACCACGCTGGGCGGTCTCGCCATGCTCGCCGGGTTCATCATGCTCGGTCAGCACGCCGGCACCTACCGCTGGTCCGAGATCGCCGGGAACCTCCCCGACGGCGGCTACCTGGCCGTGGCGCTGGTGCTGGTGCTGCTCGGCGCGCTGAGCAAATCGGCGATCTTCCCGTTCAACTTCTGGCTGCCCAACGCGATGGCGGCTCCCACCCCGGTCAGCGCCTACCTGCACGCTGCGGCCATGGTCAAGGCCGGCGTGTTCCTGGTCGCCCTGATGGGTCCGGCAGTCGCCGACGTCGCCCCGTGGCGGCCGGTGCTGCTCACCACCGGTCTGGTCACGCTCTTCCTCGGGGCCTGGTCGGCGCTGCGCCAGGTCGACCTCAAGCTGCTCCTGGCGTACGGCACGGTCAGCCAGCTCGGCCTGCTGATGGTGGTGCTCGGCGCGGGCACCCGGGACACCGCGCTGGCCGGCGTGGCGATGGTGCTGGCCCACGCGCTGTTCAAGGCCACTCTGTTCCTCTCCGTCGGCATCATCGACCACGCCACCGGCACCCGTGACCTCCGCGAACTCAGCGGGCTCGGCCGGCGCTCCCCGGCGTTGGCGGTGGTCGCCACGCTCGCCGCCGCGTCCATGGCCGGCCTGCCGCCGCTGGCCGGGTTCGTCGCCAAGGAGGCCGCCTACGAGGCGTTCCTGCACGGCGGCACCGCCGACCGGGTGGTGCTGGCCGGGGTCGTGCTCGGCTCGGCGCTGACCGTGGCGTACACGCTGCGCTTCCTCTGGGGGGCCTTCGCCGCCAAGCCCGGGGTGCCGAGCACCGAGGCGCACCCGGTGCGCTGGCCGTTCCTGGCGGGACCGGCTCTGCTCGCCGCCGCCGGTCTGGTCGTCGGCGTGTCCGCACCGGCCGTCGACCGGCTGCTCGCCCCGTACGCCGACCTGTACCCGACCACCGGAAGCCCGTACCACCTGGCGCTCTGGCACGGGCCGACGCTTGCGCTCGGGCTCTCGGTGGTGGCCGTCGCGGCCGGTGTCGGACTGTTCCTGCTCGTCCACCGCGGGCGGCTGCGCACCGGCGCACGGCTGCCGTTCGACGGTGCCGCCGCCTACCAGCGGGTGGTCAACGGGGTGGACCGGCTGGCGGTGGAGCTGACCGGCGCGACCCAGCGTGGTTCGCTCCCGTTCTACCTGGGCGTCATCCTGCTCGTGCTGGTCGTCCTGCCCGGCAGCGCGCTGCTGGCCGGCAGCCCGTGGTCCGGCTCGTTCCGGGCCTGGGACACCCCGCTCCAGGCGGTGGCCGCCGCCGTGGTGATCGTCTCCGCGATCGCCGCCGCCCGCGCCCTGCGCCGGCTCACCGCGATGATCCTGGTCGGGGTCTCCGGGTACGGCACCGCGGTGCTCTTCATCCTGCACGGCGCGCCCGACCTGGCGCTGACCCAGTTCCTCGTGGAGACCGTCACGATCGTGATGTTCGTGCTGGTCCTGCGCCGCCTGCCGGAGAAGTTCTCGGAGCGGCCGATCCGGTCCAGCCGGCGCGGCCGGATCGGGCTCGGCATCGCCGTGGGCGCGGTCACCGCCGGCATGGCGTACGTCGCCGCGTCCGGCCGGACGGCCGTCCCGATCTCGGTCGACTTCCCGGGCGAGGCGGTCTCCTACGGCGGCGGCAAGAACGTGGTCAACGTGACCCTGGTGGACATCCGGGCCTGGGACACCATGGGCGAGATCGCCGTTCTGGTGGTGGCCGCCACCGGCGTGGCCAGCCTGATCTTCCGGCGCTCCCGCGACCTGGACAGACGCAGCGGCATCCCCGGAGCGACCGGCACCCCGTCCCGGGCGCGCTGGCTGCTCACCGGCGCGACCACCCGTCGCCAGTCGGTGATCCTCCAGGTGGTCACCCGGCTGCTCTTCCACGCCATCGCGGTCTTCTCCATCTACCTGCTCTTCTCCGGCCACAACGCCCCCGGTGGCGGGTTCGCCGCCGGCCTGGTCGCCGGCCTCGCCCTGACCGTCCGTTACCTGGCCGGCGGACGCACCGAGCTGAACAGCGCCGCACCGGTCGACGCGGGCAAGCTGCTCGGCGCGGGGCTGTTCGTGGCGGTGGGCACCGGGGTGGCCGCGATCCCGTTCGGCGGGGAGTTCCTCCAGAGCGCCCTGCTGGACTTCTACCTGCCGGTCGTGGGCCACCTGCATTTCGTCACGTCGGTCTTCTTCGACGTCGGCGTGTACCTGATCGTGGTCGGGCTGGTGCTGGACATCCTGCGCAGCCTCGGCGCGGAGATGGACCGGCAGCACGAGACCGAACGGAGCGACGTACCGGCCGAGGTGCGGGACAAGGAGCTGGTGTGACCCCGAACCTCACCTATGTCCTCGTGGTCGGCGTGCTCTTCGCCGCCGGGGTGACCCTGCTGCTGGAGCGCAGCCTGACCCGGGTGCTGATGGGCGTCATCCTGCTCGGCAACGGGGCCAACCTGCTCCTGCTCACCGGAGGGCGGGCCGGCGGGCCACCGATCGTCGGCACCACCCCCGAGGAGGAGATGAGTGATCCGCTGCCCCAGGCGATGGTGCTCACCGCCATCGTCATCACCCTCGGCATGACCGCGTTCCTGCTCGCGCTCTCCTACCGCAGTTGGCACCTCAACGGCCACGACGAGGTGCAGGACGACGTGGAGGACCGCCGGATCATGGACCTGGCCGACCGGGACGAGGGGCCGGGCACCGCCGACGAGCAGACCGTCGGCGAGCCGGGCGAGGAAGACGACCCGGTGCCCACCCCCACCGGCGCGGACGCGGGGAGGGCCGGATGAACCACCTCGTCCCGATGCCGGTGGTGATGCCGCTGCTCGGCGCGGCGCTCACCCTCATGCTGGCCGGCCGGCCCCGTGCCCAGCGCTGGGTCAGCCTCACCGTGCTCACCGCCACCGTGGTGGTCTCCGCGCTGCTGCTGATCCGCTCCACCGTCGACGGCCCACTCGTCGTCGAGGTGGGCGGCTGGGTGGCGCCGCTCGGCATCGTGCTGGTCGCCGACCAACTCGCCGCCCTGATGCTGGTCGTCTCCGCCTCGGTCACCCTCTGCGTGCTGGTGTACTCCATCGGGCAGGGCATGGCCGACGGCGACGAGGAGACGCCGCTGTCGGTCTACCACCCCACCTACCTGGTGCTCACCGCCGGCGTGTGCAACGCGTTCCTCTCCGGCGACCTGTTCAACCTCTACGTCGGGTTCGAGATCCTGCTGGTCGCCAGCTACGTGCTGCTGACCCTGGGCAGCACCGAGACCCGGATCCGGGCCGGCACCACCTACGTCGTGGTCAGCCTCCTGTCGTCGATGATCTTCCTGGTGGCGATCGGGCTGGTCTACTCGGCGACCGGCACGCTCAACCTCGCCCAGCTGGTGGAACGGCTCGACGCCCTCCCGGACGACCTGCGCCTGGTCCTCCAGGGCATGCTGCTGCTCGCCTTCGGCATCAAGGCCGCCGTCTTCCCGCTGTCGGCGTGGCTGCCGGACAGCTACCCGACCGCGCCCGCCCCGGTCACCGCGGTCTTCGCCGGCCTGCTCACCAAGGTCGGCGTGTACGCCACCATCCGGACCGAGACCCTGCTTTTCCCCGGTGGCCGGACCGCCGACCTGCTGCTCTGGGTGGCCGGGCTGACCATGCTGGTCGGCATCCTCGGCGCGGTCGCCCAGTCCGACATCAAACGACTGCTGTCCTTCACGCTGATCAGTCACATCGGCTACATGCTGTTCGGGGTGGGGTTGACCACCTCGCTCGGCCTGGCTGCCGCGATCTTCTACGTGGTGCACCACATCACCATCCAGACGACCCTGTTCCTCGCCGCCGGTCTGGTCGAGCGACGAGGTGGCAGCACCGCCCTGGACCGGCTCGGCGGGCTGGCCCGGCTCTCCCCACTGCTCGCGGTGCTCTTCTTCGTACCGGCGCTCAACCTCGCCGGCATACCGCCCTTCTCCGGGTTCCTCGGCAAGCTCGGTCTCGTCCAGGCCGGGGTCGACGACGGCGGGCCGCTGGCCTGGGGGCTGGTCGCCGCCGGCCTGGTCACCAGCCTGCTCACCCTCTACGCGATCGCCCGGGTGTGGAACCTGGCCTTCTGGCGGGCGCCGCACCCGGAGATGCCGACGGCAACCGGCCGCGACGACGACGCGGACCAGCCGTACGAGGACCCGGCCGCCGGCCAGTCGGGCGTCATGCTGCCCAAGCTGATGATCGGGTCGACCGCCGCCCTGGTGGTGTTCGGGCTGGCCCTGACGGTGGTCGCCGGGCCGCTCTTCGACATCAGCACCGACGCCGCCGACGACCTGCTGCGCCGTACGCCGTACGTGGAGGCCGTCTACCCGGAGGGGACGCCGTGAGTGCCGATCCGATGACGCCGGGCCAGCCGATCGAGCCGCCGAACCCGCCACTGACCCGCCGCGACCGGCGGCGCAACCTGGTGATCGCGGTGCCCGGCCTGGTCGCCGTCTGGGTGCTGCTCTGGGGCACCTTCACCTGGGCCAACCTGATCAGCGGGCTGCTCGTCGCCGCCGTGCTGCTGGCCGTCTTCCCGTTGCCGCCGGTGACCTTCGCCGGGCGGCTGCACCCGCTGGGGCTGCTCCGCTTCGGGCTCCGCTTCCTCTACGACCTGGTGGTGGCCAGCGCCCAGATCGCCTGGCTGGCCGTACGGTTCGGGCACGAACCGCGCAGCGCGATCATCGCCGTGCCGCTGCGGGTCAACACCGACCTGAACCTCACCCTCACCGCCGAGGCCCTGTCGCTGGTGCCGGGCAGCCTCATCCTGGAGGTCGACCGGGCCACCGGCACCCTCTACATCCACGTGCTCGGCGTCCGCACCGTCGAGGAGGTCGAGCAGTTCCGGCGCGAGGTCCTGGAGCTGGAGGAGCGGATCATCGCCGCCGTCGGCTCCGAGGACGAACAGCGCCTGATGATCGAAGCCACCCACACCGGCACGTCACCGCCGGCCGACCTGTAAGGGGCACCGAGATGACCGCCGTAGCCGTGACCGTCACCGTTCTGCTCGCCGTGGCCGGTGGGCTGACCCTGACCCGGATCATCCGGGGACCGTCCATCCTCGACCGGGCCGTCGCCACCGACGTGCTACTGGCCATCGTCGTCGCCGCCATCGCCACCGAGGCGGCGTACAGCCGGGACGCCACCGCGCTGCCCGTGCTGGTGGTGCTCGCCATTCTCGGTTTCGTCAGCTCGGTCAGCGTCGCCCGTTTCGCCGCGCGGAAGAGCCCGAAGTGAGCCTCGACGCCGTCCTCGACGCCATCGCCGCAGTCTGTCTGATCGCCGGTGCGCTGCTCAGCCTCGCCGCCGGGATCGCCCTGGTGCGCTTTCCCGACCTGCTCTCCCGGATGCACGCCGCCGCCAAGCCCCAGGTTCTCGGCCTGCTGCTGGTCCTGCTCGGCTGTGCGCTGCGGCTGCGTACCGGGGTGGACATCACCACCCTCGTTCTGGTCGGGGTGTTCCAACTGGCCAGTGCGCCGGTGGCCGCGCACATGGTCGGGCGGGCCGCGTACCCGCACGACCAGATCCGGACGGACCTGCTGATCACCGACGAACTCGCCGCGCACCTGGACCGGATCAGCGAACGCTCCTGACCGCGCGCCCGGCGGCCCGCGTCCGGCGTGCGCCGCTGGCCGCGGGACGGGCGTGTGCTGCTGACCGGGCTGGTCAGGGGGTCTCGACGACCTGCCGTCCCAGCGGCCAGAGCGCGGCCGGGACGAGCTTGAAGTTCGCCACGCCGAACGGGATGCCGACGATGGTGACGCACTGGGCCACTCCGGCGACGATGTGCGCCAGGGCGAGCCACCAGCCGGCGACCAGCAGCCAGACGACGTTCGCGACGCCGGAGGGCAGGCCGGCGTCGGGCTTGTCGACCAGGGTGCGCCCGAACGGCCAGAGCGAGTACGCGGCCAACCGCAGCGAGGCCACCCCGAACGGGATCGTCACGACGAGTGCGAAGCAGACGAGTGCCGCGATTCCGTAGCCGATTCCCAGCACGATTCCGCTGCCAAAGATCAGCCAGAGCAGGTTCAACAGAAATCGAATCACCGTTCCATCATGACCCGCCGCCGCCACTCCTCCCGCCGGCCGAATCGACGCCGAACCGCAGGTGGTGACGGAGGCAGCCGGACGGAAAAGGCATTGTCCCACGCCCCGGCCAGCTGATTCTGTCAGCGACTTCCCAGGTTGCGTTGCTACCGTGCCCGCACGACGACGTCCACACAGGACCGCGCGGTGATCCATTGTGTCGCGATGACCGCGTGGTCATTTTCGTGCCGTTCGTCGCGGTCCACAATCGTTTCCGGCCAGCCCGGCCGGGATCTCGAAGGAGAATGCATGCCCGTCACCGCCGACCTCACCGCACTGGTCGACAAGGCGTACCAGGACAAGACCCTCACCGAGCTGGTCGACGCCCCGGTGTCCGCCCTCGCCGGGGTCAGCTCCGGCGACGCCAAGCTGCTGAAGGAGGCCTTCGGCATCGTCACCGTCGGCGACCTCGGGCGGAACCCGTACTTCCGTACGGCGAGCGCCCTGGTCGCGCTGAACGCCGAGAAGTAGTCCCGAGACGTCCGGTGGCCGTGGAGTCGGGTCCTCCCGGCCACCGGGCCCTTACCCGACGGGTGCCCCCCGGTCAGCGCACCGGGTCGTGGGTGCCGCGTGGCACCGAGGGGCGGCAGCGCCGGACCCGCTCGGCGGCCAACCGTCCGCCCACCGCCAGGCCGTGCCGCTCCACCGCGGTCAGGCCGTACGCCCCGCAGGTCGGGCTGAACCGGCACCGACCGGGCCAGTACGGCGACAGCCAGCGCCGGTAGCCGCGGATCGCCGCCACCCCCGCCCGGTCCAGCCCCGGCGCCCTTGTGCGGGTGGCCGCGGCCGAGCCGAGCAGCAGCAGCGTGGAGAAGATCCCGAGGTCGCAGCAGTCGCAGCAGCCGTCCGGATTCCGGGACTTCGAGAACTTCTGCTGCTGTCTGCGGTTCTCCCGGGCCTGTTCCCGGATACGCCTGAGCATGAGGTCATCCTCGCAGGTCGTTGTCGCGGGGCCGCCGCCCGTGTCCGGTGGAGTTGACCACTTCCCCCGATCCTCCCGATGGCGTTAAGTGGTGAGGTCGGCACCGTCGGCGACGTGGTCGGCCGCTGCGGTGGTCGCCCGGTCGCCGGTGGCCGTGCGCCTGGAACGGCTGCGTGCGGTCGGCGTCGACGCCCGTCCCGCCACCTCGCGAGGAGCGCCCGTGACCGGAACCGCCGTCGGATCCGCCCGACCCACCGACGGGGACGATCCCGGACGCCTCGGCCGCGCCTCCGGCGAGGCGGTCCTGCCCGAGTTACGGGCGATGTGGTGGGAGACCGGGGTGCGGGCGCGGGCCGAGGCGGGACTGTTCGCCGTGTTCGCCGAACTGCCCCGGCTGGTCGCGGAGGCGATCCGGGTCAGCTGGCGGGCCGACCGCTTCCGTACCTCCGTGGTGGCCGTCGCGACGGTCGGCGGCGGGGTGATGTCGGCGTTCGGGCTGCTCGCCACCCAACGGGTGCTGGTGGAACTGTTCGCCGGTGGCCCGACCGCCGACCGGGTGGCCGGCGCGCTGCCCGCGCTGCTGGCCCTGGCGGGGGTCACGGCGATCCGGGCCGGCACGGGCATCGCCACCGGGTACGCCCAGAACGGTCTCACCCCGAGAGTGAGCCGGGACGTGGAGCGCCGGCTGTTCGAGGTGACCACGGCGGTCCGGCTGGACGCGTTCGACGCCGACGCGTTCGCCGACGAGATGGAACGCGCGTCCCGGGGCAGCGACTCGGTGATCTCCCTGGTGCAGGCGTCGATGAACCTGCTCGCCGGGCTGGCCGGCCTGCTCGCGGTGGCCGTGGCGGTGGTCGTGATCCACCCGCTGCTGCTGGTGGCGTTGCTGGTCGCGACGCTGCCCAAGGCCTGGGCGGCGCTGCGTGCCGGGCACCTGCGCTACCAGACCTACACCGCCGGGTCGGTCCGGCGTCGCCGGCAGTGGCTGCTGCACCGGCTGATGGCCGAACGTGTCTCCGCCCCGGAGCTGCGCTCGTACGGGCTGCGCCGGTTCCTGCTCGACCAGTACGACCGGGTGATGGAGGTGGAGACCGACATCCAGCTCGCCCTGGCCCGGCGGGTCACCACGACCACCACCGTCGGCGCGGTGGTCGGCGGTGTCGCCACCGGCGTCGTCTACGCCCTGCTCGGGTTCCTGCTGGTCGAGGGGCAGATCCCACTCGCGGCGGCGGCCACCTGTGTGGTGGCGGTGCAGTCCGCGCAGCGGTCCCTCGGCACGGTCACCTTCCAGATCGACCAGGTCTACACCGAGGGGCAGCACGTCAGCGACTACACCGGATTCCTGGCCCGGGCCGCCGCGTACCTGCCCGACGGGACCGGCGAGGGGGCGGCCCCACCGGCGCTGCGGGAGATCACGGTACGGAAGGTCTCGCTGTGCTACCCCGACCGGGACACACCCGCCGTCGACGACGTCACGCTGACCGTCCGGGCGGGGGAGACCGTGGCGCTCGTGGGGGAGAACGGCTCCGGCAAGTCCACCCTGGCCGCGATGATCGCCATGCTGCGTACCCCCAGCGCGGGTGTGATCGAGTGGAACGGACGGCCGCTGGCGGAGTGGGACGCCGGCCGGCTCCGGACCCGGATCGCGGTGGTCACCCAGGAGTACCACAAGTGGCCCTTCACGGCCGCGACGAACATCGCCATCGGCGACGTGGACACCGAGGCCCGGCAGGACCGGATCGAGGCCGCCGCCGCCCGCGCGGTCGCCGACGACATGATCCGCGACCTGCCGTACGGCTACGAGACGCTGCTCGACCGGACCTTCGCCCAGGGGCAGGACCTCTCCGGCGGGCAGTGGCAGCGGATCACCGCCGCCCGGGGGTTCCTCCGCGACGCCGAGCTACTGATCATGGACGAGCCCTCCTCCGCGCTCGATCCCCGGGCCGAGGACGCCCTCTTCCAGGCGATCCGGGACCGGCAGGGCCGGGCCACCACCATCCTGATCACCCACCGGCTGGCCAACGTGCGGCACGCCGACCGGATCTTCGTCCTGCACCACGGCCGGCTCGTCGAGGCCGGCAGCCACCACGAGCTGACGGCGGCCGGCGGCCGGTACGCCGAGCTCTTCGCTCTCCAGGCCGCCGGGTACGACCCGGAGAGCGGACCGGGTCGCCCGGTTCCGCCACCGCCCCGGACCACCTCGTCCTGACCGTCGTCCCTACCCGCCCGACCCCGGCCCGCACGCCGACCGCCGGGTCCGCAGCCGGCCGCCGGATCCCGGACGCCCGAACACCCATACCGATCCACTGTGTACGGTGACTGTCCATCGCCGCTCGGCCGGTGACACCCCCGCGCGGCGCCCTCCGGTCGGTCGGTCGCCCGTTCCTGTGGTGCGGCCGACGGAGGACATGGACCCCATCGAAGGATAGAGACCAACATGTACGACGCGATAGTCGTCGGTGCGCGCTGTGCGGGCGCCTCCACCGCCCTGTTGCTCGCCCGGCGCGGGCACCGGGTGCTCGTGGTGGACCGGTCGTCGTTCCCCAGCGACGTCATCTCGACGCACTTCCTCTGGCCGCACGGAATGTCCTACCTGAACCGGTGGGGCGTGCTGGACCAGGTCAAAGCGGTCACCCCCACGTACACCGCCATCGACGTGGTCAACGACGGGATCCGGCTGACCGGCTCGGTGCCGCCGGAGCTGCTGCGCGAGTACTTCCGGGACCTGCACGGCGACGAATCCGGCGTGGTGCAGAGCTACGCCTCGGTGCGTCGCCGGGTGCTCGACCAGATCCTCGTCGAGGCGGCGGCCAAGGCCGGCGCGGAGGTGCGCACCGGTTTCTCGGTACGGGAGCTGATCGTCGAGGACGGTCGGGTGGTCGGCATCCGGGGCCGGTCGGTCGACGGGCAGACGGTCGAGGAACGCGCCCGGATCGTGGTCGGCGCCGACGGCCGGAACTCGTTCGTCGCCCGTACCCTCGGCCTGCCGAAGTTCGACGAGCGGCCCCGGTGCACCTTCGCCTACTGGAGCTACTTCTCCGGCTTCGACCCCGGCCACGCGCAACTGCACCGGCGCGGCCGGCTCGCCGCCGCCGCGGTGCCCACCAACTTCGAGCAGAACATGGTGCTGGTCTGGGGGCCGAGCGACTGGTCCCGGGAGTTCCGGGCCGACGTGCCGGGCAACTTCCAGCGGGCGTTGGACTTCGTCAGCCCGGAACTCGGGGAGCTGGTCCGCAGCCAGGGCACCCGCGAGGAGCGCTTCTACGGCACCCTGGACCAGGCCGGCTTCCTCCGTCCCCTGCACGGGCCGGGCTGGGTGCTCGTCGGCGACGCCGAGTCGGCCAAGGACCAGTGCACGGCGATCGGCATCACGCACGCCTTCCGGGACGCGGAACTGGTCACCGCCGCGCTCGACCGGTGGCTGACCGGCGAGACGTCCGTCGAGGAGGCGATGGCCGCGTTCGAGGCCCGCCGCCGCAGCCAGAACGCCGCCGCCTACCACGACTACGTCTGCACGCTCGCCGAGATGCGCCCGTACCGGCACGACGAACTGCAACTCTTCGTCGCCCTACGCGGCAACCAGCAGGAGACGGACCGGTTCATCGCCACCCACGCCGATGTCGCCCCGGTGTCGGAGTTCTTCCAGGCGTCCAACCTGTTCCTGCTCAACGACGCCGCGAAGGAGTCCTCCGCCGACCACGCGGTCTTCGAGAACTTCGCCGAGACGTCCCGCATGTACCAGCAGAACCTCTTCGCCTGACACGCCCCGGGAGACGACACCATGACCACCGAACTGCACCAGCGTGACGACGGCGAACTGATCGAGATCATCCTCGACGCGGCCCGTCGAGGCGACGTCGAGACCATGGCGAAGACCGCCATCGAGGTCTCCGAGATGACCCGCAACTGGGCCGGCCACATCCCCTGGGACGACTTCGCCGACCTCGACGCGTCCGGGGCCGACGGCGAACTCGCCCGGATCGTCGAGGACCTGACCGAGATGTGGGAGCCGGCGCACCTGCGCAACCCCGTCGACCCCGACGAGGAGTACGCGCTGGACAAGAACGCCTACGACTTCTACCGGCCCGCCGGCCGGAACCTGCTGGCCCGCACCGAGGACTTCTACGGCTGGGTGGAGGCCCGCCGCCGGACCGAGACCTGGCAGTACTCCCGGGTGCTGGAGGCCGCCCCGGACAGCATCGCCCAGATCACCAACGACCTCGGCAAGCAGACCCGGGGCATCAACTTCAACTCGCAGGACTACCTGTCGTTCAACACCCACCCCGGCATCCGCGAGGCGGCGGCCCGGGCGATGCGCGACTACGGCCCGCACAGCGCCGGCTCGCCGATGGTGCTCGGCAACACCCACATCTCCAACGAGCTGGAGGCCGCCCTCGGCGACCTGGTGCAGCTCGACCACGTGACGCTCTTCCCCACCGGGTGGGCGGCCGGCTTCGGCGCGGTGGTGGGGCTGGTCCGCCAGTCCGACCACATCCTGATCGACCGGCTGGCGCACTCCTGCCTGCAACAGGGCGCGCGCGCCGCGACCCGCAACGTGGTGCGCTACGAGCACCTCAACGTCGAGGCGGTCCGCCAGCACCTGATCGAGATCCGGGCCACCGACACCCGCAACGGCATCCTCGTGGTCACCGACGGCCTCTTCTCGGTGGACGCCGACTGGCCCGACCTGGTCACCCTCCAACAGGTCTGCCGGGAGTACGACGCCACCCTGCTGGTCGACGTCGCCCACGACCTCGGCTCGATGGGGCCGGGCGGCACGGGCGTGCTGGGCCTGCAGAACCTGCTGGGCGAGATCGACATCGTGATGGGCGCGTTCTCGAAGACGTTCTGCTCCAACGGCGGCTTCGTGGCCTCCAACTCCCCGGCGTTGAAGCAGTACATCAAGATGTTCGGCGGCTCGCACTTCTTCTCCAACGCGCTCTCGCCGGTGCAGACGGCGGTGGTGCTGGAGGCCACCAGGATCATCCGGTCGGCCGAGGGGGACGCGCTGCGCACGCAGCTCTTCACCGCGATCGACGCGCTGCGGGACGGACTCACCACGCGGGGCCTGACCTGCATGGGTGAGCCGTCCCCGATCGTGCCGCTGCTGATCGGCAACGAGAAGCTCGCCCGCATCGCCAACCGGCTCCTCTTCGACCGGGGGGTGCTCGCGTTCATGGTGGAGTTCCCGGTGACCCCGACCGGGTCGTCCCGGTTCCGGCTCCAGGTGCAGGCCGGCCACCGGCCCGAGGAGGCCCGCGAGGCGGCCCGGATCATCGAGGGCGCCATCGCCGACGCCCGGGGGTACCTGTCCAGCGCGTTCGGCAGCGCCCCCCGCTAGTCACCGGCGACGGCCGCGTCACGGCCGACGGGGGGCGGGTCCGTACCGGTGCGGGGTACGGACCCGCCCGCGCCCGGGTCGGGCGCGGTGCGCAGTGGCACCCGTGCCGGATCCGCCGGCCGGGGGTGCGGTGCGCGTGGCCGGACCAGCGGTGCCGGGACCACCGACCAGCGTGGTCCGGCACTAGCATGGTGGACCCTGCCCGACCGTCGAATCAGGCCTCCTATGACCGACACGGTTTTCGAGAACGCCCGGATCCACACGCTCGACCCCGCCCGTCCCCGCGCCGAAGCGATGCTGGTGCGCGGCGAGCGCATCGTCGCCGTCGGGGAGCGCGACGGGTGCCGGAACCGGGCCGGTCGCGGGGCGCGCCGGGTCGACCTGGGCGGGATGACCGTGCTGCCGGGGCTCATCGACAGTCACATCCACTCGGCGCTCTACGTGCGCGGCCTGGAACAGGTCGACCTGCGCGGCACCACCAGCCTCGACGAGGCGTTGACCCGGATCGCACGGCACGCCGCCACGCTGCCGCCCGACGCCTGGCTCTTCGGCGGCCGCTGGGACAGCCACAAGTGGGCCCGGCCGGTGCAGCCGACCCGGGCCGACCTGGACCGGGTCTGCCCCGACCGGCCCGCCGTGCTGCCCAGCATCGACGGGCACACCACCTGGGTCAACAGCGCCGCCCTGCGGCGGCTCGGCATCGACGCCCGCACCCCCGACCCGGCCGGCGGGCAGATCGTCCGCGACGAGCAGGGCGAGCCGACCGGCATCCTGCGGGAGGCGGCCGGGGACGCGGCCTACGACCTGATGCGCTCCTCCCTCTCCGGGGACCTGGTCGAGCAGTTGCGCACCCATCTGCCCCGACTGCTCGCCGTCGGCCTCACCAGCATCCACGACCTCGACGGGCAGGACTGCCGGGCCGCGTACGAGACCCTGTACGCCCGGGGCGAGCTGCCGCTGCGGGTGCACAAGTCGATCCCGTCGACCGCGTTGGACGAGGCGATCGACCGGGGCTGGGCGACCGGCGACGGGGACCGCTGGCTGCGTACCGGACCGGTCAAGATCTTCACCGACGGGGCGCTCGGCTCCCACACCTGCCTGATGACCGAGCCGTACGAGGGCGAGCCGGACAACCACGGCATCGCGGTCACCCCGGCGGAGGAGTTCGAGCACCTCGTGACGAAGGCGTCCGGGGCCGGCATCGCCGTCGCGGCGCACGCCATCGGCGACGCGGCGAACCGGATGGTGCTGCGCGCGTACGCCCGCTGGCAGGAGGCGGCGTGCACCGACCCGGCCGCTGCCGGGGCGGTGCCACGACTGCGGCACCGGATCGAGCACACCCAGCACCTGCGTCCGGCGGACGTGCCGCTGCTCGCCCGGCTGGGCGTGACCGCCTCGATGCAGCCGACCCACTGCACCAGCGACATCCCGCTGACCAGCCGGATGCTCGCCGGGCGCGAACTGGCCTCGTACGCCTGGCGCAGCCTGTTGGACACCGGTGCGACGGTGGCGTTCGGGTCGGACGCCCCGGTGGAGGACCCGGACCCGTTCCACGGCATCCACGCCGCAGTGACCCGGCAGCAGCCCGACGGCACCCCGCCCGGCGGTGTGGACCCGCACGAGCGGCTCGACCTCGACGCGGCGCTGCACGGCTTCACCGCCGCCGGTGCGTACGCCTCCTACGAGGAACACCTGAAGGGGCGGCTGCGTCCGGGGATGCTCGCCGACTTCATCGTGCTGCCGCTCGATCCGTACCAGGTCGAGCCGGCGGACCTGCGTGACCTGGCCGTGGCGCTCACCGTCGTCGGCGGCGTCGTCCGGTGGCAGCGCTGACCCCACCGGGTCGGCGCCACCGGCCGTTCACCCGGTAGGCGTCCGGAGGCCCCGGTTCACCGGTCGGCCGGGGCGGGTCACGCGCTGCCGAGGACGGAGACCGAGGCGGCGCCGAAGTCGATGTGCCGTCACACCGGACCGGCGGAGCGACCGGCGATGGACGGTCCGGCACCCGGGCGGAGGCTGCCCCCGCGCGGGACGGCGCTCCGCTCGCTCGTTGCCGGCGATCCGGGATCAGGCGCAGATCGCGTACGCCCGCGGTGCCCAGTTGCCGGTGAAGCCGTCCTGGTCCTCGGCGGCGGTCACCCGGACCTGGGTGTCCGAGATCGGGTCGACGGCGGTCATCCGGACCTGTCCGGCACCGCTGTCGATCTCACCGCCGACGCCGTGCACCCGCTGCCCGGCCGGGCAGGTCGCCACGGCGGACTTCACCGACGTCGAGTCGAGTACGCCGAGACCCGTGACCCGGTTCAGGCCGGCCGGCGGCGTCACGCAGACGACCTCGCCCCGGATCTGCCACTGGCCTGAGTGCCCGGTGCCGTCCTCGATCGCGGTGAAGGTGACGTTGCTCAGGTCGGCGCTCGGTCGCAGGTCGTCCACCACCACCTGGCCGACGCCGCCGTTGACCTCCACCCCGGCGCCGAGCACCCGCTTGCCGCCCGGGCAGCTCACGGTGAGCGTATTGCTGCTGCTCGAGTTGAAGACGGTGGCCGCCTCGGCGTGCTCCCAGCCGACCGGCGTGCGCGCGCAGAGGGCGGTGGCGGTGATCGACCAGTTGCCGGCGAAGCCGGGAGCGTCGTCCTCCCGACCGGTCACCGAGTAGACGTCGGTCGCGCCGAAGACCGGCACCATGGTGTCCATCACGACCTGGCCGTCGCCGCCGTTGAGCCGGCCGCCGCCGGCGATGAGGAGGGTGTCGGCGGGGCAGGCCGCCTGCCAGGTCTTCCAGTCGCTGTTGCTCGGGCCGGTGCTGGTCACCCGGGTCAGTCCGGGCAGGACGGCGGCGGCCGGCGCGACCAGCGTGAGTTGGGTCGTCAGCGCCGTGGCGGACACCAGGGCGAGCGACAGGGTCGTCCGTCCGGCGGTGCGGACCCGGTGGGATCGGACATGCATGGGAATCTCCTCGTTCGTGGTGGGGTTCGGTGTGGTCGCGCCCGTCGCGTCGGTGACGACACCCCGGTGTCGCGGTGTGCTCAGGGCGACTCGACCCGGCCTCTCGGCCGCGACCGACGTTACGGAAGGGTGTCCACAGTCGACGCGCGATTATTCCGGTGTGCTGATCCGGATTCCACGCCGGAGCGGCCCGGACGACGGGTCGACGAGGGCGTGTCCGTCCTGCTGGTCGCGCCGTCATGGCGCCGATCGACGCCGTGCCCCGAGATGCCGCTGACGACGGTGACGGGTATCGGACAGCGACGGGAGTCAAGAGGTGGCTGACCCCGCGTCCCGATGCCCCCGACCCCGACGAGACCGCCGTCGGGTTTGAGCACGATGGATAACGAGCATACGGAATGTCCGACGACGTGCCGTCGAGTCAGACGGCCCCCGCCGATCGAGGAGGCACCGGAAATGCAGCGTCCGATCGCCCGTTCCACCCGTACCGGCACGGTTGCGGTGCTCTGTGCCGGCGTGCTGCTGACCCAGCAGGCATGCGCGGCCGACCCGGACGGACAGCCCGCAGCGGCGCCTTCGGCCGGTCCGACGACGTCTTCCCCGAGCGGCGAACCGCAGGCCACGCCCTCCGCCACCACGTCGTCGGCGACCACCGGTTCGCCGGCGCCGGGAGGTAATGGCGGTGGAGACGACGCCATCCTGCAGGGTGAACGTCAGGTCGTCATCGCACCGGTCGGTTCGTTCGAGTCGGTCCTGGCGGTCGACGGCAAGGGACGACTCAACCTGACCGACGGTGAGGCGGAGTACAGCCTGTTCGTCCTCGACCCGGTGGGCAGTGGCCGGCACCAGATCAAGACGGCGAAGGCCGGCAGTGGCGGAGAACCCTTCTGCATGGGCCTGCGGGACAACGGCACCAGCCCGATCACCGTCGTGTCGGCCGGCTGCGACACGTCGGCAGCCGGGCAGCTCTTCACGCTGGAGCGGACGCGGGCCACGGACGAGCAGGGCCGCCCGACGTACGCGATCCGTGGGGACGGGAACGTCCACCTGCGGACCACCTCCAGGGACGGCCTGGTGGCCCAGGCGGGGTCGGAGACGACCTTCGCCTTCGTCGACAACGGCAAGGCCACGCTGCCGGACCTCGACTAGTGACATGCTCCCGGTGGGCCGGACCAGGGGTCCGGCCCACCGGCGCGAGCGATCTCGGCGGCGGTGCCGGTTCGCGTGATGTTCACACCGCGCGCCATCGGGTAACGGCCCGGTATGGCGCGGTACACGAAACCGGAACTCCGGGAGCAGATCAAGGCGGAGATCAGGGCTTCCGACCGGGGCGGCAGGCCGGGACAGTGGTCGGCCCGCAAGTCGCAGCTGCTCACCAAGGAGTACGAGAAGCGCGGCGGGGGCTACCAGGGGCCGAAGGACCAGCGGCAGCGGTCCCTGCAACGGTGGGGTGCCGAGGAGTGGCAGACGAAGGAGGGCTCCACCCGAGCGCGGCGGAACGGCGAGACGAGCCGATACCTACCCAAACGGGCCTGGACACGGCTCTCCGAGGAGCAACGGCGTGCGACCGACGAGCGGAAGCGGAAGGCATCCAGGACCGGCCGGCAGTACGTGGGCAACACGGGACCGGCCAGTCGCGCACGTCGGCAGGCCGCCGCACCCGAGCAGCTGACGGACCTGCCGGTCGCCGAGGCGGGCAAACTCGTGCGGGGCCTCGACACGCGTCAGCTCAGGACGGCCCTGCGACGCGAGCGCGGTGGCAAGGCCCGCAAGACGCTGATCCAGCGGCTGGAGTCGGAGCTGAACCGACGTTGACGAACGGTTCAGTCGCCGCCTGATCGGGGGGTCAGCGGGAACAGCCCGGCGAGGACCACGGCCGCACCCACCGGTAGCAGGTCCAGCGATGCGGCGATCGCCGCGAACCCGACCAGCACCAGCACCGGTCCCCACGCCGGCACCAGGCGGGCCCGTACCGCCAGCACCAGCAGGGTCAGCAGCCCGAGTTGGAACAGCAGCGGCCCGCCGAGCATCACCGGGTCCGGGGTCTCGACCGCCTCCGCGAAGCGGGGGAACAGGTCCCCGACGATCACCCACACGAACGCGGCCGCCCCCGCCAGCCCGGCCACGGTCGCCATGTCCAGTACGGTGCCGTTCCGGCGCGCCCGTGCCCGCAGCAGGCCGCGCAACTGCGCCATCAGGGCAGCGAACAGCAGGATGCCCAACAGGAACAGCACGTGGCCGACGTTCCACTCCCAGCCGCCCTTGACCCGGTGCCCGTCCAGGCCGTCGAGCAGACGCAGCAGGCCGTAGCCGAGCAGCAGAAGCGGTGCGGTCACGGCCGTCGGCCGCAACCAGGGGTAGGGGGCACGCCCGGCGGCCCGGGCATCGTCGAGGATCATCGCCCCAGCCTGGCAGCGGGCGGGGTCGGCGACATCCGGCTCGAACCCGTACCCGGCCCGGACCGGCGGACCCCGGCTCGGCTCAGGGGTCAGCTGGAGCTGCGCCGGAGGCGTGGCGGTCGTGGGGCCGCCACGGTCAGCGTTGGTCGTGCTGCCCGGCCGGACCGGTCCGTGTCCGGTCGTCGAGGTCGTCTGCGGCGGCGGGGGGTAGCGGCCGTCCCGGCTCCGGGGCGCGGGGCAGCACGATCCGGCCGCGGTAGCCCGGACCGAGGACGATGACCGGGCTGGTCGGTGGGGCACCGACGGCGCTGCTGTGCGCGGCGGGTGCCGCGGGGCTGAAATCGGGTCCGCCGAGGTCCCCGGCGTCCGCTGCGTCGCCGTCGCCCATGGTGACTCTCCCTCCGGTCGACCTTGTGTGTCGTCGGGCGGGCGGACCGTCCGACGACGCCTGAGTCCTGCTGCGCAGGATATCCTGTCTTCCATTATATTGGATGCATGAGTTCTCGGGCGATGACGGAACCCGCCTTCTTCATCCTCACCGTGCTGCTCGCCGGGCCACGTCACGGCTACGGCATCGTCACCGACGTGGCCGACGCGTCAGAGGGGCGGGTACGGCTGAAGATCGGTTCTCTGTACGGGGTCCTGGACCGCCTCGTCGACGAGGGCCTGGTGGAGTTGGACCGTGAGGAGGTCTGGCAGGGCCGGTTGCGCCGGTACTACCGGCTGACCGAGCCGGGGCGTCACGCTCTCGCCGAGGAGGCTGAACGACTGGCGGCCAACGCCCGCATCGCCTCCATCCGGCTACGGGAGCAGCGGAACCCGATCGCGGACGTGACACCGTGACGAGCCGGCTGGAGGAGCGTTACCGCTCGGTGCTGCGGCTGCTGCCCGCCGCGTACCGGCAGCGCTGGGAAGAGGACATGGTCGCCGCCTATCTCGACAGCGTGGACACCGGCGACCCCGAGACGACCGCCGACATCCTCGACTGCGGCCGGCCGAACCTGTCGGAGGTCGCCAGCATCGTGTCCCTCGCGGTCAGGCTGCGCCTCGGTGGAACGGACGCGCCACCCCGGGCGTACGCCCGGGGGCAGGCGGTGCGGCTGGCGACCCTGGCGGCCGTGCTGGCCCACGCCGTCATGGCCACCGGCGGCATCGCCGGCACCCTGTGGCTGTCCGGAAGCATCGCCTGGCTGCCGGCCGTCCCGCCCGACCTGGCGTTCACCCCGCCGTCGAGCACCTGGCACGCGGCGTGGGGCCTCGCCGGCTACGCCTGGGTGCCGGCGTACGTCGCGCTCGTCCTGGGACACCGGCGGGTGGCCCAGGCGGTCGCTCTGCTCGCCGTCGTTCCGCCCCTGCTCACCATCGCCGTGACCCAGGCCACCGGCGCGGCACCGCTGTCCGCGTCGCCCTGGGCGAACGGGATCGTCGACGTCGTCCTGCTCCTGGCCATGGCGGCGTTCCCCCACGGCAGCACGCCGGTGCCGCGCCGCCCCTGGCTGCTCGCGCTGCCGATCGGCATCCTCCTCGTCCCCGTGCCGCTTGTCGCGCTCCAGGCGGCCCGACCGGAACTGCGACTGCTCGACTGGCCGGGCCTCTGCTGTGCCCTGGTCACCGCCGCGATGCTGGTCCACCTCGCCGTCCGGGCCCCCGACCGGTCGGCACGGTTGCCGTGGTCGCTGGCGTTGACCCTGCTCACCGCGGCCACGCTCGCCCTCCGCCTGGTGACCCTGCCCGACTACGGCGGCCAGGCACAACGCGCCGCGCTCCTCGTCCTCGCCGGCGTGCAGGTCGTCGTCGTCCTCGCGGTGGGTGTACCGGTCGCCCGACGGGCCGTCCGAGCACTGCGCCGACTCCCACCGACCCCCGCCGGCACCCTGGGGCCCACCGCGCCGGCCGGATAGCGACCCGTCGGCCCAGTGCCTCTCCCCGTCGGCGGTCCTGGCGGGTCCGCAGCACCCGGGCCGTCACAGCCGGTAGACGGCCACCCTCGTGACGGCGATCTCGAAGCGGTCCGTGTCGTAGTCGGAGGCGAGGTCCGCGCGCAGACCGCCGGGGGTGCCCGCCCGTATCACGTCCATGGTGTCCCGCACTTCCATCAGCAGTCGTTCGCCGGACCAGAGCCGTAGGTCGACGGCGCTGCCGGCGGCGGAGGTGCTGCACTCGGCGCGCAACCGCCGGTCGCGGGGGATGACCTGGGTGTCGGACAGGCTCGTGCTCTCGCCCGCCTGGTACTTCACCGCGCTCACCCCGTTGGCCATCAGGTGGAAGGCGTAGCTGTCGCGATTGGGAGCGACCCGGCAGAAGATTCCGAACGACGCGCCGGCGGGGATGGACACCGTGCTCATGGTCACGTCCATGCGGACCCGTCGCAGGCCGGCCGCCGCAACGTCCTCGGCCAGCCTGGGGCCGGTACTGGCGATGCCGCCGGGCTGGACGGAGAAGTCCAGCCTGCGCGCTGCCGTGTTGACCGTTGCCGAGGCGCCGACGTCCTCGCGTTCACCCCACCCGCCCGAGTCGGTGGAGAAGTCGTCCGAGAAGACGAGAGTCCCGGTCGGCAACGGTGCGGTCGCCGCTGCTGCGGTTGGCGGCGGTGCCGTCCCGTCCGGCTCGTTCGAGAACCGGCTGACGAAGGCGCCGGCGATCGAGAGCAACGGGACCCCGCAGCACACGGCGAGCGCCCCGACGAGGAGCATGGGCATCGACCTCCGCCACGAGCCCGACGCCCTTGTGATGCCCGCCGGTGGCCGGCCCTGTCGCCCTGCGAGTCCCCCGACCAGCGGCTTCACGGCCGCCGGGCGTGGCGACGGCGTCGCCGGAGTCTGCCCGGGTGGCGTCGCCGGTGGTCGTACGGCTGGTGTCGACCACGGTCGTACCGGCGGCGGGGACGCGGTTGGCGCGGTGGCGGGCGGAAGGGGCTGTTGACGTGGGGCCGGCGGTGGCGTCGAGGCTCGTGGGGACGTTCGCGCGCACCACGGACAGCCAGCACCGGTGTCCGGATAGAAGTGCTCCGGACGAACACGGCACCGGGCCAGCTTCTCCTGAACCCTGGTGAGTGCGGCGTACCACTGCGCGGCCGACGGGCGGGCGTCCGGATCGGTCGCGCCGTGCTCGAACGCCTGCCGGAACAGGTTCCTGACCTCGGCGGGGAGGATCTCGATGCCGATCGCGGACGGCCGGGGAGACAGCGAAGGACTCCCGGAGTGGGTCCACGTGCCGGAGCGGGCCAGTTCCGGGACGGTCGGCTTGGATCCGCCGCCCGACCACCGGCCACGGAACGGATGCTCGCCTTCGAGTAACAGCTGATAGATGTGGACAGCCAGCGCGAAGAGGTCGCTGGAAGGGCGGCGTACGGTGGTGCGCCAGTCAGCGCCGATCAGTTCGGGGGCGGTGAAGTCCGGACGCCCGACGTGGCAGAGGAATGTGCGCCCGGTGGACTTCTCCTGGATCTGCATCGAATCGCAGTCCAGTAGCGTGACCAGCGCCTGCCGGGAGACGCGGATGTTGCGTTCGTTGAAGTCGCCGATGACCGCCCCCGTGTCGTGCACGGCATGCGTGGCGAGCGCCAGATTGGCGGCGATTCGGATGAGGTACTGCCAGGTGAAGCCTCGGAGCCAGGCGGTGTCGCCGGTCGCGTCGCCGCGATCGGTGGGATTGGTCGTACGATGCAGTTCGACCGTGCTGGTGGCGTCGATGAGCGGCATGAGGAAACCCACGAACCGGCTGTCGTCGAAGACGACCTCCCGGGGCCAGGCGAGCAGGATGTGCCCGGACTGCCCTTCGATCGACGAGTTCGGTGGCTGCCTGACCATCGCGGCCACCCGGTCGGCCAGGTGCGGGTCGCGATCGAGCGCGGTGGGGAAGTACCGCTTGAACGCCATCCCCTGCGGGACTCGAACCGAGAAGACCTCGCCCTCGCCACCGGCAGCGAGGCGACGGTCCTCGACGACACGGGTCCCGGTCGCGGTCAGCAACACCATGGAGTCGGTCCACCTCCGTCGCCCGCCGCCGCCAGCGACGCCCTGTCAGACATAGCGGCCGCTCCACGGCCGGCGCTATGCTACCCAATCGGTGTCCTAAAAGGACATGACGTCACCGGAATCTCTCTCGGAGTTCGCCTTGGACCTGGCGCCACGTGTCAAGAATGACAATCCTGATCCGCGTATCGCCTGTGCGCTGCTTCTCGATACGTCCAGCTCGATGGCGGGTGAGCCGATCGAGCAACTCAACCGAGGATTCCAGGGATTCTGCGACGAGATCAAGAAGGACGAGCTCGCGAGGAAACGCGCCGAGATCGCGGTGGTCACCTTCGGGAATGTCGCACGGGTCGACGTACCGTTCACGGAGGCCCGGGACCTGGATTTCCGGAGACTGACCGCGAGTGGGGCGACCCCGATGGGTGGCGCCCTGAATCTGGCGCTCGACATGCTCGCGGCCCAGAAACAGGCTTACCATCTGGCCGGCCTGGAATACTATCGTCCCTGGCTCTTCGTGTTGACCGACGGTGCGCCGACAGACGTGGATGTGTTTTCGACTGCCGTCGAGCGGCTTCGCCAGGTCGAGGCGGCTCGGGGCGTGTCGGTCTTCCCGATCGGCGTCGGTCCGTACGCCGACCTCGACCAACTGGGCATGCTCTCCACCACGCGCACGCCGGTGACGCTGCACGGCCTGAGCTTCGGGGAGTTCTTCTCCTGGCTCTCGACGTCACTCGCGGCGGCTTCCGCCTCCAACGCCTTCGGTAGCGACGACGGCAGCGTCGCACAGGCGGAGACGACCGAGCAGATTCCGCTCCCACCGGCGGGTTGGGCGCGGGCCTGACGACCCGTGCAGCGGAATTCGGCGAGTATGTGGACCGTGGTCGGGGCTTCGGTGGCCGGGCGAGGAAAGGCTGCCGTCGGTGGAGCGTGCCAGGACGCGTCGGACTGGCTGGTCGAGTCGAACCTGGCCTGTCTGGTCGTGGCCGACGGCGCCGGATCCCGGCCGATGTCCGCCCACGGGTCGCGGCTCGCGGTGGAGTGCGTCCTTCGCCAAGCCGCCGTACTGGGCGAAACCACCGGCGTGGACCCCGCCGACTGGCTACCCCGCGTCGTCGACCAGGTCCGCCGGTGTCTCGTCCGCAGCGCCGCCGACAACGGTGACCAGGTGGGCGACTACGCCACCACCCTGGCGGTCGCGGTCCTGGCCGGAGAGGTCCTCGGGGTCGCTCAGGTGGGCGACACGATCGCCGTTGCCGGCGAGGCGGGGCGGTATCGGACCCTGGCACCGGCGCCACGCTTCGAGTACGTGAACGAGACCGTGTTCGTGACGGATCCGGGAGCCATCGACCAGCTGAGGCTGACCACTCTGCCCGCCGACGAGGTCGATGCGGTCTTCCTCTCCACTGACGGGCTCCGCCTGAAGATCATCGACGATCTCGCCGTGGGCAATCCGTTCGTGCCGTTCTTCGATGACGTCGCCGCCTACGTCCGCAGTCCAGGCGCGAACTCGGATGCCGTCCACCGCTTCCTGACCGAGGTCGACGATCAGAGCGGCGACGACAAGAGCCTGGTCGTCGCGGTCCGCCGGCAAGGCACCGGCGCGGTCTAGCTCGATCTCGGCGCCAGCACGCGGCCAGCACGTGCGCGACCGTGGGTGGATCTCGGCGTGTCCCGACCCAGGGTCGGGACACGCCGAGATCCGGTTGCCGGCGTTCGCTCAGGGGCGGGGCCAGACGTTGCAGATCCGGAACTCGAAGTGGTGGTCGAACCCCTGCTGCTTGAAGTAGTCGTACTCCGCGCTGCCGGGCTGCGCCCAGACCCAGACGGCGTCCGCGCCGTGGAAGAGCGCGTGCAGCGGGACGGTGCCGGGCGGGGCGTCCGTGAAGCAGGCGAAGGCCGGCCCCTCCATCACCCAGTTCTGCTGCACCTGCGGGTTGTCCGAGTAGTAGTAGCCGCCCACCTCGCCACAGCCGCTGACGCAGCGCGACTGGTAGATGATTTTCAACCCCGGCACCGCATCCGCCGACGGTCCGTAGACCTGGCCGATGGTGGACTGTTTGCTCCAGCCGCCGGGGCCACCACCGCCGGGGGAGAGGAAGTTGGCCCGCTTCGGCGCCGGTGCCTTGAAGCGGTGCAGCGGCGCGGGCGCGGTCGATTCGTAGGTGACGGTCACCGCGCCGCCGGCTGGCAGCGCGGCCCCGGGTGCCGGGTCCTGGGCCAACACCTGGTTGACCGTGAGGGTGGCCGCGTTGTCGTTGCGGTTGCAGGCCAGCTGCACCGTCTGGAGCGTGGCGCACGCCTGGTCGGGACTCATCCCGACCAGGTTCGGCACGGCCGAGTGCGCGTAGTGGTCCAGCACCACGTTCGAGCCCGGGTCCGCGCCCGCGCCGGCGGCGGGGCTCTGCGCCACCACCACGTAGGCGGGGGTGCCCGGACCGAGGTTGCGGGGCACGCAGTTCAGCCCCACCGGGCACGGCGTGTCGTACGGCTGCCCGGCGAAGTTGCCGACCGTGATCTGCGCCGGGTAGGTGATCTCCACCGGGGCGTTGGTGTCCGCCGCGCTGTCCGGTGCCGGGCTCTGCCCGGTCACCACCCGCACCTTGCTGCCGTCGGCGGCGAGCCCGGCGACCCGCTCCACACACGTCAACCGGGCGGCGATCAGAGCCTGGCAGGCCTCGCCGGCCGGAAGGCCGGCGACCCGGGGCACCCGGGTCGGGCCGCGGTAGACCACGGTCACCGGGCGGCCCTCGCTGAGTCGCGACCCGGCCGGCGGGTTCGTGCTGAGCACCTTGTCGGTCTCGCCCTCGCCGTCCGGCTGGGCCACCGGCACGCAGCGCAGCTTCGGTTCCAACCGGGCGCAGGCCGCCGCCCGGTCCAACCCCACCAGCTCGGGGACGGTCAGCAACTCCGGCGCGGGGGGCGGTGGCGTGGGCCGGGGCGTCTTGGGAGGCGGAGGGGTGGCCGACCGGCTTGGCGTCGGCTTCTTCGGGTCGTCCCCCCGACCGGTGATGTCGATCTCGTTGGAACGGCCGTTGGTGTCGAAGGAGACCACGATGCCGGTGCCGTGCGGGTCGTTGATCCACACCCGGTTGTCCCGGACGCTCACCTCGAAGGTGGCCGAGGTGCCCGGCACGGTGGTGTAGGTGGCCACCCGCAGCTCGGCCACCGGGACCACCAGCACGTGCCGGGTGGTGAAGTCCGGCACGTACACCCGTCCACCCAGGACGACCGGGGGGCCGAACTGGTGACCGGCGCGGTCCGGCAGCGTCATGCGCTTCACCTCGCCGTCGCCGAAGTCCGCGATCACCAGCTCGCCACTGTTCGGCACCACCACGGCCAGGTGGGTCGGAGCGCCGGGGGCGGAGGCGACACCGTACCGGGCGTCGAGGTCGAGCTGGCGACGCAACCCGTCCGGCCCGTAGAGGCTGGCCTGTCCGGTCTCCGGCCGGTAGAGCACCGGCGCGCCGCTGACCAGGGTCAGGCCGACCTGCTCACCGCTGCCGGTGACCCGCTGCTTGCCGGTGACCGTGCCGCCGCTGATCTGCACCAGCTCGCCGCTCTCCGGCGCGTACGCCCAGGCGGTGCCGTTGCCGTCGACGACCGCCTTGGTGACACGCGGTGCCGGCACCGGCGCACCCGGGCCGTCCTTGCGCTCCAGCCGGTTGAGGGTGCCCTGCTCGGCGTCGACCAGGTAGGTCGCCCCACCGCCGGTGACCACGGAGAGCTTGCCCTTGGAGTCGGGCCGCCGCTGCACCGGCTCCGGTTCCAGGGACTCGGTGGGCAGGCGGGTGACCACGCCGGTCTCGTTGTTGACCACGTAGACCAGCTCCGGTCCGACCTGGACCACCTCCAGGGTCTGTTTCCCGGTGGCGAGCTGCTTGGCGGTCCGCGCGTCGATGTCCCGGTTGTCCGCGTTGACATGCACCACCCGGGACGACTTCTGCAGGTACGCGCCGCCGTCGTCGAAGGCCGCCCGGGAGGACCGGTAACCGGTGCCGAAGGCGAACGCGGTCGCCCCGACGACCAGGGCGGTCACCAGCAGCACCCGGTTGAGCCGGGTCCCGGTGAGGGTCTTCCGGCTGGGCCGCACGGCGGTCAGCAAGCGGCGCAGCGGGCGCGGGCCACGCCGGGGCGGTGGAGTGGATCGGTCTGCTCCAGCGGAGCCGGACATGGGAATCCTCCAGAGAAGCGCGGTGGGCCGCAGCGCCCAGGCGGCATCGGCGCGGTGAGGCGGCAGTGTCCGAGAATAGGCGAGGACCGCTGGGGTCGGCGGGCCCGGCGAATGGGGAAGGATCCCCAGCAGTCGCGGAAAGGAGCGCAGAACCGGTGACAGGGATGCGGATCGAGGCGGCCGATCACACAGTGGAACCCGACCCGGACCAGCGGGTGACCTTCGGCCGGATCCGGGAGTGCACCATCTGCCTGGACCCGACGGACACCGGCATCTCCCGGATCGCCGGCACGGTGGCCCGGGAGGGTGACACCTGGTGGCTGACGAACAGCTCCACCACCCGTCCCCTCTCCGTCGTGGACGACCTGGGCTTCCGGTCGGTGCTGGCGCCCGGCCGCCGGATCGCGGTGGAGAGCCCGACCAAGGTGCTGGTCGACGGTACGCACGGCCAGCACGGCCTGACCCTGCTGCCGCCCGCGGCCCCGGCACCGGCCAGTGCGGCGCCTCCCGAGGACGTGGCGGAGGCCACCGCGGTCGGTGCCGAGGTGATGATCAGCATGGCGGACCGGCTGGCCATGGTGGCGCTCTTCGCCGGCTACCTCGAGGAACTGCCCCGCTACGACCCCTACCCGAAGAGCTACGCGGCGGCGGCGGCCCGGCTCGGCTGGCCCCGCAGCACCCTGGTCAAGCGGATCGAGTACCTGCGGACCCGGCTGCACGCCGCCGGGGTGCCCAACATGACCGGCTTCAGCGCGCTGACCAACCTCGCCGAGTACGCCATCAGCCGTGGCCTGGTGACCAGGGAGGATCTCACCCTGCTCCGTCGCTGACCGGTGCTCGCTGCGCTGTCCGGTCGGGTAGGTCGGCATGCCGGCGTGGCGTTGGGGAGCCTTTCCGATTTTGCCGGCCGGTGCCGCTGCCTAGCGTGGTCGACGACACCGACCAGCGAAGGAGATCCGATGTCGGTCATCGGTGGCGAGATCAGCCAACTGCACTCCCTGAACACCAACTTCAACCGACAGAGCTCGGCGGTGGACAGCCTGCTGCGCGAGCTGCGTACCGAACTGGCCAACACCTACTGGCGCGGCGGTGCGGCCGAGCGGTTCCGGACCTCCTGGAGCAGCGAGTACGAGCCGGCCCTGACCCGGCTCTCCACCGCCCTGCAGGACGCGGCACTGGAGGTGCGGCGTCGCGCGGACGCCCTGGAGCAGGCCGGCGGCTGACCCGGGGTCGGACGGTCGGTACGGGTCGGGGTTTTCGGGAGGCCGGGATGGAACGGGAACTACGGATCGCGGTGGGGGGACGGGAGGTCCCGATGGTGGTGCGGGCGGGAGCCCGGGCCACCGTGGCGGACCTCGTCGCAGCGATCGACCGGGCGCTGCCGGACGCCGGTCCGGGGCCGGCCGCCCCGGTCCGGCTCTGGTTCCGGGGGCGGCCGTTGTCCCGTACCGCCCGGCTGGCCGAACTGCCGATTCCCGCCGGCAGTCGGATCGAGGTGGCCGCCCGCCCGGGGGAGGCCGGCACCGAGTCGGTCGGCGCGGTCGAGTTGGCCGTCGTCGGCGGGGCCGGTGGGGTGGCGGCCACCTCGTTCCGTCCCGGGACGGACCTCACCGTCGGACGGTCACCCGAGGCCGACCTCGTCCTGACCGATCCGGAGGTCAGCCGGGTCCACGCCCGCCTGACGACCGGAGCGGACGGCGTCGCGGAACTGGCCGACGCCGGTTCGCGCAACGGTACGGCCTGGCGTGGGGTCCGGCTGGACACGCCGACTCCGGTCGCTCCCGGGGACGTCTTCGGTGTCGGCGAGACGGTGCTGACGCTCCGGCCGGTGGATCCGGCCGACGCCCCGGTCGAGCCGGTCGACGCGACCGGCACCATCCAGTACAACCGGCCGCCGCGGATCGCCGTCCGCGTCGCCACCCCCCGGCTGACCGTGCCCCGCCGCCCCGAACCGCCGCGCACCGTACGGTTCCCGCTGCTGGCGATCCTGCTGCCGGTGCTGCTGGCCGGGGTGGCGTACGCGATCTTCCCGAACGCCGGCTACCTGCTGCTGTTCATGGCGCTCTCGCCCCTGCTACTGCTGGCCAACGTGTTCTCCGACCGGCGCGGTGGCCGTCGGGAGTACCGCCAGGCGCTGGCCGACTACGAGCGGCAGCGCGCCGAGCTGGTGGAGCGCCTGGACCGCCTCGCCGAGGAGCAGGGGCGGACCCGGCGGGAGGAACTGCCCGACCCCGGACGCCTGCTCCGGACGGCCACCGGGCCCACCCGGCGACTCTTCGAACGCCGCCCGGCGGACGCCGACTTCCTGCGGTTGCGGGTGGGGCTCGCGTCGACCCTCGTGGAGGCGACCCTGACCGGCCCGGGCGCCGAGCCCGAGCCGACCGCCGAGCCCCTGGAGCTGCCAGCGGTGGCGCAGAGCCCGGTCGCGGTCGACCTGACCGTCGCCGGGGTGCTCGGGGTGGCCGGTCCCCGGGCCGGCCTGCTGGCCACCGTCCGCGCGGTCCTGGCCCAGCTGACCACCCTGCACGCCCCGCACGACGTCGGGGTCGTCCTGCTCACCGGTGGCGACGAGGCCGACGACTGGGCCTGGCTGAGCTGGCTGCCGCACACCCTGCCGCACACCGCCGACCTGGAGTGCGACCGGATGGTCGCCACCGACGCCGAGCAGGCCCGCGCCCGGCTGGCCGGGCTGCGCCGCATCGTCGACCAGCGCCGGGCCGAACGGGCCGCCACGCTCCGGGCCGGGTTGCCGGCCGGACGGCGACTGGTGCTGGTGGCCGACGGGGCCCGCCGGCTGCGGGGCCTGCCCGGCCTGGCCGAACTGCTCGCCGACGGCCCCGAGGTGGGCGTCTACGCGATCTGCCTGGACGCGCTGGAGACCGAGCTGCCCGGGGAGTGCCGGGCCACCGTGGTGGTCAACAGCGGCTCGGGCACCCGTGCGGTGGTGCGCCGACCGGAGCACCCCGACCTGGACGGGGTGCTGCTGGACCGCCTCGACCCGGGCGGCGCGGCCCGGCTCGGGCACGCGTTGGCCCCGCTGCGGGTGCTCGGGGAGCGTTGGGGTAAGGGTGGCGGCGTGCCGGAGACGGTCCGGCTGCTGGAGCTGGCCGGCCTGGGCCGGGCCCCGGGACCGGCGCAGATCCAGCAGCGGTGGGCCGCCGAGCCGGCCGGCCGTTCCACCCGGGTGCTCCTCGGCGTCGGCCCGGACGGGCCGATCACCGTCGACCTGCGCCGGGACGGCCCGCATGCGCTGATCGCCGGCACCAGCGGCGCGGGCAAGTCGGAGCTGTTGCAGACCCTCGTCACGGGCCTGGCGCTCGGCAACACCCCGGACGCGCTCTCCCTGGTGCTGGTCGACTACAAGGGCGGCAGCGCGTTCGCCGAGTGCGCCCAGCTGCCGCACTGCGTCGGCATGGTCACCGACCTCGACGGGCACCTGGTCAACCGGGCCCTGGCGGCGCTGCGGGCCGAGCTGCGCCGCCGGGAGGCCCTGCTCGCCGAGGCGGCGGCGAAGGACATCGAGGACTACTGGGCCATCACCGGCGGGCGGCTGCCCCGGCTGGTCATCGTGATCGACGAGTTCGCCTCGCTGGTGGAGGAGGTGCCCGAGTTCGTCAGCGGGGTGGTCGGCATCGGCATGCGGGGGCGCAGCCTCGGTGTGCACGTGGTGATGGCCACCCAGCGACCGGCCGGCTCGGTCAACGCCGAGCTGCGCGCCAACCTCAACCTGCGGATCTGCCTGCGGGTCACCAGCGCGGCCGACAGCGCCGACGTGGTGGACGTACCCGACGCCGCCCGGCTCTCCCGACACCAGCCCGGTCGGGCGTACCTGCGGGCCGGGCACAGTGACCTGACCCTGGTGCAGACCGCCCGGATCGGCTGGCCCCGGGCGACGGCCACAGCGGAGCCGACGAGCGTGGCCCTGCGCCCCCGGCGGGTACGGGAGCTGGGGCGCGGCCCCGTCCCGGCCGCCGAACCACCGGCCCCGGCCGGCGGTGCGACTCCGCCGACGGGGTCACGGGCGCCCGGCGCGGCGGCTCCGGAGCAGGTGGAGACCGACCTGACGGTCCTGGTCGCGGCGATCCGGGGCGCGGCCGAAGCGGCCCGGATCCGGGCGCCCGGGAGTCCCTGGTTGCCGCCCCTGCCCGAGCTGGTGGTCGACGCGGAACTGGCCGACGGTGCCGGCGGGGCGCTGGCCGCGCCGGTCGGACTCGCCGACCACCCCGAGCAACAGGCGCAGCGCCCGTTCCTGCTGGATCTGGAGCGCACCGGGCCGGTGCTGGTCGCCGGGATGGCCCGCAGCGGCCGGTCCACCCTGCTGCGCGCCCTCGTGGTCGGGCTGACCCGGCGGACCGGCCCGGCCGACCTACACCTCTACCTGCTCGACCAGGGCAACCGGGCGTTGGCCCCGCTGTCCGGGCTGCCGCACTGCGGGGCGTACGTCGACGGTGACGACAGCGACCGCACCGCCCGGGTGCTCACCCTGTTGGACGCCGAGATCGGCCGCCGGCAGCGGCTGCTGGCCAGCGGCGGGTACGCGGCGCTGGCCGAGCAGCGGGCCGCCGTCGCCGACACCGAGGCGTTGCCCTACCTGGTGCTGGTCCTGGACCGGTACGAGACGTTCGTCGCCCGGTACGGCGAGACCGACGGCGGACGGCTGGTGGACCTGCTCGACTCCCTGCTGCGCCGGGGACCGGCGGTGGGCGTGGTGACCGTTCTCGCCACCGACCGGTCCGGGTTCACCCACCGCCTGGCCGGGGCGGTGGCCACCCGGCTGATCCTGGCCCACGCCGACCCGGACGACCTGGCCGCGTACGGAATCAACCCGCGCGAGGCACCCCGGACCATGCCGCCGGGGCGGGCCATCGGGCTGCCCGGGAACACGATGTTCCAGGTGGCGCTCCTCGATCCCGACCCGGACGGCACGGTGCAGGCGGCAGCGGTGCAGCGGCACGTCGTGGCCACCCGCTCCCGCTGGGACGGGCTGTCGGCGGAACTGCTGCCCCAGCGGGTCGACCCGCTGCCGGTGACGATCACCGCCGCCGAGGCCGACGCGCTGCGCCGGGGCCCGCTGCCGACCCGGCCCACCGTCGGTACGGTCGGCGTCGGCGGGGACCATCTCGGACCGGTCGACGTGGACCTCGCCGAACTCGGGCACACCTTCCTGGTCGCCGGGGCCCCCGGCACCGGGCGCAGCGGCGCCCTCCTGGCCCTGGCCGACTCGCTGCTGCGCCGGCCCGAGGCGCTGCCGGTGGTGGCCCTCTGTCCCCGCCCGTCCCCGGTGCAGGAGCTGGCCGGGCGACCCGGCGTGGCGGCCGTCCTGGTCGGACCACGGGCCGACGCCGAGCTGGCTGCGGTGCTGGCCGGGCTGCCCGGCCCGGTCACCGTGCTGGTCGACGACGCCGAACTGCTCGCCGACGGGTCGGCCGGGCACCTGCTGGAGGACCTGGCCCGGCAGGCTCGGGACACCGGAAACCTGCTGCTCGCCGCCGGCACCACCGACGACCTGGTCCAGCTGCGCTACCGGGGCTGGCTGGCCCGGATGTGCCGGGGCCAGGCCGGGCTGCTGCTCAACCCGGTGTCACATGTCGACGGTGACCTGTTCGAGGTCAAGCTGCCCCGCTCGACCTGCGGCGCCTGGCCGCCCGGCCGGGGGCTGCTGATGCTGCGCCGACGGGCCAGTCAGCTCCAGATTCCCCTGCCCGAGCTGGCGGTACGTGGATGACTCGCCCGACCTCGGGGGTGGAGGGCTATGGTACGACCACGGTGGCGCTCGCGACGGATGGTCCGGCGCCCCCGCTCCGGTCCGACCACACCCCTGTAACCGTGGAGATCATGACCACCCCGGACGTAGACCCGGCGGGGCAACCCACGTTGCCGCCGACCATGCCCTCCGCCGCACCGGCCCCGCCGGCCGAGCAGGCTGTCGCGCTCGGCAGCCGCTACGTGATGGAGCGCCCGATCGGCGAGGGCGCTCACGGTCGGGTGTGGCGCGGCCGACGCCTGGCCGACGACGCACCGGTGGCGATCAAGACCCTGCGGGAGGAGTACGCTGCCGATCCCGCTGCGGTGGCCCGCTTCCTGCGTGAACGCAACGTGCTCCGGGCGCTGCGCCATCCGCATCTGGTGCCGGTCCACGACCTCGTCGTCGAGGGGGACACCCTGGCGATCGTGATGGACCTGGTCACCGGGGAGAACCTGCGGGTCGCCGCCAGTCGGGGCGCGTTCGACCAGGACCGGGCGGTCACCGTGCTCGCCCAGGTCGCGGGCGCGTTGGCCGCGGTGCACGCGGCCGGCATCGTGCACCGCGACATCAAACCGGAGAACGTGCTGGTCACCTGGCGGGGCGGCGAGCCGTGGTCCCGGCTCACCGACTTCGGCGTGGCGCAGGTCGCCGACGGGCAGACGCTGACCCAGCACGGCCACACCGTCGGCACGCCCGCCTACCTCGCCCCGGAGCTGGCCCTGGGCCGCACCGCCACGACGGCGGTCGACGTCTACGCCCTCGGGGTGCTCGGCTACGAACTGCTGGCCGGCCGTCGGCCGTTCGACGCCGAGCATCCACTCGGGCTGCTGCGGGCGCACATCGAGGACGAGCCGGTCCGCCCGGACGGGCTGGCCGAGCCACTGTGGCAGCTGGTGCGGCAGTGCCTGGCCAAGCGCCCCGAGGACCGGCCGGAGCCGGCCCGGCTCGCCGATCGGCTGGCCGCCCTGGGCGGACCGGCCGGCGCGCTGCCGGTCGACGCCCCGCCGCCGCTGCCGCCCACGCCGCAGGCCGCCGGGGCGGATCGACCGGCGTACCGCTTCGAGCCGACCCCGGTCGGCTCGCTGGGCACGCCGGATCCGGAGGACCTGCGCCTCTACTCCACCGCCGGGACCAACCCGCCCAGCGGGACCGGCACGGACGGGCCAGCGGCCCCGACCGGAACGGCGTCGACCGGGGCGGCTCCTGTCGGGGTGACGTCGACCGGGGCGGCCCGCAGCGGGGCAGCGTCGACCGGGGCGGCCCGGTCGGAGGGCGCGGTGGAGGTGCTGCCCACTACCGGCGCGACCGTGCCGGTCCCGGAGCCGGCCCGACCCGAGCCGGTGAAGCGCCGCCGCTGGCTGGCCCCGGCCGCCGGGCTGGCCGTACTAACCCTGGTCAGCGCGGGCCTGGGGGTGTGGTGGGGTCGACCGGACGACACCGCCCGACCGGACACCACGGCCGCCACCCCCAGCGCCCCCACCGGTCCCGCCGCCCAGTTGTACCCGCTGCCGGTCACCGCGAGCAGCCCGCGCGCCGGCACGGTACGACTGGATTTCGGTGACCAGTCCAAGCTGCCGGGCTTCGACTCGTACGTGATCTGGCGGGACGAGACGAAGGTCGGCCAGATCGGTGCCGAGGAGAAGGTGCCGCCGTACCTCATCCCCGGCGTGGACCGCCGGACCCGCCACTGCTACCGGGTCTGGGCGCTGGTGGTCACCGACCGGCCACCACCGGCCCCGGCCGAGCCGGTCTGCCTGACCGCTGACGGCCGGCAACCGGCCACCGTGCCGGGCTGACCCGGTCGGAGTCGCCCACCGGACCGCCGGTCGTACCGGCGGTCGCCACCACCCGGCGACCCGCGTCGCCCGCCGCACCCGGCCGTCCCACCGACTCCCAGAGTGAGGATCGAGTGATCACCAGCAATTCCGAGGCCGGCCACGACCCCGCCGCCTACTTCGCGGCCCGGTACGAGGCGGTCCGGGCCAACGTCACCCGGGCGCTGTCCGGGAAGCCGGAAGCGGTACGCCTCGCCCTGACCTGCTTCTTCGCCGGCGGTCACCTGCTGGTCGAGGACGTGCCCGGGGTGGGCAAGACCACCCTGGCCAAGGCCATCGCCGCCTCGGTGGACGCCACCTGGCACCGCATCCAGTTCACCCCGGACCTGCTGCCGTCGGACATCACCGGCACCACCGTGTACGACCAGCGCACCGGCACCTTCGAGTTCCGGCCCGGCCCGGCCTTCGCCCACCTGGTGCTCGCCGACGAGATCAACCGGGCGTCGCCGAAGACGCAGTCGGCGTTGCTGGAGGTGATGGCGGAGCGGCAGGTCACCGTGGACGGCCGCAGCTACCCAGTACCGACGCCCTTCCTTGTCGTCGCCACCCAGAACCCGGTCGACCTGGCCGGCACCTACCGGTTGCCGGAGGCGCAGCTCGACCGCTTCCTGCTGCGCATCTCCGTCGGCTACCCGGACGTGGCGGCCGAACGCGACATCCTGGTCGGCCGGTCCCGGGACGGCGGGACCCCGGAACTCTCGCCGGTGGCGAGCGTCGAGCAGGTGCGCTGGATGATCGAGTACGTCAGCCGGGTGCACGTGGCGGACGCGGTGGCCGAGTACGTCGCCCGGATCGCCGAGGCGACCCGCCGGGATCCGCGACTGCGGCTCGGCGCCAGCCCCCGGGGCAGTCTGGCCCTGGTCCGGGCCGCCCAGTCCTGGGCCGCCGGGCAGGGGCGGGGGTACGTCGTACCGGACGACGTGAAGGCGGTCGCCGAGCCGGCCCTCGGGCACCGGCTGCTGCTCGCCTCCGCCACCGAGATCGAGGGCGGTTCGGCCGACGACGTGCTGCGCGACGTGCTCGGAGCCGTACCCGTCCCCCTGGCGGCCCGGGTCTGATGCGCCGCCTGCGCCTGAGCACCGGGCTGACCGGCACCGGTCTGGCGGTGGCCCTGGGCTCGATCGTGCTGCTCACCGCCGGTATGCTCGGCGGCTTTCCCACGCTGGGCGGGCTCGGTGCCACCGGGGTCGCGGTGGTGCTGGCCGCCGCGATCCTGGTCCGGATGCCGACCCGGGTCCGGGTGACCCGTACCGTCGCCCCGCACCGGGTGACCGTCGGTGACCAGGTCACCGGCTGGCTCGAGGTGGTCAACGCCGGGCGCCTGCGCACCGGACGGTTCGAGGCGGTTGACGGGCTGACCGCGTTGGGCGGGCTCACCGCCCCGGGCCCGGCCGAGACCTCCAGTGCCGTCGACGGGGGCGCGACGCCCACCGGGCGGCCCACCTCCTCGACGCGGCGTACCCGGGTCGACCGGGACGACCACGGTGGTGGGCTGCGGATCGTGGTGCCCCCGCTGCCGCCCGGTGGAAGGACCCGCCTCAGTTACCCGGTGCCGACCGCCGACCGGGGCGTGCTGCGACTCGGGCCGGTACGGCTGCACCGCCGTGATCCGCTGCGGCTGGCCCTCCGTACCCAGACCCTGGCCGCGCCGGACCAGGTCTGGGTGCGGCCCCGGGCGCACCCGGTCCGTCCGCTGCCGATCGGCCCGGTCCTCGACTTCGAGGGGCGGCTCACCGACCGGGTGCTTCGGGGCTCGATGGCCTTCGCCGCGCTGCGCGAGTACCGGTCGGGTGACGACCCCCGGCAGATCCACTGGCGCTCCACCGCGCGGATGGGCCAGCTCATCGTCCAGGACCGGGTGGACACCACCGAGCCGAGCGCGGCGGTGCTGCTGGACACCCGGGCCGCCGTGCTCGACGCGGAGTTGTTCGAGGAGGCAGTGGAGCTGACCGCCTCGGTGGTGGTCTCCACCGGCCGCTCCGGTCAGTCGGTCGACCTCGCCGTGCTCGGCGAGGACGTCGCGGACCTGGCCCGGCTCGGGGCCCGTGGTCCGCTGGACCGGCTGGCCGCCGCCGGCCGTACCGGCGACCGGGACCTGACCGAGCTGTTGGCGCTGGTCGCCCGTGCCCCGGCCGGAGGCGGGCTGGTGGTGGTCAGCGGAGCGGACCCGGCGCTGGCGCCCGCGCTGACCGGGCAGACGCGCCGGTTCGGCGGGATCGTGCTGGTGCAACTCGTCGCGGACGGGTCGGCGCAGCCGGCCGCCCGCCCCCCGGACGGCCCGGTCCCACCCCGGCCGGCCGCCCCGGCTGCGGAGCCGGCCGCCGGATCCGGCACGTCGGTCAGTGCCCAGGGAGGACTTGTGGTGATCCGCGCCGATCGGGCCCGGACCGCGGCGACCGCCTACAGCGGACTCGCGGGAGGCCGCCGGTGACCCGATGGCGCCTGGCCGGGGCAGCGCTGGCCAGCCTGCTCGGACTGGCACCGGTGGTCGCGTTCGCGGGGCTGTTCGGCCGGACCGCTGACGAGGCCCTGGCCGACCCCGGATACCTGCTGCCGACTGCCGGTGCGGCCCTGCTGCCGGCGGTGGCCGGGATACTGCTCGCCGCGACGACCCGGGTTCCGCCGGTCACCCGGCTCACCGTCGAGCTGCTGGTGCTGGTCGGTTACGTCGTGCTGGTCAGCCCGGCCCGCGTCACCGACGGGCCGTACCGGTTGCTCACCTCCGTGCCGCCGGTCGATCCGGGCGGGCCGGAGCTGGCCCTGGTGGCCGTCCTCGCCGGGCTGGCCGGCATCGGCGCGGTGGAGCCGTCGCTGCGTGGTGCCGCCGCACCCTGGGCGCTGCCGACACCACTGCTGGCGATGACCGCCGGCCTGCTTCTGAGCACGCCGACCGGAGTTCCGGGGTGGCTGGCGCCGGCGGTGGCCGGGACCGCCCTGGCGATGTTCGCCACCGCTGCCGCCGGACACCGGGACCGGAACGCCGACCCCGGCGGCAGGGCCCAGGACGCCGCTCCCGGCCCGTCCGGTCGGCTGGTCGGCCTGCCCGGACTCGTCCTGGTGCTGGCCGTCGGGGCGGCGGCCAGCCTGCTCGGGCCAGCCCTGGTCACGGTGGCGGGCGAGCGGACCCCGCCCGATCCCCGGGACCTGGTCGCGCAACCCGTACGCCCGCGCACGGGCAGCAGCCCGCTGGCCCAGTTCCCGGCGCTGCGTACCGGAAAACTCAGCCTGCGGCTGACCGTCACCGGCGACGGCGCGCCCGACCGGTTGCGGTACGCCACCCTGGACCGGTTCGACGGCACCTACTGGACCAGCGCGGCCACCTACTGGCGGGCCGGACGCCAGCTACCCGCCCCGACCGGCCCGGCGGAGCTGGTCACCCAGCAGATCCGGATCGACCAGCGGGGCCCGATCGAGTGGCTGGTCAGTGCCGGTCGACCGGTCGAGGTGTCGCTCGGCGGGCTCGGGGTGGACCGGGCCACCGGGGACGTGATCTTTCCGGACAACCGGCCGGCACCGGACGGGTACACCGTGCGCAGCGCCGTACCCCGCGTCGAGGTGGCGGACCTGCCGGTCGACCCGCCGGCCGTGCTCCCGCCGGGATCGGTGCCGGCCGGGTCGGTGCCGGCCGGACTGCTCGCCAAGGCCACCTCGATCACCGGGGCCAGCGCGGGCTATCCCGCCCTGCGCCGGCTCGCCGACCACTTCGCCCGCAACGGCGACTACCGGCTGGACACCTCGCCAAAACCACCGGCCGGGCACGGGATCTACCAGATCGACCGGTTGCTGCAGACCCGCAACGGCACCGCCGAGCAGTACGCGTCGGCGTTCGCCGTACTGGCCCGGGCGCTCGGCTACGACGCCCGGGTGGTGGTGGGGTTCCGCACCCGGACGGGCCACGGTGGCAGCCGCGTGGTCACCGGCCGGGACGTGGACGCCTGGGCGGAGGTCCGCTTCACCAACGCCGGTTGGGTGCCGTTCCATCCGACGCCCGGCCAGTCCGGCGACCGCCGGCCGGAGCAGGACGACCCGCCACCGAGCAGCGCACCCGAGCCGACCCGCACGCTGAGCGCACCGGATCCCGCCACATCCTCCGGTACGGCCGCCCCACCCGGTGCCGGCCCGGATGCCGGACGACCGGAATCAGGCCCACCCTGGCTGGCCGTGACGGTGCTGTGCGCACTGGGGCTGGTCCTCGCGGCGGGCGCGCCACCGGCGGTCAAGCGGGCGGTGCGGGCCAGACGACGGCGTCTCGACGATCCCGGTCGCCGGTTGCTCGCCGCCTGGCGGGACACGCTGGAACGCTGTGCCGAGTCGGGAGTCACCGTCTCCCGGGCCAGTACGACCGGCGAGGCGCGGGCCACGCTGACCGGCCGGGCCCCGGCGGCCGACATCCCGGCGCGGGAACTCGTGGCGCTGGTGGACGCGGCGGCCTACGGTCCGGCGCGGGTGACGAGCGCCGACGCCGACCGGGCCTGGGCCCTGGCGGACACGGTACGGCGGCAACTCGCCTCGGCGTCGTCCCGGCGGCAGCGGCTCGCCGCCGCCCTGCGGGTCCCGCCGAGGATCCCGGTGTCCGGCACCGGACGGTGACGCTGGGAAACACTTCCCATTGGCCACCGTCCGACCCGGACCTAGCGTGTCGGTCATGAGCTTGGGATCGATTGGGGCCAACCCCGCCGGGCTGCGTGCGGTGAGCACTGCGGTCAGCACGGCAGCGGCCGGACTGCCCCGGACCTGCCCCGTCCCGGCGTCGGTGGGGGATCCGGCGGCCGACGCCGCGCTGGCCGACTTCGTCCGCCGCTGGAGCACGCAGTTCCAGCGGTTGCAGGACGCGGCGAGCGTCATCGCCCGGCAGGCGAACATGACCGCGGTGGCCTTCGCCCTGGCCGGGGAGTGACCGATGACGACCGACACCGCCGATCCGGACGCCCTGCGCCGGGCGGCCCGGGACAACGGGGCCCGGGCCGGTGCCCTCGACCACTCGGTGCGCACCGTGCGGCGGGCCAGCGCCAGCTTCGCCGGCACGGGTACCGCCGGTGCCGCCCAGGTGCTGGTCGGCCCGGCCGGTGCCCGGTTCCAGGGCGCTCTCGGCGCGTTGGACGCCGCGCTCGCCGCCGCGCGGGCCGCGCACGAGCGGGTCGCCCAGGCGCTCGGCACGGTCGCTGGACCGATCGAGGACGAACAGCGGGCCCGCAAGGTGCTGGACCGCGCCGAAACCCGGCTGGACGAGGCCCGCCGGCAATTGGGCGCCGAGCAGATCGGGTTCGGCGCGGCGGCCAAGCGGGCGTCGGCCGACCGGGCCGCCGGGCTGGAGGTACCCACCCCGGACATGTCCGGGGTGCTCCGGGCCCAGCGGGAGGTGGAGGAGGCCGAGCGGGCGCACCGCCGGGCCGCCGAACGGCACGAGGACGCGCTGCGGGACCGTAAGCGCGCCGTGCAGACGTTCGTCGCGGTGTGCCGGTCGGCCGCCGCGCTCGCGCCGGCCATCCCGGGCGCGCCGGGCGCTCCCGGCGCGGTGAAGAACCACACGGTGTTCGGTCCCCGGCTCCTCGACGACATGAAGACCCGCAGCATGCCCAACAAGGGTCGGGGCACCGGTGGCCGCAACCTGACCGATGCGGAGCGGCGGCGGCTGGCCCGCAACGGCCTGAGCCCCCGGGAACCGCTCTTCTCCCTGCTGTACGGCTCCCGCACCTGGCAGGGCGCGTGGAAGAACTACGAGAAGGCCCTGTTGAAGGGCCGCAACGGGAGCGTGGACGCACAACTGCGCCTGCTGCACCGACTCGCCATGGCCGAGGGCGGCCTGGGCCGTGTCGGCAAGGACCGGTACGGCACCACGCTCAACGCGCGGGCCGAGGTGACCGCGTTCGACGCCCGGCTCAAGGCCCGGTTGCGGGCCGGCGGGTTCGGCGCGGAGGGCGAGCTGCGCGGCCGGGGCGGCGCGGACGCCAGCGGCGGGTTGGACCTGAACGCGGGGCGCAGCGGTGGCCGGGTCCGGGCGGAGGCGGAGGCCTTCGCCGGACTCCGGGGCAGCGCCCGGGGCGAGGTGGACGTGCTCGGGGTGCGTCCCCGGGGGGTCGCGGAGGGGCAGATCGGCGTCGGCGCTTCGGCCGGGGTGGACGCGGGAGTCAACGGCGGCAAGGTGAAGGTGCAGGCCAGTGTCGGGCTGGCGCTCGGCCTCGGCGGCAAGATCACGGTCGGCGGCGAGGTGGACGTACCGAAGATCGCCGATCACATCGGAGACGGCGCCAAGGCGGTCGCCGACGTGGCCGGCAAGCTCAACCCGTTCTGAGAGAAGGAAGACCGATGACCGCCGTGGAGTGGCCGAACGCGATCTCCCCCGGACTGTGGCCGTTCCGGCTGGCCGCGCCGGAGCAGTGGAGCGCCGTCGAACCGACCGAGGGGCTGATCGCCTTCCTCGGCCCGCCGGCCGACGACTTCCGGGCCAATCTGGTGATCTTCGGGCGGCGGCTGCCCGAGGACCTCACCCTGGGCGAGGTGGCCGAGCTGGCACTCTCCGACGATGCGCCGCGACGGGTCGTCGATCCCGGCATCGACCAGCCGGCCGCCCCCGGTGGGCTGCCGGTCGCGGTCCGCTCCAGCGGCACCGTGATCGAGGGCCGCGAGGTACGCCAGATCGCCGTGGTGACCGAGGCGCCGGACCGTTCGCCGTCCGGGCTGCGCAGCGTCTACACGATGCTCGGCACCTACCTGGCCGACCGCGCCGACCCGGACGAGCCGACCCTGACCTCGGTGATGGCCTCTTTCGAGCTGATCCACTAGATCCTGGGTCGAGGTAACTCACCGTCGCTCGTTTGCGTCCGATGACACGATTGTCTGTTCTGCGCATGCTGGTGATCAAGTCCCCCGCACCCCTGCGGCCTGCAACTCAACGCGACAGTGGCATTGCCATCCGTAGTGAATCTCTTGGCGTCGGTCAATGAAATCTTGGGCGATTCGCTCGTGGCCAGGGGGTGACTTGTTGCCGCAAGGCAATCGCGGTGATTGGAGAGTGTCGATGACAAAGGCTCGCGTGCTGTTAATCGTGAACCCGGCTGGCTGGACGAATCTGGGAACCTGCGGAGGCCCTGGCACCCAGTTCACCAACAAGTACGCCCGTGGTGCGACGTGCTCCAACTGCAACCACAGCTTCTCGGGGAACATGAACTACTAGTGCCGTTCTGGCGCTTTTAGTCGACGTCGGCCTATCATGAGCTACGCGCGGCACCTGTGCCGTACGTGCCGTGCGTGGCTCATCGCCTCGCGTAAAGTGTTCACGTATTGCATCGGCATCAAGATGACCCAGGCACCTGGACGGCTCGCCCAGCTCGCGCTGGGTCTGGTTGTATTGACTGTATCGATCATCACCCTAACCTCGTGCGGTCGTGGTCCCAACTCGCCAAGGTACGTCAAAGGGGCGGAGATCCAGGCCGAGTACCGGGATGAATCCCGACGCCTTAGCTGGCGCCCGGCTGGAGCTGGCCCGCCGATCCGAAGTACCCAGAAAGAGACGAGAACGGCGACCGGGTCATGTACGAGGTCAATCTGGGGCGGATCGAGGCTTCATGGTACTGGCACTGCTCATGGGCGGTGCGGTTCTTCTCGGTCACCAGCCCTGCCGAGAAGCAGGAATCATTGGCGAAGGTTCTGGATCTGCGCGAATCCGCGTTCTACAAGTTGGGGCTGGACGAACGCGAGAAGCATCGCCGCGATCAAGTCCTGGATGACGCCAGCGCGGGGAATGTGGAAAAGCTGGAACAGATCATTACTATCAACTGTCCGGTGGATCACGAATGACAGGTACGCGTCCAGCCATCCTTCCAAGCCGCCGCGATGCATGGTCGGCCGCAATTCTCGGCGTCAGCCTCGGAGCGGCTTCGATCGCTCCCGACATCTTGCCGGAGCCGCAAGCCGAAATCCTGACTCCCATCGTGAGTTCAGGCTTCGGGTGGGGGATGACCGCACTGGCGGGGGGCTTCCTCGCTTCCAGCCGCAAGTCGGCGCCAATGGCCGGAATCGGCGCGCTCACCCTGGCTGCCGTAACCTACTATTTCCTGATCCTGACCCTGACCTCCCGATGGCGCCACCGTTCCGGCAATACAGAAGCCTCCCTCGTCGGCCCGGCGTCCGTGGCTGAGGCGGCTGGATTCTGGCTCCTCGTCGCGGTATGCGGTGGGGCGATCATGGGCTACCTCGGATACGTCATCCGACACGACTCCGGGCGTGCCCTGCTGGTATCGGCCGGCATGGCATTCGGGCTTCTAGCAGGAGAAGGCGGTTACGCCCTCTTCCACGCAGCCTTCATATGGGTCGGTCCTGTCGACTCCTTCATGTGGGCCAAGCTGCAGTCGGCGCTGGTGCAGTTGCTTCTATGTCTGTCAGTGCTCGTGGCAGCCCTGCGGTCTGGCAGGCGCCACATTTCTTGGGCTGCCTTCCTCGCAGTCGCTGCGGCAGCGCTGGTCGTGAACATAGGTGCATGGCACCTTATACAGTCCGTTCGACTCACACTCTGAACGAACGATTTGAGGATCGCCCGACCTGATGAGGAGGGCGGGCGAGGAAGTCCGGTCAGAAGTAGTCGTGCAGACGGGCGGGGCCGCCGACGGCAAGCAGGTCCAGGGCGCGGGGGTCGGCGTCGGTGTCGTGCCGCAGCTGACCGGCCTGGACGAGGCTTTCGGCGGTGGTCGTGCCGGCGTAGAGCTGGGCGAAGCCGCGCACGCTCAGGTGCAGTGCCGGTTCGCCGGTGGTCCGGCGTAGCTCGGCCGCACCGTCGGCGACATCCAGTTGCCACGCGCCGGTGTTCCAGTCGGCGAGATGGTCGTGGAGAGTGAACTCGACGCTGCCGCGCGCGTACGACGGCCAGCCGCGCTGGCGTACGGCCCGGATCACGTCCACGGGCCGGTGCATCCAGGGCTGCTGCCGGTGCTCCCGGAGCGCCTCCAGGGGCAGTTGGGCGGTGACGGCGTCGCCGTCGAGCAGGCGTAGCCGCAGGGTGGGGGCGACGCTGCGCCAGCTGGCCAGGACACCGACGATTTCCCGGGCCGCTTCGGGGGTGGTGGCGAGGGCGTCGAAGACGGTGAGCACGGAATCGGGACCGTAACCGCGGCGGCCCCGGTCCCAACTGGCGTAGCCGACCAGGTTGCCGTCGTGTTCGACGAGGGTGACGCCGTCGCTGGGCAGGTCGTCGAAGTCGTCGAACAGCTCGCCGCGACGGGTGAGCATGCCCTGGCGGTGGCGGGCGACGCGCTCGTACAGGTCGACGACCGCCGGCATGTCCTCGGCGGCGGCGGCGCGGAGGGTCAGGTGCGGCGCGGGCCGGTGCCGGGGAAGGTCGGCGGTGGCCAGGTCGACGGTACGCAGCGTGCCCGCCACCTCCCAGCCGCAGGCCCGGTAGGGGCCGCTCACGGTGGGAAACAGGGCGCTGACGGCGGCACCCCGTTCGCGGGCGCCGCGCAGCAGGACGGCCAGCAGGGCACGGGCGACGCCGCGGCCACGTGCCTCGGGAGCGACGGCGACGCCCGCGACGTCGGCGGCAGTTACGGCCTGGCCGGACCACCACTGCTCGTGGTGCAGGTCGACGGCCTTGCCGCACAGCCGTCCGGCCGCGTCGAACGCCCCGTAGCGGGTCATGCCGGGCGTGGCCCGCCCAGCCTCCGGCGGGGGTGGCGGGTCGTAACCGAACGCGTGACCGCCCAGCGCCGCGGCGGCGGGGATGTCGTCGGAGGTGAGCTCGCGGACGGCGACGGTGGGGTGCACCGGCCGACGATAACCACGGCCCGGCCGATACCGAACCGGTTTTCCGGGGCCGGGTCCGCTGTTGGAGGAAGCGCCATTTCCCGGGCTGGGCGCCGACCTGGCGTGGCTGGCCGTCGACCGGGCGATGATCGCCGCCGGGGACCGGATCCTGGTGGCCGCCGCAGCGGTACAACTCGGCCAAGTGCTTCGCGCCGCCGGCCAGGCGAGGGAGGCGACGTCGGCGATGCGGGCCGCCGCGTACCGCATCGCCCCACCCGTGATCGAGTACGGCAGCCCGGCCGAGCTGTCCCTGTGCGGAACCCTGCTCGTCCAAGCCGCCCTGGCCGCCGCCCGCCACGGGGACGATGCTGCCGTTACCGAGTTGCTCGACGAGGCCGCCGACCTGGCCGAACGGGTCGGCGACGGCCACGACCACCACCGCACCGGGTTCGGACCCACCGCCGTGGCCCTGGCCCGTGCCGCCGCAGCCGTCGACCTGGGTGACGCCCGGGACGCGGTGGCCTGGCACGGAAAAGCCATCCAGCGGGACGGCTGGCGGTGGCTGCCCGTCGAGCATCGTGCCGCGCACCTGATCGACGCCGCCCGCGCCTATCTCGAGGTCGGCGACCCGGTCAACGCCGGCCGGGTACTGGTCGACGCCGAACGGATCGCGCCAGCCGAGGTCCGTCATCGCCCCACCGCGCGGGACGTACTCGCCCAGGTTGCCCGCGACCCCGACGCGCTGGCCACGGTCACCCAGCTCGCCGACACCCTCGGGGTGGGCTGAACGGTGACCGGCCCGCACCTGTCCCTGGCCCAGATCCGTAACCGACTGATCCTCACCGTCCGTGCCGTGCTCCGTCAGCACAGACCCGGGCCTGATGGCCGCTGCCCCATGTGCCGTACACCGAACTGCCCGGTGGCCACCGCTGCCCGCGACGTCCTCCGCACCGCCGAGGGAGCACAGCAGCGCACCACAGCATCCGAGCTGGCCACGCGCGACCCGGACGACCCCCAGCAGGCCGGATGACTCCGGACGACACCCGATCCGGCCGGCTTGCCGCCAGTTCCCGGTCCGTGTCCGTCGGCCGGGTGGTACGGCGTCATGACCTCGCTGACCGGCTGACCGACCGTGGGGTCAATCAAGGACCAGGAACTCGGTGGCCGTGCAGCCCTGCTGGCTCATCGTGCCGACGCAGCCCCAGCCCGTACCTGGAACGCGCTCGAAGTACTGGACGGGCTGGGACGGAATGGCCTCGGTGGTGAAGGTGCCGGTACCGCTCGGGATGCGTTGCTCGTGGGAGCCGCTCGTGTCGGTGTACGAGGCGACGAGGTGCCATTCGCAGGTGTGGGTGGACACCTCGGGCTGGATACGGAAGGCCATGTTCGACTGGCCGTTGCCCAACTCGACGACGTTGCGGCGGAAGTACAACTCGCCCTGCGACTCGCCCTCGTCGAGGACGTACGGGCCGCGCGGTTTGTCCGTCGGCCCGCCGGTCAGGTCCCACAGCAGGCCCTGCCGGGATTCGGCACCGGAAGGGGGGATGTTGACGACGGTCTGCGCGGTGGGTGCGCGGCACGAGTCCTTGACGGCGGTCATGTCGTTGATGGTGAGTCCGGCGGCGCGATCGCTGTTCAGGTTCAGGTCGAACGTCTGGGCCTGGCCGCGCTTCCGGTTGCCGTCCTCACGCGGCGCCACATGAGACGCATGCTCGACGATCCGGCCGCCGAGCGGCTTCATGAACCCCCACACCCGCGACACATCGCCGTTCATGGCGGTGAGAGTGGCCTGCTCGCCTTCGGTCAGCGGCCGGTCGAGCAGCACGGCGGCGGCGTCGGGCGTGTCCCGGTCGTAGTCGCGGGGAGTGACGGTGGACACGAACGCGGGTTGCTCGCGGTCGACCGCCTTCTCGGCCTGCCGGTCGGAGCGCGCCCGGTCGGTGGCCGTCGACCGGTCCAGGAGAAGGTTGGCGTGGTAGGCGAACAGCATGCCGACCACGACGACGACGGCGGCGGCGGTCGCGTACACGGCACGCTGCTTCGGCGCGAGCCCGCGAAAACCGGGCAGGCGTTCGTCGGCCAGCACGGCCCAGGCTCTCGGCTCGGGCGGCGGCCCAGGCGGCTGCCCGGGCTGCCCCGGCGGCGGTCCGGGCGGGGGCGCGGACTTCCGCTCGGGCGAAGGTGTGGGCGCAGACGCGGACGACTGCTCAGGCGGTTGCTCGGGCGGCGGTGCGGAGGGCGGAGTCGTAGCCATGGATCCCCGATTCTCGCTCGCAGGCGCCCATGCTCCTCAGGAACGGCCCGGCGATGTCCAGCCGAGCGCCACACGTCCTGATCCGGCCGGGTCCCGGAATCCAGCCTACGACGGGCCATCCAGGACACCGGGGCATCGACCGGAGTGCCCCGAGGGGCCCGGACGGAACGCTCGGTGCCGCGACCGTCCGTCCGGCCGCGGCACCGCGTCGACGGGACTCAGGCCACCTGTGCCCCGACCCGCCCGTCCTCCACGACGTAGGACGCGCCCCTGCGTACGGGTGAACCGGCGTCGAGGACGTCGTCGACGAACCACAGGTCGGCGGTCCACTGCTCCGGCGTCACCGTGCAGGACAGGTAGCCGCGCTGGCGCCCGTTGTAGTAACGGACCTGCGGATTCTCCGGCAGCGCCGCCTCGAAGAGGTCGTTGTTGCCCTTCTCGCTGGTGATCGAGCTGCCGAGGAACTCGGTGGCGACCACCGGCGACGTCGGATCGGCGTCCAGGGTGATGTCGTTGACCATGGCGGCGTGCACGTCGCCGCTGAGCACCACCGGGTTGCGCGGCCGGCGCTGGTGGAGGAAGTTGGTGATGCGGGACCGGGCCGCCGGGTAACCGTCCCACTTGTCCGTGTTGTAGAACTCGTCGTCCCCGGGTTCCATGTCGATCGCGGCGAAGTAGATCTGCTGGCCGATGACGTTCCATCGCGCCGACGAGGCGGCCAGGCCGCTCAGGAGCCACCGCTCCTGGTCCGGGCCGGTCATCGTGCGCGCGACGTCGTACGCCGAGGGCTTGAGGCGCTGGAAGGTCGGCCCGTCCTCCTGGGGGCTGCGGTACTGCCGGGTGTCCAGCAGGGTGAGCTGCGCCAGGTTGCCGTAGTCCAGCCGACGGTACAGCTGCATCGCCGGGCCCTGCGGCATGGACGACCGGCGCAGTGGCAGGTGCTCGTAGTACGCCTGGAACGCCGCCGCTCGCCGCGGCAGGTACACCTCCGGGGTGCTGTTGCCGTCCGCGCCGAGGTCACCGGCGGCGTTGTTGACGACCTCGTGGTCGTCGGGCACGCAGAGGAACGGCGCGGCGGCGTGCGCGGCCTGCAGGTCCGGGTCGAGCCGGTACTGCGCGTGCCGGATCCGGTACTCCTCCAGGGTGCGGATCACCTTGAACGGCGCGTGCTTGCGGTCCGGCCCGGCCTTCGGGTTGGCCGCCCCGGCAGCCTCGTAGATGTAGTCGCCGAGGTGCAGCACCAGGTCGTGGTCGCCGGCGGCGAGGTGCCGGTAGGCGGCGTAGCGTCCGGCGGGAAGCGACTGGCAGGAGACCGCAGCGAGCGTCATCGACGTCACCGCGGCACCGGTGGCGGGGAAGGTGCGGGTCCGTCCGACGGGGCTGAGGTGCCGGCCGGCCCGGAAACGGTAGTAGTAGACCCGGTCCGGCAGCAGCCGGTTCACCTCGACGTGCACCGAGTGCGCCCAGCCCGGTTCCGCCCGTACGCTGCCGGCCCGCACCACGTCGGTGAACCGCTCGTCGGTGGCGACCTGCCAGTTCACCTGCACCGGGACCCCCGGCATGCCGCCGTCCGGATCCAGCGGCGACGGCGCCAGCCGGGTCCACAGCACCACCCCGTCGGGCGACGGGTCGCCGGAGGCCACGCCCAGCGTGAACGGGTCCGCCCGCAGGGGCACGGCGAGCGCCGGTCCTGCGGTGACCTGTGGGGCGACGAGGGCGGTGGCGACGGCCGCCCCGCCCCACCTCAACACGGACCGTCGGGTGACAGACATGCGGCTCCCATCGGGTGATCTTTCGAAGACCCTGTCTGTCTAAGGGCCGCCGGTGACCATGCCCTGCCCGTACGGATGAACGGCGCGCACGCAACCGCTGAACACTGCCGCCGTCGTCCACGGCCCAGCCCAGCCCCGATGTGCTAGAAGGCGTAGCGGATGCGGCAGTACGGTAGGCGGGCCGTGATCAGCTCGGTCAGCGCGGCGACGTAGCGGCCCTTGTGCCCGGTGCGGTAGCGCACGTTCCAGCCGCCGGTCTGCGAGCGTTTGGGCTGCTGGAGGTCCGGGCGCCAGAGCACCTCCTCGGCCTTCGGGTGCCAGCCGAGGTTGACCTCGTGCAGCCGGTCGTTGTGGGTGAGGAAGATGACCTCGGCCGCGAGCTGTCCCTTGGCCCGGGGGCCGATCCCGGCGTCGAGCTGGTCGAGCAGTTCCGCCCAGTCGTCCAGCCAGCCGTCGCGTACCACCACCGGGCTGAGGTTGACGTGCACCTCGTAGCCGGCTGCGACGAAGTCGTCGATGGCGGCGATCCGCTCGGCGACCGGCGAGGTGCGGATGTCGAGCAGCTTGGCGTCCCGGGCGGGCATCAGCGAGAACCGGATCCGGGTACGCCCCTGCGGGTCCCAGTCGAGCAGGTCCCGGTTGACGTGCTTGGTGGCGAAGCTGGCCTTCGCGGTCGGCAGGTCACGGAAACAGGCGACCAGGTCCCGGACGTTGTCGCTGATCCGGGCGTCCAGCGAGCAGTCGGAGTTCTCGCCGACGTCGTACACCCACGCGTGCGGGTCGCACTGGTTCGGGGCGTCCTTCACGCCCTGCCGGGCGACGTGCCGGGACAGGTATCCGGTGATCCGGTCGATGTTGGCGAAGACCGTGACCGGGTTGCTGTAGCCCTTGCGCCGGGGGACGTAGCAGTAGGCGCACGCCATGGCGCAGCCGTTGGCGGTGGACGGGGCGATGAAGTCGGCGGAGCGGCCGTTCGGCCGGGCGGTGAGCGACTTCTTCACCCCGAGCACGAGGGTCTCGGTCTTGATCCGCACCCAGCGGGCCACGTTCGCCTCGTCGCCGTACAGCTCCGGGATGCGGGTGTGGCTGTCGACCTCGATGCGTTCGGCGTCGGGGAACCGGGCCAGCACCTGCTGGCCGCGCGGGAGTGCGGCGGCCTCCGGCTCCATGAAGATCCGCCGGATGTCGAGCAGCCGGGAGTGCGGGACGACGTCGGTCACGAACCAGTACAACTGCGGAGCAGCCATCATCATTCCGCTGATTACCGAGGTTTTCCGACAGGCCGTGCCGGGTATGCGCCGGCATGCCCGCCGCGTCCCGCGCGACCCGCTGACATGCCCGAAGGGCACCTGATCCACCGGTACGCCCGCGAGCAGCACACCACGCTCGCCGGGCAGGTGCTGGCCGTCTCCAGCCCGCAGGGCCGCTTCGACCCCGGCCCGTACGACGGACGGCGGCTGCGCGCGGTGGAGGCGTACGGCAAGCACCTGCTCTACCACCTGGACGACAGCCCGACCCTGCACGTGCACCTCGGCATGCGCGGGCTGTTCCTCCGGTACGACGACCCGACCGTTGCCCCGCGTACCGGAGTGCGACTCCGGCTGGCCGGCGCCGCCGTCGCGTACGACCTGATCGCCCCGATCCGGTGCGAACCGCTCCCGGCCGACGGCGAGCGGGCGCTGCGCGACTCGCTCGGGCCGGACCCGCTGCGGGCCGACGCCGACCCGGCGGAGGCGGTGCGCCGGCTGGCCGCCGTGCGGGGCGCGGTCGGCGCCGCCGTGCTCGACCAGGCGGTCTGGGCCGGCATCGGCAACGCCTGGCGGGCCGAGCTGCTCTTCCTCGCCGGCCTCGACCCGGACACCCGGGGTGTGGGGCCGCCGACGGCCCGGCGGCTGTGGGACCTCGCGGTGCGGTACCTGGCCATCGGGCGGGACGCCGGCCAGGTGGTCAGCGACCCGACCGCGCCGGACGAGCGGTGGGTGTACAAGCGGCCGGCGTGCCGGCGCTGCGGCGCGCCCGTGCGGGTGTGGGAGCTGGGTGGCCGCTCCGCGTACGCCTGCCCGGTCGACCAGCCGTAGATCACACTCTCGCGCACCCCGGGGCCCAAAAAGAAAATGGGAACCGTTAGCATCTTGCTGGTCTGGTGAGGAGAGCTTCATGGCCGTACCCAAGCGCAGGACGTCCCGGTCCAACACCCGCCACCGCCGGGCGCGGTGGAAGGCGAGCGTGCCGGCGATCGTCCGCTGCCCCTGCCCTCGTCAGGAGGCGGTCGTTCCCCATCGCGCCTGCACCGCCTGTGGTCTGTACAAGGGCCGTCAGGTGGTGGACGAGCCGTGACCGGGCGGCCGCCGGTCACGGTGCTTTCCGGTTTTCTCGCGCCGGCAGGACCAGCCTGCTCCATCACGTTCTCGCTAATCGAGACGACCCGCTCCACATGACGACCGCCCTGCCCGCCGGAGCGACCCGTCAGTGGCGGCGTGACTGGGACCCGATGATGAACGACTACATGCCCGGCCGGGACGCGTGCCTCACGGCCGGCTTCGATGCCGTCGAGCAGATCCTGGGGCGACCTCCATCCGCCGTGCTGGACCTGGGTGGTGGACCCGGCACCACCGTCGAGGCTGTGCTGGGTCGTTGGCCGCACGGTCGGGCGGTGGTGCTCGACGCCGACCCGGTACTGCTGGCGTTGGCCCGTGCCGGTCTGCCCGCCTCGGCGTCCGTGCTGTGGGCCGACCTGGGCACACCGGCGTGGCGGGCCACGGCCGGCGGGCCGTACGACGTCGTACTGCTGGTGATGACGCTGCACTACCTGCCGGAGGAACGGGCCCGGGAGCTGTACGCCGAGATCCGTACGGTTCTGGATCCCGGCGGCGTGCTGCTCATGGCCGACAGGGTGCCCACCGCAGACGGGTCACCGGTGCCGAACGGGTCGACGCGACGAGACGGTTCCGGGACACCTGACCCGTGGTCGCGATGGTGGAGTGACATCGCCGGCGAGCCGGCACTGGACGAGCCGCTGCGTCAACGGTCCGCGACCCTGACGGGCGTGACCTCTGTGGAGTTCGTCGCCGACCTGAACTGGCATCGGGTCGCCGCCCTCGCCGCCGGCTTCCGCACCTGCCGCACGGTCTGGCGCAGCGACGAGCATGCCCTGCTCGCCATGCACGACGACACCCCGCAACGATGACGGCTGCCCTTCCGGCCCGACCGGGCGGGCTGGAGCCGCCCCTCCAGACCGGGCCCGGTCTGGAGGGGCGGCATCGACCGGCTGTGGCGCCAACTCGGCCCGGCCGACGGGAACCTCGATGGTCACCTGCCCGTCTGGGGTCCACGGCGGGCGTACCTGTTGCGGAACTTTTCGACCCGACCGGCGGTGTCGAGCAGGCGCTGCTTGCCGGTCCAGAAGGGATGACTCGCGGAGGAGATCTGGACATCGATGACGGGGTAGGTGTTGCCGTCGGTCCACTCGATCGTCTGGTCGCCGGTGGCGGTGGATCGGGTGAGGAAGGCGAAGTCGGCGCCCTTGTCGCGGTAGACGACGGGCCGGTACTCGGGGTGGATCCCGGGCTTCATGCGGGCTGAGCTCCTTCGGTGTCGGTGTCGGTGTCGGCCAGCTCTTCCGTGCCGAGGGGGAAGCAACCGGCGAACGGGTCGTGGTAACCACGCCACGTCTCCTCGCCGTCGGCGAGTTCGGCGTCGGTGAGCAGGCAGCCGGCAAGGGTGCGGTGCAGCTCGACGGGGTCGACGTCGAGGCCGATGAAGACCAGGTGCTGGTGCCGGTCGCCGTAGTAGGGATCCCACTCCAGGGCGGCGGCGAGCCAGCGCTGGTCCCCGACGTGCTCCCACCGGTCCTGCGGAAGGCTGACCAGCCAGTGCCCGAGGGAGCCCATGGCCAGGCCCCCGCCGGCGAACTCCCAGGCCACCACGGTGTCGGGCTGGCTGGCCAGCCAGAGGTGACCCCGGGAGCGGATCATCTCGGCGTTGACGTCCTCCAGGACGTCGTGCAGCCGCTGCGGGTGGAAGGGGCGACGGGCACGGAAGATGGTGGAGACCACACCGCAGTCGGCCTCCGGCTCGTGCGTTCCCAGCGGGTACCCCTGCAGGCCCCGGGCGAGGACTCCGGGGGTTTCCGGCCGGTGCCGGTGGGTGTGCCGCAGCTGGCGGGTGAGTGCGACGGCGTCGACGAGGTCGCCGTCGACCCGGAACTGAGCCGCCCAGGGCGCCATCCGCGCCAGCAGTACCGTCAGCCTGCTGGTGTCGAAAGCCCCTTCCCGGGACTGCCCCCAGAGCACCAGGGTGTCGGCGTACTCGATCTGCCGCACCACGACGTCCGCCAGCGCGCGGTGGTCGTCCTCGGCGGCGTGGATACCGAGCGCCCTGAGGTCGTCGGTGCTGGCGAGGGCGTCGAGCAGGTGCTCGGCGTCGAGGACGGTGACGTAGGAGTCCACGTGGATCAGGTCGGTGATCGGTGCGCCGTCGACCAGGCAGTGGGTGCAGGCGGCGGCGACCGCCTCCGGTTCCACCACCTCCGGCAGCATCAGCGCCAGGTCGTGGCCGGGATTGTCACGGGCGAGCCGGACGAGGGTGGGCAGTACGTCCTCCCGGAGGGTGCAGGAGACGCAGCCGTGTCGCAGGTCGACCTGCTCGTCCTCGACGACGCCGGTGCCGGAACGGACCACACGACGGACGACGCCGTCCCGGAGCCTGGTGAGGTCGTGTCGCACCAGCAGTAGCGACGGGTCGGCGGCGAGCAGCGTACGGGCGACGGCGAAGGTCGCCGCCGGCCAGAGCCCGGAGAGCACGGTCAGCGACGGGCGGGTATCGGCGTCGGCTGTCACGGCATGGGTCGGGGCCTGTGGTGACGACGACATGGCGCTCCTCTCGACTTAAATGGAAACGATTGTCATTCTAGTCGGACCGGGGTCGCCGACGCGAACGGTGGTCCGAGGTCGCGACCGGGTCGGTCGCGGCGGGGTCGACGAGGTGCCCCCGGCGCGGCTCGGCGTCGACCGTTTCGTGGAGGCCGTCGACAACCCGGTGCGGACCTGGCTGAACGGCTGATGTAGAACTGAAAACCGTTTTCGTTATCGTAAGGATCCGAGTAAGGAGCGGTCACTGTGTCCAGACGTTGTGACGTCACCGGCGCGCAGCCGAGTTTCGGCAACGCCGTGTCCCACTCCCACCGACGCACGCGGCGCCGGTGGAACCCGAACCTGCAGAACCACCGCTACTGGCTGCCGTCGGAGCGGCGGTGGATCAGCCTCACCCTCACGGCGAGGGCGCTGAAGACCGTGGACCGTAAGGGCATCGAGAAGGTGGTCGCCGAGATGCGCGGCCGGGGAGTGAAGGTCTGATGGCCCGCCAGACCGACGTGCGCCCGATCGTGCGGCTGCGCAGTACCGCCGGCACCGGCTACACGTACGTGACGCGCAAGAACCGCCGCAACGACCCGGACCGACTGGTGCTGCGGAAGTACGACCCGATCGTGCGCCGGCACGTCGAGTTCCGCGAGGCGCGTTGATGGCGCGCAAGAGTCTGGGCAACCGGCAGGCCCGCCGCGAGGACCTGGTCGCCCGGCACGCCGGGACGCGGACCGAGCTGAAACGGATGATCAGTCAACCGAACACCGACCCGGACGCACGCGCCGAGGCGGTGCGCCGGCTCAGCCGGCTCCCGCGGGACTCGAGCCCGGTGCGACTGCGTTCCCGGGACCAGGTCGACGGCCGCCCGCGTGGCGTGCTGACCCGGTTCGGGCTGTCCAGGGTCCGGTTCCGCGGGATGGCCCTGCGAGGCGAACTGCCCGGGGTCCGCAAGGCCTCGTGGTGACGCCGGTGATCGCCGCCCGCCCGGAGGTCACGGACCCACGGGCCGCCGCCCCTTCGGGGCCAGATGTACCACCGCGCGCAGGGATGCGTGGTGTGGAAAGGGGAGGTATGAGTGCGACATTGAGGGCTCGCGGTTTCGCGGCCCTGGTTGCCGGGGTGGTGGTCGCCGGCACGGTGCTGGCTCCCGCCGCCGCGTCGGCGGCCGAGCGGGTGGTGCTGTCCAAGGGGCACACCGACGCGATCGACGTGCACTACGAGGGCGGTGCGCTGTCGTTGAAGGTGAACGACGACACGGTCAGTCCCTCGGTCACGCGGGACCCGGCGGACGTGACGTTCCAGGTCCTGCCGGAGGCGGCCATGGCCGTTCCGGACGATCCCCGGTTCGCCTTCCTCGGGCCGGCGGGGAGCCAGGTCTGGTTGCTGCCGATGACCCAGGACCCGGATCTGCTCTGGCCGGGCTGGAACACCACCACGCTCGACCCGGGGGCGTTCGAGGGGAACAAGGTGCGGCTGAGCCTGGTGGATGTGGAGGGGCCGGGCAACGTCACGCTGTTCACGCAGGACTCGTTCGGTGGTCCGCTCATCAAGTTCCGCGGTGACGACGGGCTGCCGGACGCGATCGACGTGCCGGTGCAGACCCACGCGCACTCGAACTGGGCGTTCGGCGCGCTGGGCAGCTACACCCTGACGTTCCAGGCCGAGGCGACGCTGACCAACGGCACGACGGTCAGCACCGGGCCGGTCGACTACTCCTTCGTCGTCGGCGAGCTGCCCGGCGGCGGGCCGGAGGTCGGTCTGTCCATCACCGGCATGGCCGACGCGTACCAGCCCAACGACACGGTGACGCTCAACGCGGTGCAGACGCCGCAGACCGAGCTCGACCACTACCACTGGTTCAGCAAGTGCCCGGGCGCGGCGGACTGGAGCATCATCGCGGGCGAGGCGGGCGTGAGCTACTCCTTCACGGCGACCCGGGAGCTGAACGCCTGCGAGTACGTGGTCAAGCTCTACGACGACGACCACGCCGTGGCCGCCACCAGCGAACCGGTGGCCCTCCGGGTGGCGTCCCCACCCGGGCAACCGGGTGCCGCACAGACGATCACCGCGTCGATCGACGACACCCAGGGCGCTCTGGTGATCAGCGTCAACCCGGACGACCGGGCCGTGGTGCTGCCACCCGCGCAGCTCAACGCCGGCGGTGACCGGTGGGAGAGCAACGGCGAGCTCCGACCGGTCACGGTGACCGACACCCGCGCCGGTCAGCCGGGGTGGAGCGCCTCCGGGCAGATCCCGGCGGGCTTCACCGGTCCGGACGGTGCGGCGTTCAGCGCCAACCACCTCGGCTGGAGTCCGCGAATTCTGGCCCAGGGTTCCGGGCAGGGCGTGGTAGCCGGGCCGGAGATCGCACCGCCCGGCGGCGGTCTCGGCGACAGCGCGGTGCTGGGCTCGGCGCCGGGCGGCGCCGGGCGGGGCACCGCACAACTGGGCGCGGGCCTGCGGTTGAGCCTGCCCACCGACACGGCTGCGGGAACCTACACCGCCACTCTCACCCTCACCGCGATCTGATCGCCCGAACCCGTCCGGTGGCCCGGATCTGATCCGGGCCACCGGACGTCGCGGGGGTGGCGGGTCGTCGCCGCGACCCGCCCACCCCCGCCTCGTCCCTCGCCCTCTCAGGAAATGGACACCGGCCCCACCATGCGTCTGCTCGCCGCCATCGCCACCGGCCTCGCCCTGCTCGGCGCGGTTCCGGTGCCCACCGCGAAGGCGCCGGAGCCGTCGGCTTCGACGTCCCCTGCACCGTCGGCTCCGTCCGCTGTGACCTGGGGGGTGGCACCGTCGAGCGCGACGGAGCCGAACGGCCGCGCGGCGTTCGGCTACAAGCTCGACCCCGGTGCCACCCTGACCGACCACGTCGCCGTCACCAACCACTCGACGCGGCCACTCACCCTGAATCTCTACGCCAGCGACGCGTTCACCACCGCACAGGGCGGGTTCGACCTGCTGGCCGGCGGTCGACAGCCCACCGACGTCGGCGCCTGGGTCCGCCTCACCCGCAGTGCCCTGACCATCCCGTCGACGTCGCGCCTGGTCGTTCCGTTCACGCTCACGGTGCCGACCAACGCCACACCGGGGGATCACGCCGGGGGGATCGTCGCCTCGCTCGCCGCCACGGCGGCGGACGCGCAGGGCAACCAGGTCGCCGTCGATCACCGGGTCGGCGCCCGGATCTACCTGCGGGTGACCGGTGAGCTGCAACCGGCGCTGGTTGTCGAGGAGCTTCGGGTGCGGCACACCGGCTCGCGCAACCCTGTCGTCGGCGGCACGCTCACCGCCACCTTCACCGTCCGCAACACCGGCAACGTGCGGCTCACCGGGCGGCCCACGCTCGGGGTGGCCGGACCGTTCGGCCTGGGCCGGCGCACTGTGGACACGCCCGCGCTGCCGGAGATCCTGCCCGGCGGTGAACTGACCACCACCGTACGCATGACGGGTGTCCCGCCGTTGGTCCGGCTGAGCGCGAGCGCCGCCGTCACACCCGATGCCGTCGGCGACCAGGTCCTCGACCCGCCACCGGCGGTCGACACGGCACAGGTCGCCGTCTGGGCCGTGCCCTGGCCGCAGCTTGCCCTGCTCACCCTGGTCGCCCTCGTCGGCTGGGCGCTGGTGGCGGCCCGGCGGCGGCGGGCGCGGCAGACCGCGCGCGCGTTGGCCGCCGCCCGGGAGGAGGGCCGGACGCAGGCCAGCCAGGAGGCCGGGCGGACCTCGGACGGCCAGGACGCCACGGTCCCCGCCACAACCGGCGTGGACCCTCGGGTCGGCAGCGGCGGCCAGGCCACGCCCGACCTCCCGACGCCGGACGCCACGGCATGACGATGCGGCACCACGCCGACCAACCACTACGAAGCCGCCTGGGGAGCAAGCCGTGAGGACAAGAAGCATGCGCGCCGGTGCCGCCGGTCTCGCCGTAGCCGTACTGATGGTGACAGCCGGGGGTGCGCCAGCGGCCGCGGAACCGGTCACGCTCAGCGCAGCCGGCGCGGACCTGGTCTCCGTCGCGCTCGACGGTGACTCGATGTCGCTGCGCGCCCGGGACGCCGTGCAGGCAGCCCGCGACGAGGCCGGACACGACCCGGCGGCGGTGGTGCTCGGCCCGGACGGCGGCCTGGCCGGTCGGGTGCCGGCCGGAAAGGACTTCGCCTTCCTCGGGTCGCCGGGACGCGCCGTGTGGTCGCTGTCCGCCGGTGACACCGGGTTCCCGGCCCTCGACACCACCGGGATACGACCCGGCGTGGTCACCGACGACACGGTGGCGCTCACCCTGCGCTCGGTCGAGGGGCCGGGAACGTTCACCGCCTACACCCTGTCCGGTCTCGGCACGGCGACCCCGCTCTTCGGCAGCGGCCCGGGTCTGACCCGGACGGCGCAGCTGCCGGTGGGGACGCGTACCGGCGGCGCGGTCTGGGCCTTCGACGCGGCCGGGGAGTACCGGGTCACCCTGACCGGCTCGGCCACCCTGCGATCCGGCCAGGAGGTCAGCGCCGAAGCGACGTACCGGGTGCGGGTGCCGACGATCAGCCCGAGCGAGCAGGCGTCGCCACCGGCTGTGCCCGGGCTGGCGGCGCGGCCCGCCGGGCAGCCGGCAGCGCAGACACGTGCCACACCGGACGCTGCGCCGCGAGCCGCCGCCGCGCCGAAGCCCGGCGCAGTCGCGCCGCCGGCCGCGAAGGCGGCGGCCACCACCCCCACGGGCAGCCGTCAGGTCATCGCCGACGGGCATGTCGACATGGGTCCGCAACTGGTTGGCGACAACTGGACGATCCGGATCAAGGACGACCGGACCAGCCCCCCGGTCTGGCGGGAGACCGCCGACGTGGTTCTACAGCTCAAGGACAACGCGAAGATCACGGTGCCCGCCGGTGCCGACTTCCTCGGCAAGCCGGGGGACACCGTGTGGCTGCTGCCGCAGTCGCAGCAGGCGGGCATCGTCTGGCCCGGTTGGAACACCCAGCACGAGTCCGTCGTGTCGGGTGTCAAGGGCAACGTCACGTGGACGCTGAGAGGAGTCGACGGGCCCGGGCGGTTCGCCCTCTTCCTGACCGGCTCGTTCGGCAAGGCCGACGTGCTGTTCGACTCCGTCGAGGCGTTCCCGCAGAGGTTGGAGATCCCGCTCAACACCCACGCGCACGGCAACTGGGCGTTCAGCGAGCCCGGCCTGTACCGGCTCACGGTGCAGATGAGCGGCACCACCACCGCCGGCAAGGCGGTCACCGACACGAAGACGCTCACCCTCGCCGTCGGCGACCGCACCGACCCGAACAGCGGTTTCGGCGGCAGCAACGGCCCCGACGGTGGTGGGGACGGCGACGGCGGCGCGGATCAGGGCGGTGGCGGGCCCCTGCCGCGCACCGGTGCCGGCTGGGTCCTGACGGCCGGCGCGGCCGGCGTCGTCCTCGTGGCCCTCGGGGTCGTGCTGGTGCTGTCGACCCGCCGTCGCGTCGGCCCGGCCGACCCCACGACCAGCCAAACCATCAGTTGATAACAGTTCTCATTTTCACTATTGTCGTGCAGTGCGCCGGGCGGCCGTGGTTCCACGCCGGCCCGCGTGCCGAGAGCCCGGGGGAGGGCAAGGTGCGGATGCCGGGTGTCGGCACCGGTGCGGCTCGCGAGCCCGCCCACCGGGACGGCTCACAGTTGCGGCTGCTGGTCCTACCGCTGCTGGTCGTGTTGCTCGTCGCCGGCTGCCGGTCGGAGGTGGCGTTGAGCGCGCACGACGGGCGGGTGCAGGTCGTCACGACCACCGGAATCCTGCGGGATCTGGTGAGCCACGTCGGTGGTGACCGGGTAGCCGTCAGTTCGCTGGTGCCGGACGGGGCCGATCCACACAGCTACGAGCCGTCGTTGCGGGACATCCGCGATGTCGTCTACGCCGACGTCGCGTTCAGCAACTACCTGCTCCTCGAAGAGCAGGCCGTCATCAAGGCGCTGGACGCGAACCTGCGTGACGGCGTCCCGAACGTCTCGCTGGCCGAGGGGGCGGTGAGGTACGCCGCGGAAATCATCCCGCTGGTCGAGGACGTGTCGCTGGACACCATCTGGCTGGGCATGCGCGTGCGCGGCACCGGTGCCGCGCAGGGGGCTGACCGCTCCTCGGACGTGCTGCTCAGCGCCACCGCCGCGGACGGGCCGGGCCAGGTGTTCGCGTACCTGACCGAGTCGTTCGGTGACCCGTCGTTCTCCGTCGACTCCGCCGACGGCTTCGATTCCGCCGACGGATACCGGGACGACACCGCCACGCTGCCGCCGGACGCGCACACGCACATGAGCTGGGCGTTCACCGAGCCGGGTGTCTACCGGCTGACCATGCGGGCGCAACTGGCCGTCACCCCGGAGACGGCACCCGTCGCCATGGGCGAGCAGGTGTTCACCTTCGCCGTCGGGGTGGACCCGCGCTCGGTGCCGGGCATGGCGGACGCGACGGTACTGAACTCCGGACACGCCGACCTCACCGTCGACCTCGACGAGCGGCGGCTCTACCTGTTCGCCGACCCGGAGGGCGGCGGCGCGGCGAACCAACGGGTGTACGAGCCGGCCGACACCGTGATCGAAGTGCCGAACAAGGCGCTGCTGGAGGTGCCCGGCGACCACAGGTTCCGCTTCCTCGGCCGGCCCGGCACCCAGGTCCACCAGCTGCCGCAGGCGGTGCTCGGCAAGCATGTGCACGGCGAGATCGACCCGCACCTGTGGCAGAACGTCCGCAACGCCATCTCCTACGTGGAACTGATCCGGGACACCCTGATCGGCGTCGACCCGCAGGGCGCGGCGGCCTACCGCGCGAACGCCGCGGCCTACGTCAGAGAACTGGAGAAGCTCGACACCTACGTCCGGGACACGATCGCGCGAATCCCACCGTCCCGACGGCACCTGGTCAGCACTCATGATGCGTTCGGCTACCTCGGCCAGGCGTACGGGATCGAGATCTCCGGCTTCGTCACCCCGAACCCCGCCACCGAGCCGAGCCTCGCCGACCGCCGCCGGCTCACCGAGACGATCCGCAACCTGGAGATCCCCGCCGTCTTCCTGGAGCCGAACCTGGCGGCCCGCGCCACCACCCTCACCGAGCTGGCCCGGGAAGAGGGACTACGGGTGTGCCCGATCTACGGCGACACCTTCGACCGAGACGTCACCAACTATTCCGACATGATGCGGTTCAACGCTGAATCGCTGCACGACTGCCTGACCACGGGGAGGAACCAGTGACGGCAGGACGGGCGCGACGCCGCACCCGCGCGACCACGGCCCTCATGCTGCGATGTGCGCTCGCGACGCTGATCGTGCTGTCGACGGCACAGACCCCTGCGGCGGCGAAGGAACCGACGCCCGGCCTCGACCAGTCGATCGCGGTGGACCAGCCCCTGGCCAACGGTCGGGCGACGCTCGCCGCCGGGCACGTCGACATCGGCCCCCGCTACGTCGACGACCGGTGGACCCTGCTGATCCACGACGGCACACGGGAGCGGTCGGTGTGGCGGGATCCCGACGAGACCCTGCTCCGCGTGTCCGACGCCGCACGACAGACCGTTCCGGACGATCCGGCGTACGCGTTCCTCGGTGTCGACGCCGGAAAACGGGTGTACGTGGTGCCGCAGACGCAGAACCAGGATGTCGTCTGGCTCGGCTGGAACACCCAGGATCCCCGGGTGATGCGGACCATCGACCGGGGCGTCACCCTGACCCTCCTCGGCGTACGTGGACCGGGAACCGTCACGACGTACCTCCAGTCGGGCAACTTCGCCGCCCCGCAGCCGCTGTGGCGGTCCGCCGAGTCGAAGGCCCAGTCCTTCTGGGCCGAGGTCAACACCCACACCCACGCCAACTGGGTCTTCACCGAGCCCGGTGTCTACCTGGTCGCGGTGCAGGTGTCGGCTGACCTGGTCACCGGCGAGAAAGCCTCGGCGACCGGCACGCTGCGCTTCGCGGTGGGGGACGGGACCAGTGCCGACGAGGCCTTCGCCGTCACGGCGGACATCCCCGTACCAGCCGACCAGGCGTCGCCCGGCGCGGACCGGGCCGGAGCCGGCGACCCGGCGGGCGGTTCCCGGACGCCGCTGCTCACCGTGCTGATCGGCGCGGCTGTCGCGCTCGCCGTCGCGGTGGTCCTTCTCCTGCTCAGAGGGCGTGGCGCGAAACGGCGAGCCGAACGGGAACGCACCGCGTCACAGTCGGAGGGGCAACCGTGAGAGCGCTGGAGATCGAGGGGTTGGACGTGGACCTCGGTGGCCGGCCGGTACTGCGGGACGTGCGGCTGCGCCTCGACCGGGGCGAACTGGTGGGGTTGCTCGGTCCCAACGGCGCCGGGAAGACCACCCTGTTGCGCGCCATCCTGGCGCTGATCCGCACCCGTGGCGGCCGGGTGCTGGTGGAGGGCCGGCCGGCGCGCCCCGGCCGGTCGGGAATCGGCTACGTGCCCCAGCGCCACGAGTTCAGTTGGGACTTTCCGGTCACCGTGGAGCAGGCCGTGCTGAGCGGCCGTACCGGCCGGATCGGCCTGCTTCGCCGTCCCGGCGTGGCCGACTGGCGGGCGGTCGGTGACGCGCTGGACCGGGTGCAGCTCACCGGGCTGCGCCGCCGGCCGGTCGGAGAGCTGTCCGGTGGGCAACGTCAACGCGTCCTGGTCGCGCGGGCGCTCGCGCTCGCGCCGAGCATCCTGCTGCTCGACGAGCCGTTCACCGGACTGGACATGCCCACCCAGGAACTGCTGGGCGACCTGTTCACCAGCCTGGCGCAGGAGGACCGCGCGGTGCTGATGACCACCCACGACCTGGTTGCCGCGGTGAGCTCCTGCACCCGGCTGGTCCTGCTCAACGGCCGGGTCGTCGCCGACGGGCACCCGACGGACCTGCAGGACGTCGAGCTGTGGGCGAGGACCTTCGGGGTGAGCGCCACGTCCCCGCTGCTGAAGCTCGTAAAGGCGGCCTAGTGTCGATCACCGATTTCCTCACCGACCTGCTCAACCCGGATCTCGCGTTCCTTCCCAAGGCGCTGGCGATCGCGGTCATGTCCAGCATCGTCTGCGGCGTCGTCGGCTGCTACGTCGTCCTGCGGGGCATGGCCTTCATCGGCGACGCCGTGGCGCACGCGGTCTTCCCGGGCATCGCGGTCGCCTTCGTCCTCCAGGGCAGCCTGGTGCTCGGTGGCGCCGTCGCCGGGATCGCCACCGCCCTGCTGATCGCGATCTTCTCGCAGAACCGGCGCGTCAAGGAGGACTCGCTGATCGGCGTTTTCCTGGTCGCCGCATTCGCCCTCGGCATCGTGATCATTTCGCAGGCACCCGGCTACGCCGGGTCGCTGCAACAGTTCCTGTTCGGCTCGATCACCGGCATCCCGGACCGCGACCTCTACCTGGTCGGGGGCACCGGCCTGGTCATCCTCGGCCTGGTGCTCGCGCTGCACAAGGAGTTCGTCGCGGTCTGCCTGGACCGGGAGATGTCCCGTTCGATGGGGCTCCCGGTCTTCTGGCTCGACATCGTGCTCTACGTCCTGGTGACCCTGGCCGTGGTGATCTCCCTCCAGACCATCGGCAACATCCTCGTCCTGGCGCTGCTGATCACCCCCGCCGCAGCCGCCCGCCTGCTCACCGACCGGCTCGGGGTGATGATGCTGCTCGCCCCACTGGTCGGCGGTGTGTCGGCGACCGTCGGGCTGTACCTGTCCTGGAGCTACGACACACCGGTCGGCGGCACCATCGTCCTCGTCGCCACCGCCGTCTTCCTCGCCGCCTGGCTGTTCGCCCCACGCCACGGCCTGCTGACCAGACGATGGCGACGTCCGGGCGGGGCGGACCCCACCGGCCACCCGCAGCCGGGTTTCCGGTCCGGCCCCGCTCACACACGGGACGCGTCAACGGCTGTTCGGTAGGCGGACGAGGACATCGAGGGGCGTGCGCGGGGCTTCCGGGCGGCCCGGAAGCTGACCGGCCAGCGTCTCGGCCGTGGCGGTGCGCCGTTCGAAGTCGATGCCCGCGTACTCCCGGTAGGCCGCCATCGGGCGAACCGGGCCGATGCCGAACCCGCCCACGATGGCGTACCGCAGCAGGGTCCGCACCCGGCGGCGGCCGGCCCGGTCCAGGTCGTACCAGTGATCGGCGCCCGGTGCCCGGTGGTCCATCCAGTGCCGGAACTGGTTCTCGCGGATGTAGTAGTGCCAGGCCAGCACCTCGACCGGATGGAAGAGGTCGTAGCCCCAGGTGAACGCCCGGGTGGCCAGGTTGATCTCCTCGCCCTGGTAGTAGATGCGCTCGTCGTAGGGCACCTCGCGGACGAACGAGCCCGGGGCGAAGAGGAACCCGGCGGCCACGAAGCGCGCCGGGACCGGCGCGGTCGCCTCCTGCCAGTCGGGAATGCGGAAGTGTTTGAACCGTGGCAGGCCGTCGTGGGTCCAGCCGCTGAGGAAGATCAGGGTCGGCTCGCCGCCGCCGGTGAACTCGACCGCCGGGTCGTAGGTCGGGGGATAGCAGCTCAGGATCGGTTTGGCCGCCCCGGTCTGCCCGGCCATCGCGATCAGCCGGGTGTCCCAGCCGGGGGCGAACCGGGTGTGGCTGTCCACCTGGAGATACCAGTCGGAGTCGACGTAGCCGCGCTGGATCTGCGCGCGGGCCCAGCACACGCCGCGGCTGCGCCGGGCGTCGAACTCCAGCACCGTGACCCGGGGATCGGCCCGCAACGCCGACACGTCCTCGCCGCCGAGATGCTGCCAGTTGACCACGACGCGCAGCTCGTCCGGGCGGTCGGCCTTCGCGAGGCAGTCCAGCACGGTCGGCACCAGCTCCGGATCGCGGTACGCCGCGACCGACACGAAGATGCTCATGGGGCCGTGGCGAACGGGTCGGGCGTCGCCGGTTCGAACACCAGGGGCAGGTCCCGCTCCACGGCGTACCGGTTGAGCCAACGCTCGATCGGCCCACCCGACGGGGCGACCCACGGCGGGGCGCCGTCCTTCGGCACGACCAGCGGACCGGTGGCGAGCGCGTCCATGATGTCGCCGGTCTCGATCGCCCGGACGGTGTCGAAGGGGAAGAGCCAGCACCACGCCCGTTCGACGGCCGCGTCCGGCACCAGCGCCAGCGCCTCGCCCGATCCGTTCCGTTCGAGACGCCGCAGCGCCTCGGTCGCGCGGACGTGTGCCCTGTCGGCGTTCATGTCTCGGTCCCTCCTGTCGATCTCGGATGTCCGCCGGCCCGGACACGGCGGTGTCCGGGCCGGCAGCGGGGTCAGTTGACCGGCACCGGGGCCGTCCGCGACTCCGGCAGCGAACGGCCCGTCAGCGGGTCGTGGTAGCGGGAGCCGTCGTACTGGAGCCCGGTCTCGGCGTCCAGGTACCGGCCGCCCGGCCCCAGGGGGATGCCGTCCGGGTCACCGGGCCGGCTGCCGTCGGTGCCGACCAGCGTCGTCCGGGTCCCGGTGCCGTCGACCACCACGGCCCGCACCGTGCCGTCGGTGAGCTGGGCCACCGGGTGCGCCAGGGGCGGGTGGTACTCCCACGCCGTCGTGGTGACCGGGCCGTCGCCAGCGTGGTGGTGCTGCTCGACCAGCAGGTCACCGGACCACACGAACCGCGTCTCCTCGAGCACCGTGCCCTTCGTGCCCTGACGCTGTTTGGCGATCCGCCGGTCGAACGCGTCGTACCGGTACCGCCACCGTTCGTCGCCGGGCGTGGTGACCGTGGCCAGCCGGTTCCGGTGGTCCCAGGTGAAGTGCCAGTCACCGGTCGGCCCCGACCGGGTGGTCGGGCGACCCAGGGCATCCAGCGTGTAGGTCACCTCACCCGGCGCGCTCCGGGAAGCCTCCGGTGCCGGCTCGGGGGTGGGTGGCGCGACCGTCAGTCCCGCGTCCCAGGTGCGGCTCAGCTCGCGTCCGCCGTCGTAGGTGAACCGGAGCTGCTGGCCACCGGCGAGCAGCACCGCCGGTCGGCCGGACTCGTCGTACGACCACCGGGTGACCGCGCCGGAGGGACGGGTACGCGCGGTGACCACCCCGAACTGCTCGTCGTACGTGACGGCGACCGTGTGTCCGTTCACCGTCTCCGCGAGCACCCGGCCGAATGCGTCGCGCTCCAGCCGGATCTCCGAGTCGGCGTCCTCGGCCGCGACGATCCGGCCGGCCGCGTCGTACGTCAGCCGGGTCACCGCGCTGCCGGTACGACGTTCCACCACCCGGCCGAGCAGGTCGTGGCCGAACCGGGTGACCTCGCCGGCTGCGTCGGTGTGCGCGACGAGCTGCCCGGCGGCGTCGTACGCGTACCGTTGGACGCGGCCGTCGGGATCGGTCTCCTCGACCAGCCGGCCGTTCGGGTCGTACGTGTACCGCCACGTCCGGCCCTGCGGATCGGTCACCGCGGTCAGGCGCAGTTCGGTGTCGTACGCGTACTCCGTGCGGTTGCCCGCGTCGTCGACCCGGGCGGTGACCAGGTCGAACGCACCGTACTCGAAGCGGGTGCGACGGCCGGTGGGGTCGACCGCCTCGACGAGGTTGCCCTCCCCGTCGTAGCCGAACTCCTCGACGTCGCCGTTGGGGTGCTGCCGCCAGGCCAGCTCGCCCTCCAGCGTCCAACCGACCTCGGTGACGCCCCGGTCGTCCTCGACGACGGCGACGCGGCCGAGGTTGTCGTACTCGTACCGGGTCTCCGAGCCTCCGTTCGTCATCGAGGTGACCAGCCGTGCCGCGTCCCGGACGATGGCCGTCGGACCGGCCTGGGTGATCGTGCCCGGCCCGTTCTCGACCGGCCGGTCGAAGCGCACCACCTCGCCGGAGGCGTCGGTCTCGGCGAGCACCCGGCCGTCGGTGTCGAAGGCCCGCTGGCGGGTGCTGCCGTCGAAGTCCGTCCACGCCATGGCGCGGCCGAGCTCGTCGTAGGTGATGGTCGACCGGCTTCCGTCCGGCCGGGTGACCGTGGTGGACCGCCCGTCGGCGTCGTGGTCGTAGGTGGTGGTCCGGCCGAGGGGATCGGTCCGCGACACCAGCCGGTTCGCACCGTCCCACTCGGTCCGGGTCGTCGCCCCGAGCGGATCGGTCTCCGCGACGACCTGGAAGCGGTCGTTCAGCTCGTACCGGCGTACCGCGCCGAGGGAGTCGGTGACCGTGGTCAGGCCGTCGGCGTACGCGAACCGGTACCGCAGGTGGCCACCCCGGCCGTCGGTGGCGACGCAGCGGCCGGCCTCGTCGTACGTGTAGGTGTACCACTCGCCGTTGCGATCGTCCCACCGCACGATCCGCCCGTCGGCGTAGCCGAAGCGGGTGGCCTCGCCGGAGCTGTTGACCACGTCGACGAGGTTGCGCTCCCGGTCGTAGCCGAACCGGTACGCGGCCTGCATGCTCCCCGACCGGTTCGGCAGCCAGAGCACCGTCAACAGCCCGGCGGACGAGCTGAGGCCGATCCGGGCGCCAGCGGTGGAGCGCAGCTCGGTCGGGGTGCCCGCCTCGTCCCGCTCGACGGACCAGCGGAGGTCACCCTCGGCCACGTCGATGAGCAGCGACTCCGTGCCGTGCCCGGCGGCGAACACCAGGACGCGTCCCGACGCCGGGTCGGTCAGCAGCCAGCCGCCGCCCACCAGCCGGCGCAGCGGCAGGGCCCGGCCGACCTCCGGCAGCACCTGCTCGCCCTCCTCGGGCAGCGGGTAGGTGAGCACCGAGCCGTCCGGGGCCAGGTAACGCGCCCGGTCGCCGTCGGCCACGACGCGCTGGTCGAGGGTCGAGGCCCAGGACGGGCCGAAGGACCGGCCCCACCGGTAGTCGGAGCGGTGCGTCCGTTCCAGGGTCAGGCCCGGCAGCACGGCGTCGGTCTCGGTGAGGATCATCCGGCCGGTGGTCACGTCGATCGGGTCACCGGCGGTCGGCGTCTGCTCGGTGGTCTTGGCCACCGTGGCCGGCGGCACGTCGGTGAACGGCGCCAGCGCCGCCTCGTCGGCGGTGCCGGTCGGATCCGTCGTCTCGACGAGCACCACCGATCCCTCCGGCCCGACCGCCGGCACCGCGCCGAGGCCCTGGAGCTGGCCGTCGACGAAGACCACTGGGCCCGACGGGTACCGGACCACGTTGAGCACGTGGGTGGTGGTGCCCACCGGCCCGGCACGGAAGGCGACGATGCCCTGGCTCCTCGTCCCCTTCGGCAGGGCGCCCAGCGCGTCCATCAGGCCCTGCGTGGTGCCGACCTCGGTGACCCTGCCGCCGGGGTACGACCTGCGCAGCTCGTCCAGGGTCTTCGGCACCGACGCGGGCGGCGTGTCGAGGACCCGTCCGGAGCGCTGGTACTCGTCGACCATCAGGGCGGACTCGATGCTGGTCCGGTCGCCCCCACCGGCACCGGTCCGGTCGAGCCAGCCGAGGCTCCGGCGGCCGAAGTCCGCCAGGTCTGTGTCGGTGTCGGCGGTCGTGGCGTGCACGTTGGCCGCGAGCACCTGGAGGTCCGAGCCGTCGGTGAGCGGCACGGTGCGCAGCAGGTCGTTCGGGACGGCGGCGGGACCGTCGGTGGCCGACGGCGTCACGGGCTGCCGTCGCGGGAGGAAGTCCGAGTCGTCGAGGGTCGATTCGACCGCCGGCAGGGGGTTGTTCGGGTCGAGGCCGGCGAGCAGCCCGTGGGCCTGCTCGTAGAGGTTGACGGCCGGTTGCAGGCCGGCCTGGTCGGTGTAGTCGACAGCCGAGACGAAGCTGTCCCAGACGGCGGTGGCGGTGGCGTGGTCGGGATGGGACCCGTGCTGACCGAGGAAGTCGCGCACGGCATCGGACCGGTCGTTCACCAGCGTGGTGAGGTCGTCGAGGATGCGCTGACGCCCGTCCGCTCCGAGGCCGGGGTCGAGCACTCGTGGTGCGGGCTGGGTCGGATCAGTCGCGGTGCCGTCGACGAGGACCAGGTTGACGAACGGGTTGTACGGGCCACTGCCGTACGGTGCGTAGCCACCGCCGTATTGGGCCGGTGGGGCGCTGGGGTAGCTGTTGTACGACACCGGCCCGTAGGAGGTGGTGAGACCGGTGCCGTACGAACCCGGGTACCCGCCCCCGCTGCCGTCGTCGCCACCGTAGGGCGGCCGGCTGCTCCTCGGGGCGGGCGCGTTGGCGAGGTGCTCCTGGATCCGGGCCACGAGTCCGTTCGCGAGCTGCGTCTGCGTCTGCGTGTTGTGGTGGTACGTCCTGGCGTTCCGCCGGGCGGGGTCGTTGTGCGCGAAGGTGGCCTGGGCGGCCTCCCGTAGTTCGTGCGCGTAGGACTCGTTCGTCCGGGCGCGAGCGGCAGCGGTCTGCGCCTGCTCCAGCAGGTTCGTCAGGCTCGACCGCACCCGGTCCGGCGACCGGTCCCGCCGGAGGTTCTCCTCGATCTGCCCGATGACGTCCCCGATGCGCTGGGTCTCGTCGCGGATCCCCTGGATGATCTGGTGTACCTGGGCCGAGGTGAGCGGAGGCGGTGCGGCGTTCCGCCGGACCATGGCCGACAGTTCGTCCGACTGGTGGTCGACGCCGCCGAGGTTCGAGTTCATGGTGACGAGGTAGCGGAACTCCCCACCCACCAGCCCCGGCGGGTCGATGCCGTCGGTCGTGGGGTTGATGCCGAGTTCCTGCTGGAGGCTGAAGAACGGGACAGCGCTGCCGTCCGGGTAGCGGTGCCCGTGGACGACGTTGTCCGCCGCGTTCCTGATGTCCTCGTCGCCGTAGTAGTCGGCGCTGTCCGTGTCGGGGTCGAAGAGGTGCGCCGCCTGGGCGTGCCGCTGGTTCCGGTCGAAGCTCTCGAGGTGTCCGTGCATGAGCTGCTTGACGTGGTCGGCGCGATCGGTCAGGTAGTTCCGGACCTCCCGCGACAGGGCCGCCCGCATGTCCCTGATCTCCACACGCGGCGCGAGGAGGAGGAAGTGCTTGTTCAACATCCGGACGCCGGTCTCCATCGCCTGGACGGCGCCCAGGAGTTGCGCGGCGACGACCGGGAAGGAGATGGCGACGAATCCGTCCAGGCGGCTTTCGTGCCAGGGCAGCGCCCGCCCTCCGGTGTACTGGCGGAAGTCGGCTGCCACCTGCTGCCCGAGGGCGAGGCCCCGCTCGACGAGTCGCCGGGGGTTCTGGTTTCCCGTGGGCGAGTAGTTGGCGGCGGCGTACCCGAGGAAGAGGGGCAGGGAGTGGTTGTGCATGCCCAGGGTCCACTGGGTGTACGGAGCGGAGAACTGGCCGCCCTGGACCGCGACGTTGTCCCCCGTCGACCTGCCGCCGGGGGACCGGAACTGGATCCCCGGCACGCCCTGGAGCACGGTCCTGAGCGTGAAGGCCCGTCCGGCCGGAACGGAGAGGATGGCGTTGACCGCGATGTTCCGCGCCGCGCGGACGGTGGCGGGATCCGCGGCCTCCTCCCACTGCTCCACCCGGCTCGGCCCGGACACCACCTCGACGATCATGACCATGCCGGTCCGGCCGCCGATGGTGCGTTGCTGACTGTCGACCTTGAAGACCAACCCGGGCGCGCGGGCGATCGTCTCTCCCAGCTCGAGGTTGAAGCCGTTCAGCCCGCCGATCTGCACGGCGATCTCGGTCTCGGTGGCGATCCGCCAGTGCGTGTCGGCGGTGGCGACGTCGGCGGCGGAGGGAACCGGTCCGCCCGGCATGTGGAGCTGGTCGTGCACCACCTCGTCGACCCGCCCGTCCGGATCGGCGGTGTAGGTGACCCAGACGTCGTCGGAGAAGACGTGGCCGCGCCCCGTGGTGAAGACGGTCTTCTGCGCCGCCGTGACCGGGACGTTCGGCAGCCGCTTCGCCAGGCCGACGGCGAAGAGGGGACCCGCGTCGCAGGCGACGACCGTGATCGGCCGGCCCCGCCAGCCGGGGTCGTTCTCGATCAGGCCGCCGACGACGTCGGGGTCGTAGGCGTGCCCACCGGCGACGAGCTCACCGTCGACGCCCTCCACCGCCAGCTTGTAGTCCGGTCCGACCGGCAGGGAGTCGGCATGGTCCTGGTGCGCGGTGTCGGTCTCGTGCAGCATGCGCAGACCGGCCGGGGTGAACACCGGCCGGACCGGCCCGAACGGCGTCGCCGTCGGCGTGCCGACGGTGCGGCCCCGCCGCCGCGCGGCCGTCGAGTGGTCCGGGCTCCTCAGGTCCGGCCGGGACTCCGGCTCGGGCAGCGGCTGGAGCTGGTCCCGGACGTCCTCCACCGTCGAGTCCTGTGGCGAGGTGGCCGCCGGCGTGGGCCCGGCCTCGGAGTACCAGGTGTCGGCATGCGTGGCGGTGCCGTCGGTCGTACCGTCCGTCCCGGGCAGGGAGGGCGGACGCGGCTGGTAGCGGACGGTCCGGTTGCCGTCCGGGTCGGTGGTCACCACCTCCGTCAGCGGCGACGTGCCGTACAGCGCCTCCGGCGCGGGCGGGACCGCCCGGGTCGGCAGTTGGCTGGGCTCACCGTCGGGGGCGACGGGCCGCCCCGGAGCGTCGGTGCCGAGCGGGTTCCGGCCCGGCTGCGTCACCTTGCAACTGGTCAGACCGAGCGGGTCCGCGACGGTCAGCGGGTCCGAGACGTACGCCGTGGGGTTCAGCCCGCCGGCGAGGCCGAGCGGGTCCGGGCTCAGGTAGCGGGCCGTCGCGGGATCGTAGAACCGGAACCGGTTGTAGTGCAGGCCGGTCTCGGCGTCGAAGTACTGTCCGGGGAAGCGCAGCGGGGTGGCGGACGGGCCGTGGTCGCGGCCCCACACGTCGCGCCGCGCCCACCAGCGCAGCGCACCGTCCGCCTCCACCAGGTGGGTCGGCGTGCCGACGGGGTCCGTGACGACCGTCCGTAGTTCGTCGCCGTCGGTCTGGGTCACCGGAGTCGACCCGTCCGGGCGGTACTCCCAGGAGACGGTGGCGGTGGTGCCGGTGGTGTCCCGGTGGCTCTGCTCCACCAGCAGGTCACCGGACCAGGCGAACCGCACCTCCTCGGCCACGCTGTCGTCGTCGGCGAGGCGCTGCTTGGCGATCCGGCGGCCGAAACCGTCGTAGCGGTACCGCCAGCGGTCCCCGTCCGGCGTGACCACCTGCACGATCCGGTCCTCGGCGTCCCAGCCGAAGCGCCAGGTGCCGGCCGGGTCGACGCGGGCGACCAGCCGGCCCTTCCCGTCGTACTCGAACGTGGCGTCGTCGGACCGCAGCAGCCTGGTGCCGTCGAACTCCCACCGTTCGCCGCCGGTGCCGGTCAGGTTGCCGGCCGCGTCGTAGTCGTACCGCTCGCGTTCGGCCCCGTCGGCGAGTACCGCGTGGATCCGGCCCACCTCGTCGGACTGGAAGGAGCGCCCGCCGTCGAGGGTGTCGGTGATCGCGGTCACCCGGTCGGTGGCGTCGTAGCTGAAGTCACGTTCGGCGGCGCCGGCGATCTGCTGGACGGCCAACCGGCCGGCGGCGTCGAAGGTCTGCCGCAGCGCCACCACGTCGTCGACGGTCCGGCTGACCTCCCGCCCGGCCTCGTCGTGCCCGAAACGCACCAGGTGACCGCCGGTGCTCAGGCTCTCCGGCCGGCCGTCGGCGTCGAAGGTCCACCGGCTCGACCGACCCGACGGCGTGGTGCGTGCCTGCACGGTGCCGAGTTCCGGGTGGTACGAGGTGCGGACCGTGTGTCCGTCGATCGTCTCGGCGACCACCCGACCCCGCTCGTCGCGTTCGAGGCGGACCACCGCCTCGGGGCTGAGTACCGCCGTGACCCGGCCCTGCGCGTCGTACTCCAGCCGCGTCACGGCGTCGCCGACGCGCCGTTCGACCACCCGTCCCAGCAGGTCGTAGCGGTAGTGGGTGGTCTCACCGGCCGGATCGGTGTGCGCGGTCAACTGCCCGGCGGCGTCGCGGACGTACCGCTGGGTCCGGCCGTCGAAGTCGGTCTCCCCGGTCAGCCGACCGGCCGCGTCGTAGGCGTACCGCCAGACCTGTCCGGCCGGGTTGGTGACCGTGGTCAGTCGCAGTTCGGTGTCGTAGCCGTACTCCGTGCGGTTGCCCGCCTCGTCGATCCGTGCCGTCGGCAGGTCGAACGGCCCGTACTCGAACCGCACCGTCCGGCCCGCCGCGTCGATGCTCTCCACCAGATTCCCCTCGCCGTCGTAGTGCCATCGCCAAGTCGAGCCGTCCGGGCCGGTGCGCCAGGCCAGGTCGCCCTCGGCGGTCCAGCCGAACTCCGTGGCGGTGCCGTCCGGCAGCCGCACCGACCTCGACCGACCCAGGCCATCAAGATCAAAAACCGTTCCGGGTACGCCGTCCGTCCGCCCGTCGTCGTCGGCGATCGTGCGGTGGTTGCCGTCCGGGAGGACCGTCGCGGCCGGGCGGCCCGCCCCGTCGTACGTGAACCGGGTGACCCGCCCGAGCGGGTCGGTCCGCGACAGCAGCCGGTGCGCCGCGTCCCACTCGTCGCGGGTGGTGGCACCGAGTGGATCGGTGACCGCGGTGACCTGGAGACGGTCGTTCACCTCGTAGCGGTGGACACCGCCGAGGGAGTCCGTCACGGTCGTGACGCCGTCGCCGTCGCCGTCGCCGTACGCGAACGCGTAGCGCAGGTAGCCGCCGTTGCCGTCGGCGAGCACGCACCGGCCCGCCTGGTCGTAGGCGTACGTGTACCACTCGCCGTTGCGGTCCACCCACCGCGTGATCCGGCCGTCCTCGTCGTAGTCGAGCCGGACCGGATCGCCGGACGAGTTCCGCACCGCGACCAGGCGACGCCGGTCGTCGTAGTCGAACGCCGGCAACTCGACTTCGTCACTGCCGTCGGCCGGCACGAACAGCGCGCCGGTCACCAGGCCGGCGTGGGTGCGCAACTCCACCCGGTCGCCGGACGACGACGCCAGCAGCGTGGGGGTGCCCTCGTCGTCCCGGGTGAGGTGCCACCGCGTGCGGACCGTCGCGACATCCGACAGCAACGCCTCGTCCCCGTCTCCGCCGGGGGCGAACAGCAGCAGGGCGTCCCGGTCGGTGAGCGACCAGCCGCCACCGACCAGCCGGCGCAGCGGAACCGGGCGGCCGAGCAGCGGTAGCGCCTCCTCGCCCTCGGCCGGCAACGGATAGGTGAGGATCGAACCGTCGGCGGCCAGGAGCCAGGCCCGCGTCCCGTCGGCGACGATGCGTTGGTCCAGGGTGGACGCCCAGCTCGGGCCGAAGGACCGGCCCCAGCGGTAGTCCGAGCGGTGGGTGCGCCCCAGGGACAGGCCGGGCAGGCTGGCGTCGGTCTCGGTGTAGATCATCCGGCCGGTCGTCACGTCGATCGGGTCACCGACGCAGACCGTCTCGGCGGTCGATTTCGCGAATACGGCGGGCGGCACGTCCCGCAGCCACGGCCCCTTGCCGAGCGGCGGAACCGGAGCGACGACCGACCGGAGGCGAGTCTTCCCGCCGCCCGACGGCAGCGCCGTCGCCCGCCCGACGCCGTCGGCGTCGGGTCTGCCCTTGGCCCCGGGACTCGGCGGGATCTTGACGTCGGGTCCCTCGACCGTGGTCGCCGGCCGGGGCGTGGTCGGCTGCTCCACCTTCCCCGTCGTAGGCGGGAGCGATGTCGGCGTGGGGCCGGGAGACGTGGAGCGGACCCTGGTGCGGGAACTTCTCTCCGAAGGTGCTCTCGCACCGGGAACGTGCTGGTCCGGCTCGACCGGCGTGGACGCAGGCGGGCCCTGTCCGGCCTCGTAGGGCGGGGGAAGGGGGTCCAGATCCGCGTAGACCGGCAGCGCCTCCGCCTCCGCCTCCACCGGCGCCGGCCCGACGGCGTCCAGGTAGGACGGCGGATCCGACGGCACCGGTGCCGCACGACCGGTCGTGCCGGGCGTCGGACCGGTCCTCGTCTCCGTCGTGCTCGGCGGCGCGGAGCCAACGGTGCCGGTCGCCGGGACCGGGGACGCCCCGGTCGTCGGCGTGATCCCCGGCGTGGCCGACGGTGCCGTAGGCGGTGTGGGGGACTGCTCGGTTGCCGGTGCGGGAAACGGCTCCGCGGCTGGTGCGGTCGGTGGCGCGGCAGGGGGAACGGAGGTGCTCAGGTCGGTCACGGTGGGGCCGGCGACCTGGTCGGTCGGGGGTGGCACGGTGCCGTCGACCGTCGTGTCCACGGGGCGAGCAACCTGGTCCGGGGTGATGGGCGACGGGCCGGGCGGGGCCGGGGACTGGGTGGTCGGCTGGCTCCCGGGTGTCGTGCTGACCTCCGAACCCGGTGGGACCGGCGTGGTGCCGGTCGGGCCGGGCGTCGCGGTGGACCCGGGGACGGCGGGTGGCGCGAGTGGGCTGGTGGCCGGTGGACTGAGCGGTCCCGGCGTACCGGAGTTGTCCGCGTTCGGGCCCGTCGGGCTGCCCTGACCGGTGGTGGGGACACCACCCACCTGACCGGGCTGGACGGCCACCGGCGGTGGGGCGCCGGGCGGGGCCGGGGCGGTGGGCGGTGCGGAGCCGACGGCCGCAGGGGGTGCGGGCTGGACCGGCGGTGGCTGGACCGGCGCTCCGGCACCGGGGAGCTGGCCGGGCGGGGTGCCGACCGGGTCGGGTAGCTGGCCGTCGGGTCCGGGCACCGGGTCGGGGCGGGTCACGGTTGGCGGGCGGTCGACGATGGATGGGCCACCGTTGGGGGCCTGAGCAGCGCCGTCCGGCGTACCGACGGTGGGTGGGGTGTCGAAACCGGGCAGTCCCGGGCCCGCGCCGGCGGGCGGACCGGGCACCAGGTCGGTCGCTGCCGGCGGTGGCACGCTGGATCCGTTGCCCGACGGATCGCCGGGTCGGCCCGACCACGGGGGGCCGTCGTCAGGGGTGGCGGTCGACGGCGCGGGCCGGGTACCGGGGGGCGGCTGCTGACCGGGTGGGGCGACCGGCGTCGTGCCGAGACCGCCCGACGGAGCACCTTCGGAACCGGAACCGGTGCCGGGGGTCGACGTGTCGCCGGACCCCAGCGGGCCGGTGTCCAGGTCTGCCCCGTCGGGTCGGGGCCGGTTACCGACCTCCTCGCCGGTGCCGTGGGCACCGGGTCCGACGGCGTCGGGACCGCCACCCGTCACCGCCAGGTCCTTGGACGGGCCGGGACCTTCCAGGCCGGCCGGATCGGGCGTTCCCGGGCCGCCCCCGACGGCCGCGCCGAGGTCGTGGGCGTACACGCTGGCGTAGGTGCCGACAGCGGACGAGACGGCGGTGGCCAGCGCGTTGAAGCTCCCGAGCCCGCCGACCATGGACAGGTAGGCCAGTTCGCCGAGCGTCTCACCGATCGCGCCCAGCCCGGCCTGTCCGTGCGTGGTGCCGGAGAGTTTGGGGAAGTAGCGGCCACCGATCAGGAAGACGCCGCCGGCGACGGTGCCGATGGCGACGCCCGCACCGATCGACTCCCCGAGGTCCGACCAGCTGAATCCGTCGTCCTTGTTGTCCTTGGCGATCACGACGGTCTGGGCGATGACGTTCTCGGCGCCCTCCTCCAGCCCTTCCTCCGCGCCCTGGATCGCAAGCTGGGCGATCAGTTGGTGGAGCCGGTTCTGCAACCGATTGAGCAGCGCCTGGGTGATCCGCTGGCCGATGTTGATGTACGCGGGAACGAGCGCGACGCCGAAGCCGGACGCCATCGCCATCGCGATGTCCAGGACGATCATGAATGCCGCGACGACGATCTGGGTCTGGCCGTAGTCGATCTGCTGGTTGGCCCGGTCGGCGACGTCGCCTGCGATCAGGGCGCTCCGGATGCCCCCGGGGAGCGGCCGGGTGATGATCTGCTGGAACTGGGCGAACGCGTCGGCGGCGGGTCCGTCGAGGTTGCCCTGCAGCCCGAGCCCGAGCGCCTGGGTGGCGGCGATGCCGTTGGCCAGGTTCGCGCCGAACCGTTCGAGTTCGATGCTGAGCGCCTTGAGCTCCGACGGATCGCCCTTGGGAAACTGCTCACCGACGGTGTAGAGGATCGCGTCGTACGCCCACTGCCAGTTGGGGTCGTCGGGGATGTGGAAGTCGCCCATGGAAACGGCGTCAGGCGGGATCGATGAACAACGGCGTCGCCGAGCCGTCCGGACCGAAGCTGATCAGCAGTGGACGGTAGCCGGGCGCGGTGGGGTCGACACCGGCCTCCTCCTTCGGCTTGAGCAGGAAGAACTGGTCGCCGCCGGAGTCGACGGGGTGACCGTCGGTGGTGGTCGGTGCCCGGGTGCCCAGCGGGACGATCGAGTCGTAGCCGTTGGCGTCGATCCGCGAGGTGCCGTCCGGGAACGTGGTCAGGGTGCGCAGCTCGTAACCGGGGGGAATCGGGTCGCCGTCGACGAGGACGCCGGTGGCGTCGTACCGCCGGAAGGCGGAGATCGCGGGAGACGCCTCCGCGAACTCCGCCGGTCTTCTTGACGCGAGGAAGCTGCTGGGCGACTCGACCGACTCCGGGTCGATGATCGGGCCGGCGACGCGTACACCCGCGCGCAACACCGGGTCCCCGGATCGCGGAAGCTCGTGCCGGGAGGCCACCTCCTCGGAACGCAGAAGCCTGCCGGCGACGGCCAGCCGGGGGGTGAGCTGGGAGAACTCGCCGGCGATCATCCGCCCGCCGATGGCCGCGTCCTCGTCCGCCTGCCGGTAGCCCTCACCGCTGACCCGCAGCCCGACCGCCGCGTACTCCAGGTAACCCAGGACGGCGAGGATGGCAACTTCGACGCCGTCCAACGTCTGGCCGAACTGCTTCTGGAACTGGAGACCGATCTCGTCATCGCCCCACGCGGGTTCGTACCGCGCCCGCAGCAGGTTCAGCCGGCGCAGACACTCGTGGTAGCGGGCGGCGTGCTGGGCGTACGAGTCGCCGACCGAGACGACGCCCTCGGGGTCGACCCAGATGTGACCGTGCGGCTGGCTCACGGCTGCTCCGGATCGAGGCCGAGCAGGGCACGGACACCGCTGGTCATCCGGGGGCCCTCGGGCGGCAGGTACATGTCGGGACCGGCCTCTCCACGGACCATCTTGGCCGCGTCCATGCCGGGCGGCAGCAGCGGAGCGATGAGCGCCGCCGCCTGCTCCATGACCTGCTCCTTCGCCTCGGTGAAGGTCTGCATGATGGTGGCCTGCAACTCGGCGGGAGTCATCCGCCGGTACGCGCTGGTCGGAAAGCTGATCTCGGTCAGTACGCCGTTCTGGCCGACCGTGACCGTCACCTCGCGGCGCGGGGAGGTGGCGGAGCCCTGCACCTTGCTCATCCGCTCCTGGAGCGTGGTCACGCTGCTGCGCTGACGCTGGTACTCCGCGAACAGTTCCTCGACGCGATCGTCGAAGTTCATCGGCCGGCTCCCTTCTGCGCGGGCTACCAGTACAGGTGTGCCCCTTCGCGGGGTGGAAGGGGCACGCTGCCGGTCGGGCACGAACGTGCAGGGCCTTTTCCCGACCGCACGGCCGCTGCCGCCGCGCGGCACCCGGACGCGCCGAAGACGTGGAGGGGGAAGTAGGCAGAGTTCGGCCGTCATTCGGACATCCACCGGGCGGGGACCTTGCCGGAAACGGTCGATCGCCAGGAATCTTCGGCACGGCGGACGCCGAGCACAGGGAGTTCGACGTCGTCATCCCCTGACGTACGACGAAAGGAATGTCGTTGTGACCATGCCAACGGTCCAGACCGCCGATCCGGGCATGCAGGCGGCGGCCACCGAGTTCGCCAACAAGGCCCAGGAGTTCACCAACCAGTTGCGCGCCGTCAACTCCCAGATGGCGACCCTCCAGGCGAGCTGGCACGGTGCCGCCTCGAAGAACTTCAACCAGGCAATGGACAACTGGGAGAGGTCCTTCCAGACCATCATCGAAAAACTGCTGCACATGATGGACGTGATGGGCGCCACGACCGCCGGCTACCGGGCCGCCGAGGACGAGGCATCGCAGACGGCCCAGAACTTCATGACGGCGCTTCCCGGAGTCTGACCCCGCATCCCCTTACCCCGAAAGGACCTGACCGTGTCCGACTACCGGTTCGATTTCAACCAGGCCGACGCCACCCTCTACGACATGAACCGGATCAACGGCGCAATCTCGGGGTCGCTGGACGAGATGGAGCGCAACGTCGAGCGGAGCATCGAGCAGTGGAGCGGTGACGCCCGGAGCGCCTACCACGTGGCGAAGGTGGAGTGGCGGGCCGCCGCCCAGCAGATGACCGTCTACCTCGAACAGGCTCGCCAGACGCTGCTGGCGATCTCGGACAACTACGGGACCACCGAGCAGCGGCACACCAAGATCTGGAACGACGTCCGCGGCGGCTGACTGCCGGCCGGCTGCCGGGGTCGGTGCCCCCCGGCGGCCGGCGCTCCCCGGGCACCACTTCCCTAGAGTCGGCCACACTGGAAAGGTTGTGGACGGATGGCTTCCATCGATTTCAGCTATCCCAACGACAGAGCCATCGACTACATCGGCATCCTGGACAAGTTCAACAACGGCGAGGTCGACGGCTTCCCACAGGAGCATCCGGACGGATGGATCCAGGCGGTCATCGACCGGGTCCAGGCCGACATCATGTCGAGCAACAGCCGAATCAACAAGGTCGACTGGTCCGAATACACGGCTGAGGAGCGGGCCGCCTACGAGTGGTACATGGCGGATGTGGTCGACACCGACAGTTGGAACGCACTGGTTGACGATTTCCAGGAGAACGACGTCCCCGACGAGGACTCCGTCGACTGGGACGAGTTCGACGAGTCCGACCACCTCGACATCGACGGGTCGATCGACCCACCAGAGGTCAGTGTCTACACCGGCGGTAGCGACAACTCGGCCGGGGATCTGAAGGTCAGCACTGCGGCCATCCGGTATTTCGCCAACTCCATCGGCGAGCTCTTCGACGATCCGAACGGCCGGGGCAGCAGCCTCATGCTCCGGGTGGGTGACGAAATCGCCACCCTGGACGTCAAGCCCGGCAAGTTCGCCGTGGCCGAGATCATGCGGCGCAAGATCCACGGCACCGGGGAGAGCGGGAGCCTGGTCAGCGACACCCAGGGTCTGTTGGAGAAGATCCACCAGACGCTCTACACCCTCCGCCTGAGCCTGCTCGAGATGGCGGACTCCTACGAACTCACCGAGGACGGCAACATCCGTACCGGCAAGGGCTTCGAGGAGAGCACCGCCGAGTTCAACGCGATGACCGAGGAGGAGCTCGGCGACGCGCTGAGCGACCCGTGGGGCCACATCAACGGCATCGACGACTTCGGCCAGATCAGCTCCTCGGGCGAGGGCGGCAACGGCGGTGACGGCTCCGGTGACGGTTCCGGTAGCGGGGACGGGTCGGGCAGCGGAGACAACTAGGCGTCGCACGCTCGGCCGGGATGTCCCGGTGCCGCACGTCGGCGTCCTCGAATTCAGCTAGGGGCTTGGTGTAGGGCATGGCAGAAACAGAGTCGGAGCAGGACGACTGGACCAACTCCGTGGACCCGCCGGCGACCTTTCCTCCGCCGAACACGTCGATCGACGACGTCAACGACCTGGAAACCTGGGCGCGGATGGATCCGCCCGGATGGCGGCGGATCAAGGCGGCCATCAAGGGCGGTTCGGCGATCGAGAACGAGGCCGGACAGGCGTACGCCGAGGGCCTGGTCAGCTATCCGAGCCTGCTGGAGGCGGCCAACGGTTTCCAGCAGGCGTACAACCTGCTGCACTGGCTGGAGACGTTCATCAGCCTCCACGCGCACGCGATCGCCGGTGAGGAGAAGGCCTGGCAGGGCAGGGCGGCCGAGGCGTTCCTGGCGAAGATGGACTATCTCAGCGAGTTCCTGGGGAACCAGGCGGAACGGCTGCTCGGCGGCGACGGCATGCCCGGGACCGCGAGCGTGCCGCACCAGCTCATGATGAACGCCAGCTATCTCAAATGGGCGCAGGAGCAGCTCGACTACCTCGACATCGCCTGGGCGCAGATCGCCGCTGCCGATGGTGCCAACCACACGGACGGCGGCAACGTGGCGATCAGCTCCACCCGGTTCGCCCGACCGATGACGGACCAGATGCTCCAGGTGGCGCAGGTACTGGCGAAGCAGTACGCGCGGCTGAACTACGGCTCGGTGAACGTGCCCGAGGGCGACGGCAGCCTCGGCCCCGCGGACCCCCCGACCGATCCGCCGACCGACCCGCCCACCGATCCGCCGACCGACCCACCGACCCAGCCTCCGTACCAGCCGCCGTCGTTCGATCCTCCGCCCGGCTCCGACATTCCCGACCCCTCCGTGGACGACCCGCCCGTCGTGGACCCGCCCGTCGTGGACCCGCCCGTCGTGGACCCGCCGGGCAACATGAGGGTGAATCCGGAGGGACTGGAGGGCGGGCCGTCGTTCGACCCGCCGCCCAGTGCCGATCTACCCCCTGGGGGCGACGGTCTACCCGGTCTCGACCCCCCGGTGCTCGGCGACCCACCGGGGAGCGGTTCCGGCCCAGGCGGCGGAATGCCGGGCGGACTGGTCCCGCCGGTGATCCCGGTCCCCCCGGGCGGCGGCAACTCGGGCAACGGCGACCGGGACCGGCCCGTCCCGCCGGTCATCGGCGACGTACCGGACGGCGTCGGTGGTCTGCCGGTGCCGCCTGGTGGCGGCAACCTGCCCGGTGACGTACCGGGTGGGGGGAACCTGCCCGGCGGTGTGCCGGGCGGTGTCGATCCGCCCGATCTGCCCGGTGGCGTGCCGGGCGGTGTCGACCTGCCCGATGGGGGCGGTCTGCCGGGTGGCGGCCTGCCCGGTGGGGGCGGTCTGCCGGGTGGCGGCCTGCCCGGTGGGGGCGGTCTGCCGGGTGGCGGCCTGCCCGGTGGGGGCGGTCTGCCCGGCGGTGTGCCCGGTGGCGTCGACGTGCCGGGGGGCGGTCAGGTGCCCGGCGGCACCCCGCTGCTGCCCGGTGCACCGGTGCCGGGACCGATGCCGGGGATGCCCGGGTCGCCCGGCGCCGGTCAGGGCGGCGGATCGCCGGTGGAGCGTCCGGACTCCTCCGGCCTGGTCGAAGGTGACCAGGACGACTGGGCCTCCGGCACCCCCAGGCCCGGCGACCCGTTCGCCCCCGGCGGTGCCACCCCCGGCGCCCCGGGGACGGGTGAGCCCCCGTTGGGGCAGGTTCCGGGTGGGCTGCCGCCGGTTGGTGGGGTTCCGGGGGGTGGTGTGCCGTTGGTGCCGCCGATGCCGGGTGCTCCGGGTTCGCCGGGGGCGGGTGCCGGTGGCGGTTCGACGCCGGAGCGTCCGGACTCGGCCGGGTTGGTGGAGGGTGACGAGGCGGACTGGGAACCGTCCACGGGTGGGGTGGATGGTCCGTCCGCCCCGGGGGGTGTCGCTGCCGGTGGCGTTGGCCTCGGGGAACGGCCCGGAGTCGGCGATCCGCTGGTGCCGGTCCCGCCGTCGCCCGTACCGGCTGAGGTCTCGCCCGTCGCCGGGTCGGTGCCGGTCACCGGACTGCCGCCGATGCCGGGTGCTCCTGGTGCGCCGGGAGCCGGGACCGGTGGTGGTGCGAATCCGGACCGTCCGGACGCCGCCGAGTTGCTCCGCGAGGAGGAGCCCACCTGGACCGGGGCCGAGCCGCCCCCGGAGGAGGACCGGGTGCCGATCGTGCGGCCCGCCGAGGCGGGTGCCGATACGTCGGGCTGGGACGACACCGGCGACGCCTGGTGGCTGTACGGCGACGTCGAGCGTACGGAGAGGACGACCGGTGGCTGACGAGATCGATCCGATGCCGTTCAAGGCGTGGCGGCGGGAACGCCCGGCGACACCGCCCGGCGGGGGACGCCCGGCGATGTGTGGCGGCCCGGACTACACCGCCGCCGAACGCCTCGAACTGATGCGCGAGAAGCAGCGGGCGATGGACGAGGCGGCCCGGCGCGAGCGGGAGGAGGCCGAGGCACGCGAGGCCGCCAAGCGCCGCCAGGCGAAGCAGACCGACGAGGAGGACGGGTACCCCGCCGCCGAGCGGCCACGGTACGCGGTGAACCTGCTCCGGCAGGACGACTCGGCCTGGGGCAGCGGCGGCGCGGGATCGGGGGTGCTCGGATGAGCGGAGACGGGACACCGGCATGAGTACGGTCACGGTCAAACGCCCGCCCCGCGCGACCGGCCCGGAGACCCCGGACGGGGAGGTCGAGCTACAGGAACCACCGCTGATGGCGGAGGAGGCGCCGCTCGACTTCCGGTCGTTCGCCATGATCGTGCCGATGGGGCTCGGCATGGGCGCGATGATGGCCATGTTCGGCCTCTACAGCCGGGCCCCGGTGATGTACGTGATGGGCGGCGCGATGGCCGCCGGGATGCTGCTCATGGGCCTCATGCAGATCGGCCGGGCGGCTGCCGAACGCAAGCGCCAGATGCGCGGCGAACGGCGCGACTTCCTGCGGTACATCGCCCAGTTGCGCCGACAGGCACGCCGGGCGGCCGAGCAGCAGCGCCAGGCGGTGATCTGGACCCACCCGCAGCCCGACTGGCTCTGGTCGGTGGCGATGAGCAGCCGGCTCTGGGAGCGGCGGCCCAGCCACGAGGACTTCGGCCGGGTCCGGATCGGGCTCGGTCGGCAGAACGCGATGCTGCGCTTCCTGCCCCCGCAGACCAAGCCGATCGAGGATCTCGAACCGCTCGCGTCGATCTCGTTGCGCCGGTTCTCCGAGGCGTACCGGACGGTCTCCGGCGTTCCGACCTCGGTGGGCCTGCGCAGCTTCACCAGCGTGGAGTTCTCCGGTGACGCCGACGCGGCCGTCGACCTGGTCCGGGCCATGGTGGCCGCGCTGGTCACCCTGCACGCGCCGGACGAGCTGCGGGTGGCGGTGCTGGCGCCGGAGGTCCACCGGGGCCCGTGGAACTGGATCAAGTGGCTGCCGCACAACGCCCACCCGACCGCGTTCGACGCGGCCGGTCCGGTGCGGCTGTTCGCCGGTGGCCACGAGGAGCTGATGGACCTGGTCGGCCCGGAGGTCTCCGACCGGGGCGACCACGACCGGGAGGCCCGCCCCTCGTCCACCGAGCCGTTCGTGGTGATCGTCGCGCACCTGGCCGACCTGCCGGACAGCTCGCGGCTGCTCGGCGCGGGCATCCGCAACGTGGTCCTGCTGGACCTGACCGGCCAGATGCCGGGCGGGCCCAAGGTGCTGCGGTTGACCCTGGACGGGGAGATGGTGACGTTCCCCGCCGGGGATGCCACCGGATCGGCGGTGCCCGACGGGCTCGGTGTCGCCGAGTGCGAGGCGCTGGCCCGGATCATCGCCCCCAGACGGACCAGCGGCGTCCTCGACGCGGTCGAGGAGCCGTTGGAGAGCGACTTCGAGCTGACCACTCTGCTCGGCATCCGCGACGCGCACACCTTCGACGTCGCGGCGCTGTGGCGGACCCGCGCGCCGCAACGCAACCGCCTCACCGTGCCGATCGGTGTCACCGAGGGCGGTGAGGTCATCGAGCTGGACCTCAAGGAGTCCGCGCAGGGCGGGATGGGACCGCACGGACTGCTCATCGGCGCGACTGGATCCGGCAAGAGCGAGCTGCTGCGGACCCTGGTCTGCGCGCTGGCCGCCACCCACTCCTCGGAGATCCTCAACCTGGTGCTGGTGGACTTCAAGGGCGGCGCGACCTTCCTCGGTATGGAAAAGCTGCCGCACACCTCGGCCGTGATCACCAACCTCGCCGACGAGCTGCCGCTCGTGGACCGCATGCAGGACGCGCTCAACGGCGAGATGACCCGCCGCCAGGAGGTGCTGCGGGCCAGCGGGTACGCCTCGCTGTTCGACTACGAGAAGGCCCGCGCCGCCGGTGCCCAGCTGGTGCCGTTCCCGGTTCTGCTGATCATCGTCGACGAGTTCAGCGAGCTGCTCTCCAACAAGAGCGAGTTCATGGACCTGTTCGTCTCGATCGGCCGGCTCGGTCGGTCGCTCGGCGTGCACCTGCTGCTCGCTTCGCAACGGTTGGACGAGGGCCGGATCAACCGGGTCGAGGGCCACCTGTCGTACCGGCTCGCCCTGCGGACCTTCTCGTCGATGGAGTCCCGATCGGTGATCGGCGTCGGCAAGGCGTACGAGCTGCCGCCCGAGCCCGGCAACGGCTACCTGAAGATCGACACCTCCAACCTGGTCCGCTTCAAGTCCGCCTACGTGTCCGGGCCGTACCAGGGCAGCGGACTGCGCACCGGAGACGACGACGAGGACGAACGGATCCTCGCCGAGGTCGTCCCGTTCGCCACCGGGCAGGTCGCGGTCCGGCACGATCCGGGCCGGGTCCGGGCCGCCGAACCGGTCGAGGAGACCGAGCCGGAGGAGACCGGGAGCGTCACCGGACCGAGCCTCGTCGAGGTGCTGCTCGACCGGATCGCCGGATCCGGCCCGCCGGCCCGCCAGGTGTGGCTGCCGCCGCTGTCGACCGCGCCCAGCCTGGACACGCTGCTGCCCAGCGTCGTACCGGATCCGGTGCGGGGCATGACGGTGGACGACCCGAGCGCGCAGGGGCGGCTCCGGGTGCCGGTCGGCATCGTCGACCGCCCCGCCGAGCAGCTACGCGAACTGCTCACCATCGACCTCGGCGGGGCGGACGGGCACGTCGGCATCGCCGGTGCGCCGCAGAGCGGCAAGTCCGCGCTGCTGCGCAGCGTGATCCTCGCGCTGGCGCTCACCAACACCCCGCGCGAGGTGCAGTTCTACGGGCTCGACTTCGGCGGCGGCGGGCTCGCCTCGATCGCCGGACTGCCGCACATCGGCTCCATCGCCACCCGGATGGAACGCGACCGGGTGGTCCGGACCATCGAGGAGGTCTGGCAGGTCATGGAGCGCCGCGAGTACGAATTCGCCAACCGCGGCCTCGACTCGATCGGCGCCTACCTGGCGGCGCGCGCCCGGGGCGAGATCGACGACCCGTACGGGCACGTGTTCCTGGTCGTCGACGGCTGGTACACGATGAAGCAGGACTTCAGTGACCTGGAGACACGCTTCCAGGAGCTGGCCTCGCGGGGGTTGTCGTTCGGCATCCACGTGATCGTCTCCACCACCCGCTGGTCGGAGATGCGGACCTGGCTGCGGGACCTGCTCGGCACCCGGTTGGAGCTGCGACTCGCGGATTCGATGGAGTCCGATGTGGGCTCACGCCGGGCGGCCACCGTGCCGCACCAGCCGGGGCGCGGCCTGACCAGCGGCGGCCTGCACTTCCTCGGGGCGCTGCCCCGGATGGACGGCAGCTCGTCCGTCGACGACCTCGCCGAGGCCACCAAGTCGACGGTCGAGGAGATCACCACGTTCTGGACCGGTCCGCCCGCACCGGGTGTCCGGCTGCTCCCCACACAGCTTCCGGTGGAGAGCCTGCCGGTGCCGGAGCCGGCCTTCAAGGTGTGCCTCGGCCGGGACGAGCAACGGCTGGCGCCGGTGTGGCACGACTTCATGACCACCCCGCACCTGCTGGTCCTCGGCGACAACGAGTCCGGCAAGTCGAACCTGCTCCGGCTGGTGCTGCGGGCGATCCAGCGGCACTACACGCCGGCTCAGGCCAAGGTCGTCCTCGGCGACTCGCGGCGCGACCTCGACACCGCGATCACTCCCGACTACCAGGTCGGGTTCGGCTTCACCGGCGACCGGCTCCACGAGCTGGCCGGACAGACCGCCGTCTCGATGAGCCGTCGGGTGCCCGGCCCGGAGATCTCCTCCGAGCGGATGCGGCGGCGGGACTGGTGGGAGGGGCCGGAGCTGTTCGTCATCGTCGACGACTACGACCTGATGACCCGCTCGGCCGCTCCGGGCTCCGCGCTCGACCCGGTGCTGCCGCTGCTGGCACAGGGCGTCTACATCGGACTCCACGTGATCGTCGCGCGCAGCACCTCGGGGGCGATGCGGGCCATGATGGACCCGGTCCTGCGCCGGATGTGGGAACTCGGCACCCCGGCCGCGCTGCTGTCGTACCCGAAGGAAGAGGGCAGGTTCCTCGGCGAGGCGGTGCCGCGCAGGCTGCCACCCGGGCGTGCCCAGCTGGTCACCCGCCGCAGCGTCAAGCTGATCCAGACCGGACATGTCGCATGAGAGGGGAGCACGGGTGAGCGCCACGCTCAGCGCCGAACTCTGCCGGGTCACCGTCGTCGGGCCGGCCCGCAGGGTCGACCTGGCGGTCCCGGCGACCACCACGGTGGCCGCCCTGCTGCCGCTGCTGGTGCAGCAGACCACGGAGAACGGCCAGCGCCCCGATTCGAGCGCGGGCGACGGAGCCTGGGTGTTGCAGCGCCTCGGCCAGGCCCCGTTCGAGCTGGCCGGGACCCCGGAGAGCCTGGACTGGCTCGAAGGTGAGGAACTCCACCTCCGCCCGGCCGAGGACCCGCTGCCCGAGCTGGACTTCGACGACCTCGCCGACGGGATCGCCATCGCCGTCAACCGGCGCCCCGACCGCTGGCAGCCCGAGTACCGCCGGACCCTGTTCATCGTGCTGTCGATCGTCGCCATGGGTGCCGTCGCCTCGGTGCTCACCGCGCACGGCCCGGCCCTGCCGCAGGTCGTGGCCGGTGCCGTACTGGGCGGTGTGCTACTGGCCGCGGCGTTGGTCTGCGGCCGACGGCTGGACGACGGCGCGTTCTCGCTGCTGTTCGGCGGCGGCGCGGCCGGGTTCGCGGCGGTCGCCGCGTCCAGCGCCGTCGACGGTGATCCGGAGCGCATCGCGGTGACCAGCGCGGCGATCCTCGCCGCCGCCGTCGCCGTCCTCACCGTTTCCGCTGCCCTGCTGCTCGCGCAACGGACCTTCGCGCCCCACCTGCCGGCGCCGCCGCTGCTGGTGACCGGGGTGACCAGCCTGGTCACCGTGGTGATCCTGCTGATGCGTGACGGCAGCGGGATGAGCATGCCGCGCGCCGCCGCCGTCGCCGTCCTGCTGATCTTCGTCGTGATCGTGCTGGCCCCCCGGATGGCGGTGAAGCTGTCCCGGCTGCGCGGTCCGCAACTGCCGAAGACCAGCGAGGACATGTCGTACGACATCGCGCCCGCGCCGTCCGAGCAGGTGCACCGGCGGACCGACGACGCGGACACCTACCTGACGGTCGCGATGGTCACGGCGGCGCTGGTGCTGCCGGTGCTGTTCCACTTCACCATGACGGTGCCCGGCTGGGCGGGGTGGAGCTACGTGCTGGTGGTCGCCAGTGCAATCCTGTTGCGCTCGCGTACCTTTCTCGGTCTCTGGCAGCGCTGCGCGCTCGTCGCCGCCGGTACCGTCGGCTGCCTCATGGTCATCACGAAGCTCGCCGACATGCTGTCGCCCGCCTGGCGCTGGGCGCTGCTCAGCGCGCTGGTCGGGCTGCTGGTGCCGCTCGTGATGGCGGCGTTGCGACCCTGGCCACGGCGGATGCTGCCGTTCTGGGAGTACACGGCGACCTTCTTCGACGTCGCCACCGGGGTGGCCGTCCTGCCGATCCTGGCGCAGGTCCTGGGCATCTACGCCTGGGCCCGTGGGCTCTTCGGGTAGCCGGCGATGCAGACCCAGCGCGACCACGTCCACGCCCACAGCTTCATGACCGGGCGACTGAGTTCGGCGCTCGTCCAGGGCGACCCGACCAGCGCACAGATCCCCGGGCAGCGGGCGCTGACCGGAATGCTGATCGGGATCATCGTGGTGCTCCTGGTCGGCGGCGGGTTCGCCGTCTACGGCTGGCTCGTCCCCGGCGGCAGCCGGGCCTACCGCCAGGCCGGCGCGATCCTGGTCGAGAAGGAGAGCGGCGTCCGGTACGTCTACCGCGACGGCGTGCTCCACCCGACCTCGAACCTGACCTCCGCGATGCTGGTGCAGGGTCCGTCCGCCGCCGTGAAGCTCATCTCGCGCAACTCGCTCAAGGACCTGCCGCGCGGCCCGGAGATCGGCATCGCCGACGCGCCGCAGTCCGTCCCGACCACCGCCGCGCTGGTCCGGGGCCCGTGGTTGGTCTGCCTGCCGGGGTCGGTGGTGGACCGGCCCGGTGCGGGGCTCGGCGTGAACCTCGATCCGAGAGCCGCCGCCGCGCCATTGACCGGGAACACCTTCGCGGTGGTACGCGACCGGGGCGGCGTCACGTTCCTGCTCGCCGGACCGTACAAGTTCCCGGTGGCCGACGCCTCGGTGCTGGTCGCCCTCGGCGCCGCCAACGCGCGGGTGGCTGTCGCACCCGCCGCCTGGCTGGACCGGCTGCCCACCGGTGTGACGCTCGGTCCGGCCCGGATCCCGGGCGCGGGCACCCCGGGCCCACGGGTCGCCGGGCGGGTCCACCCGGTGGGCACGCTGTTCCGGCAGCAGCCGGTCGCCGGCACGGAGCAGCTGTTCGTGCTCCGCCCGGACGGGCTGGCACCCGTCAACCGGATGGAGTTCGTGCTCGCCACGGTGCGCGGTGGCGACGCGCCGGTGACCCTGGACGCGGCCGACGTCGCCGGGGCGCCGCGCTCCGGCGACCGGACGCTGACCGACCGGCTGCCCGACCTGACCGGCTTCCAGTGGCAGGATCCCGGCGGCCGGGTGCTCTGCCTGCGGCAGCGGCCGGTCGACGGGGAGCGGGTCGCGAGCGAGGTGGTGCTCGCCGACCGGCGCGCGTCGGGGGTCGGCGACGACGGCACGACCCGGGTGCTGGTCGAACCGGGTTCCGGCATGACGGTGACACCGGTGCCCCGGGTGGGCCCCGCCGCCGAGGTGGTGTTGATCTCGGACCAGGGCATCGCGTACCGGCTCGCCGACCCGGACACGGTCTCCTCCCTGAAACTCGCCTCGGTGCCCGCCGTCCCGTTTCCGAGGGACCTGCTGGCGGTCGTGCCGCAGGGCCCGGTGCTCAGCCGTACCGCCGTCAACGGTCCTGCTAGGGGGTAGCGTCCATGGCATCCATCCGAGATCTGCTGCGCGGCGGGCGGAGTCAGCCCGGCGACGTGGTGCAGCACACCGTCGGCAACGCGCTCGTCCTGCACCACCCGGACGAGATCAGCGGCGAGGCGCAGTCCCTGGCGCTCTCGGTGGTGGCGGACAGCGAGAACGACCTGGTCGTGCTGGATCTGGGCAGCGGCATCCCGATCGGCTCCTGGGAGTCGATGGCCGGTGTCCTGCCGCGCCGCCGTCGCGGTATCCGGCTGGTCGCCTGCGGGGAGCGGAACGACACGGCGGCGATGGCCGGGCAGTGGCTGTCGGAGCGGCTGAACCGGACGGTGATCGCGCCCGACGGTGACCTGATCCGGGGGGCGGCCGGTGCGCTCTTCGTGCACTCGAAGCCGGGCAGCGGCTGGGTGCGGTTCCGGCCGGGCAAGCCGCCGGCCTGGGACTCCAAGCGGTATCCGACGCCGGTCTGGGACAGTGCCGCGACCGAACGCCGGGCCTCCAGCTCCACCGGCGAGATCGAGCCGCTGCCCGGCGGGGTGTGGATCCACGACGTACGGGCGCCGGAGGTCGTCGCCGAGCACCGCGGTCGCCTCGTCGCCGACCTGCCGTGCCAGTCGGAGACGATGACCGTCCTGCTCGGCTGCCCCGGCACCGAGCCGCTCTCGCTCGACGACGTGGTCCGGTTCTGGCGTGACCTGGACCCGGACAGCCGGCTGCGGGCCCGCTTCGTGCAGTACGGCGAGATACGCATGCCGGAGGGCGAGTCGTTCGGCCAGACGCTCGCCGACCTGCTCGCCACCAAGGTCGTCTGCTACCCGGGAGTCCCGATCGGCGCGCCCGGCAAGTTCGAGATCCGGACGGTACGCGCGGACGGCGTCCTGGGCTGGTCGCCCTTCGCCCTGGAACTCGGCTACTCACCACGGCCACACCCCAACTCGCTGGCCCGCCGGCCGCTCCTGCTCGACCACCGTGGCCCGTTGCGGTGGACCGAGGAGATCGAGCCCCGGGTGTACTGGTACGCCCCGGACGCGGTGGTCGAGGTGATCGAGGCCGGACTGTGGGTCCGCCCGGCAGAAGAGCCGGGGAACGCGGAACGGGTCCGGGCGACGCCGCTCGACCCCGAGGGCATCACCATGATCTTCGACGACACCACGCCGAACCGGACGGCGCGGATGCGGGAACTCGCCGAGGACCTGGCGGCCCGGATCGACCGTGGCGTGGGGCAGCCCAGCGCACTGTTCCCGGCGTCGGTGCTGGTGCCGGGGCAGAAGCCGGGCGGTCGCGCGGAGGCGAACCTGACGCTGGCACCGGAGCCGCCATCGATGCCGCCGACGGCCGCCTCCCCGCCCGCCCCCGGCGTGCCGGCGGAGATCCCGACCGTCAGCGCCACGGCCATCCCCGAGCCGATCGACCTGTCCCCGGTTTCGCCGGTGGCACCCGCCGCCGCGATGCCGGCGCCAGCTCCGGTGGTCCCACCCGCTGCCGCCGAGATTCCGACCGAGTCCTCGATCGACGGATCCGGTGAGGTCGGGCCGGCGCACCCGGTGGGATTGACGGCGACGGCCGGACCGGCGCTGCCGCCGCCTCCGCCCAGCGCGCCGGGTCCGGCTGTTGTTTCCGCTCCCGAGGTCGCGCCGGGTCCGGCTACCGGTCCTGCTCCCGACGTCGCGCCGGGTCCGGCTACCGGCGTCGCGTCCCGGTCGGCCGAGGCGTCGACTCCGCCCGCGCCGCCGCCAGCCGTACCCGTCGAGGTGTCGGTGGCAGCGGTCGTGGAGGTGCCGACGGAGGTGGCGTCCGTCCGCAGGGTCGGGCCGGTGACGGAGAGCGGGCCGTCCGGTCACCGGATTCAGCCGGTGGTGACGCCGGACGCCTCCGCCCTGATGCCCAGCCACGGGTTGGCGGAGGAGAGGGCCTGGCTGCGCCGCTCACTGAGCCGGGACTTCGACACCATGGCCAGCTCGGTCTCCCGGATCATGTCGGAGCACCCGGGGATGAAGGCCGGTGGTGACAGCACCGCCGACGACATCCTCGTCGACTCGGTGGCGACCCGGCTGTTCCTGACCCGCCGGGGCGCCGGCATCGACGCCGGCCTCCGATCGGGCGCGATCGGTCCACACGTTCCGCTCGCCCGCTGCGCGGTCTCCGGCCTCTCCCGGTTGCCGTCGTTCCGGGGGAGCACCGTCGTGCGTACCTCGCCGGGCGGCGACGAGTGGCACCTGTACCGGGGCCGACGCCTGGTCACCGACTGGAGCTTCGTCACCATGCTGACCGCACCCTGCGCCGGCCAGGACGGCGACACCGACGTGCTGATCTGGTCGATGACCGCCCGCCGTACCGCCCTGCTGGAGCCGGAGGGGGACGAGCGCGTCGAGGACCGGGTGGTGTTCCTGCCCGGCACCCACTTCAAGATCCTGGAGACGGCGGAACCGGCCGGTGGCCGGCGCGGCACCATCCTGCTCCGCGAGATCGGCGCCAACGAGATCGACGACGACGGCCGGGTCGACCAGAAGCGGTCGTCGCTCGACGAACTGGCTGTCACGTCCCTGCGCCGCAGCCTCGACCGGTGGGCCGGCGCGGATCCCCGCAGGCGGATCGGCACCGCCTCGGTCGGCCGCTTCGGCGCGCTGCCCGGCCTCGTCCGTCCGCCGGTCGGGAAGAAGGGGTGATGCCGCGATGAGTCGACAGGTCCTGACGGTGGGCGGCGGACAGCCTGGCGCGTTCGCCACGATCGGCGCGGCGGTCGCCCGCGCCGAGCCGGGTGCCACCATCACCGTCCACCCCGGCCGGTACGCGGAGAGGCTGGTCGTCGGCAACCGGATCACCATCGCCGCCGAGCCGGGCGCCCTCGTCGAGGTGCACGTGGAGGAGGGGAGCGTCCTGGCCGTACACGGCGAGGGCGCCCAGTTGCGGGGGATCTCGCTGTCGAGCGCCGATCCGAAGCTGGCCGCGGTCGACGCGTACGCCGGCGAGGCGGCCCTGGACGGCTGTCGCGTCGAGGGTGCCGCCTGGGTGACGTTGCTGGCCCGGCTGAAGGGCACGATCGCGCTGCGCAACTGCGAGATCCGCTCCTCCTCGGGGGCCGCGATCGTGGTGACCGCGCCGGGCACGAGCACGGTGGAGGACACCGTGATCCGCGACGTCGCCACCTCCGGCATCGTGGTCAGCGACCAGGGCTCGCTGACGCTGCGTCGCTGCACCGTGGAGCGGGCCGGCGCGAACAGCATCTGTGTCAACGGCGACGGCCGGCTCGTCGCCGAGCAGTGCGAGATCACCGCCGCCGGCAAACCGGCGCTCGTGGTGGAGCAGCGCGGGCACGCCCGGATCAACCGCCTGCGGGTGCGGGAGAGCGCCAACGTCGACGTGTTCATGCGCGGCGAGATCGACGCGGTGGTCACGGACTCCGAGTTCACCGGCGCGCTCTTCCAGTCCGTACACGTCGCCGGCGGTGCCGCGCCGACCTTCCGGGGGTGCACGTTCGGCTCCGCCGGACGCAGCGCCGCCCACGTCACCGGTGCGGCGAAGCCGACGTTCACCGACTGCGTCTTCACGGACTCGCCGGTCGGCGTGACCGTCGAGGCGGAGAGCACGCCCCGGTTCGAGGGGATGACCATCCGGGGCAGCAGCGAGCAGGCGGCGGTGGTGACCGGTGCGGCATCGATGAGCGTGCAGCGGCTGCGCCTCGCCGTCACCACCGGAGCCGGGCTGCTGGTCACCGAGGGCGCCGGCCTCGACGGCACTGATCTGGTGGTCGACGCCGCCAGCGCCGTCGCGCTCGACCTGCGGGAGTCGGCGCGCGCCACCATCCGCGACGCCCGGTTCAGCGGTACGGCGGCCGCCTGCGTCGTGGTCGGCTCCGGCGCGACGTTGGCGCTGCGGTCGGCGGTGCTCGACGGAGCCGGTGTGCGGGTGACCGACCACGCGGACCTGCGGATCCAGGACACCGAGTTCACCGACGTGGCGGGAGACGGCCTCCAGGTCGGCGCGTCCGGCGTGGTGACCGCCAGCCGGATGCGGATCCGCCGGGCCCGCCAGGCGGGGATCCGGCTGGAGCGCGGCTCCCGGGGCACCTTCACCGACTGCGAGGTGCTGGAGAGCGGCGCCGCCGGTTTCGACGTGGACACTGCGGAGCCGGTGTCGATCACCCGCTGTGTCGCCCGGGACAGCGGCGGCGAGGACGTCCGTCAGGCCGACGACGCCCGCCCGACCATCACCTCGCTGACCACGGGACGGGCCGCCCGCTCCGTGGCGCCCACCTCCCCGGCCCCCACCGGTGCCGGGTACGCCCCCGAGGAGGTCCCGGACCCGGACGGGCCTCCCGCCGCCGACGCGGCGGACGGGGAGCTGAGCGGACCGTTGCGTGAGCTCAACGGCCTGATCGGCCTGCGTGGGGTGAAACAGGAGGTCACCGCGCTGATCAACCTGATCAGGATGTCGCAGGTCCGGCAGCAGATGGGCCTGCCGATGCCGCCGATGAGCCGGCACCTGGTCTTCGCCGGCCCGCCCGGCACCGGTAAGACCACCGTTGCGCGGCTCTACGGCGCGGTCCTCGCCGAGCTGGGCATCCTGGCCAAGGGCCACATGATCGAGGCGGCCCGGGCGGACCTGGTCGGCCAGTACATCGGCTCGACCGCGATCAAGACCACCGAGCTGGTCAACAAGGCGATCGGTGGGGTGCTCTTCATCGACGAGGCGTACACGCTGTCGGCCGGCTCCGGCGGGTCGGGCCCGGACTTCGGTCAGGAGGCCATCGACGCGCTGATGAAGATCATGGAAGACCAGCGCGACGAGCTGGTGGTGATCGTGGCGGGGTATTCGGAGCTGATGGAGAAGTTCCTCGCCTCCAACCCCGGTCTGGCGTCCCGGTTCACCCGGACCATCGAGTTCCCGAACTACTCGGTCGACGAGCTGGTCACCATCACCTCGAACCTGTGCCGCAAGCACTACTTCGAGCTGACCGACGACGCCGTCGAGGGGCTGACCGCCTACTTCGAGCGGATCCCGAGGACCTCGACGTTCGGTAACGGCCGGGTGGCCCGCAAGCTGTTCGAAGCGATGATCAACAACCAGGCGTCCCGACTGGCGGTCACTCCGCCGACCAAGGACACCCAGATCAACCGGCTCACCGCCGAGGACCTCGCCCCTGAGCTGGCGCTGCTGGACGATCTGCCGGTCGAGCAGAAGAGCCGACCCGACCCGAGCCGGAATCCCACCGGCGCGATCAACGCCGCACAGAGCTGGCAGCGGATCGGCCGGCTGGTCGGTGCGGCCGACACCCGCGAGGCGGTCGGCGCGACCCTGCTCCATCTGTGCGAGCTGCGCAACCGCCGCCGCTCCTACGGCAGACACGGCAACGCCCTGCTCTCCGGCGTACCCGGTAGTGGCCGCAGCGAACTCGTCCGGCAGTACGCCGCCGCCCTGTCCGAACTGGACCTGGTTCCGGTCGGCCAGGTGGTGCACGTCTCGACGGTCGAGCACCTCGCGCCCGGGTGGCCGGGGCAGGTCCACAGCCTGGTGCGGGCCGCGCTCCAGGACGCGACCGGAGGCACCTTGATGATCGACTACGTCGACGACGGCACCGGTGGCGCTCCGGAGATCGTCGAGGCGTTGGTCGAGCAGATGCGCCCCGCGCTGGGCGATCCGGTCGTCGTGCTGGTCGCCGAACCGGCCGTTACGGCCCGACTCGGGGTCGCGGTGCCCGGTCTCACCGAGGCGTTCGGGCAGGCGTGGGGCATCCCCGAACTCACCGTCACCGAACTGGCCGAGGTGGTGGCGCGGCATCTGACGAGGCGCGGTCACGAGATCCCCGACGATGTCCGGGCCGCGCTCACCGGGCTGGCCGCGCGGGTGCCCGAGCGGACCGTACGCGCCGCCCACCTGCTCTCCCGGAGCCTGAGCCGGGCCACCGGGTCCCGCACCCTCGCGCTGGCCGACCTGAACGGACTGGTCAGCCGGAACGATCCGGCGGTCCTGGCGGCCCGCCACCACGGCGGCCTCGCCGCGGTCGGCTGAGAGGAGACGTCATGTCGCAGCAGCAGCCCACGCGTGAGGAGATGATCGAGGCCGGACGCGCGTTCGAACAGCGGCTGCGCAGTGCGCAGGCCAGTCTCGAAAACGCTCTGGTCACCGGCCGTTCCGCCGACGGCACCGTAGTCGTGCTGGCCAGCGGTCTCGGGCAGCTCAAGGCCGTACAGGTCAGCCCCGCCGTGTTCGACACCCGCGACGTGGCGGCCCTGCAGAACGCGATCACCCAGTCGATCCGGGCCGCCGCGGCCAACGCGGCCACGCTGGCCCAGGACAAGATGGGCGCGGTCGAGATCAATCTCTACTGACCGGCCGGTGCCGGGCGTGGTGAGGGGACCAGTCGAATGAGGTTGTTGCACTCCCTTCGCGGCCACACGCCAACGGGGATCTTCCGGCATCAGGTCGGTAACGCGCTCGTCCTGCACGCCGACGAACGGATCAGCGTGGAGGCCCGGTCGCTGGCCCTGGCGGTCGCCGAGGACCCCGACAACGACATCGTCGTACTCGATCTTCACCACGACCTGCCGGTCGGCACCTGGCGGTCGGTCGCCGCAGCGTTGAAGCGGCGTCGGCGCGGCATCCGGCTCGTCGTCTGCGGGGCATCCGCCGACACCGGTGCCCTCGCCGCGCAGTGGCTCTGCGACCGGCTACGCCGCCCGGTCGTCACGTCGCACGGACGGACCGTCCGCGCGGTGGCCGGAACCCTCTTCGCGCACACCGCCGAGGGCAGTGGCTGGGTACGCTACCGGCCGGGCCGGACGCCGGTCTGGGAGTCCCAGCGCTACCCCGCCCCGGCCTGGGACGCCGCTGCCGCGCGGTTCCGGCCGACCAGTGCGGTGGGCGCCGTCGAGCCCATCCCCGGCGGAGTCTGGATCCGTGACACCCGCGATCCGGCCGTGGTCAGCGGCCGTTGGCGGTGGCTGACAGCCGCGTTGCCCTGCCAGCCCGAGGCGATGACGGTCGTCCTCGGCTGCCCCGGCACGCCCCCTCTCGCCATCGACGACGTCGCCCGCTTCTGGCGCGAACTCGACCCGGACGGCCGGCGACACGCCCGGTTCGTGCAGTACGGGCCGGTTCAGTTGCCGGCGGGCGAGGCTCTGGGCCAGCGGCTGGCGGACGTGCTGGAGTCGCCCGTGGTCTGCTTCGGCGGCATCCCCGTCGGGCGGCCAGACCGCACGCACATGCACACCGTCACGCTGGACGGCCGTCTCGGCTGGCAGGTCCTCGTCCGGGAACTCTGTTTCACCCCGCGTCCCACGCCCGGCGCCGCGGCGAAGCTGCCACGGATCCTCAGTCACCACGCCCCGGTGCTGCTCGGAGACCCGGTCGGCCCGTTGGCCCACCGCTACGCCGCAGACGCGGTCGTCGAGATCGTCCAGTCCGGGCTATGGATCCGCGCCGACGACACGCCGCGCAACGCCGGCCGGATCCGGGCCCATCCGGCCGATCCGAGCCGGCACGCCCTCATCGTCGACGACACGGTCCCGTCCCGGGTCCCGCGCCTCCGTGAACTCGCCGAGGACCTGGCCGCCCGGCTGGATCCGGCCACCCGTGCCCGCAGCACCCTGCACCTCGCGTCGGCGGTGGCGGCCAGCCGGCGGGGACGGCCCACCGGCAGCGCCGACGGCGACCCCGGTGACGGGCTGACCTACCGGTTCACCGCGGCGGACCTGGCCCTGGAGGAGCCGATCGAGGTGGCACCGTCATCCGCCGAGGCCCTCGCGGTGTCGGCCGTTCCCGGACCCCAGTCCCCGTCCTGGGTGCCGGCGGCGGCGTCGGACACCCGGGCGGCGACCGGTGTGCCGAACCCGGCCGCCGCCGACTTCCTGACCGCGTCCGTCGCGGACCCGGGACCGCCGGGAGTCGGACCCACCCCGGTCGGGGTGCCACCTCCGGTCACCGCTGCCACTCCGGAGATCGCCACTTCGACCACCACCGTGGGCACCGGGACAGTCGCCGGCCGGCCGACGGGGACGGCCGGGGGTCAGCTCGGCCCGGCCGCTCCGCCGTCGCCCCGGGTCGCCGCGCCGTCGCACCCGGTCGCCGCGCCGCCGTACCCGTTCCCCGCGCCGCCTTCGCTGGCCCCGGCCCGGATGGTGCCCGGTCGCCCGAGGGATCCCTCGGGCGTCGCTCCGCTCTGGGACCAGTCCGTACCCGTCGACGCCCCCACCGGCATCCCTGCCGCGCCGGCCCGGTCGGCGCTCGCCATCCCGACCACGAGCCGGCACATCGCGCGGCCGAACCCGCTGTCCGCGGCGCGACTCGCCGCGCCCGCCGTGCTCCGGGAGCTGCCCGCCACGCCACCCGAACCGCCCGCCGTGGTCCGGGAGCCCATGCCCGCCAGGCGCTCCGCCCCGACTCCGGCCATGCCGCCCGCCGTGGTCCCGACGGAGACCGCGACCTGTCGACCCGATGCCGCCCGGCGGCCCCTGCGGTTCCAGACCACGCCGGCACCGGACGCGCAGGGGCTACCCACCCCGACCGGGCTCGACGCCGAGCGGTCGTGGCTGCGACAGCGGTTCAGCCAGGAGTTCGACGCCGCCGCCAGTTCGGTCTCCCGGCTGCTCGCCGAGCATCCCCGCCTGCACGCGGGCGGCGACTCGCTGGTCGACGCGGTCGCCGTACGCCTCTACCTGTCGGCTCCGGGCGAGGCCGTGGACCGGGCGCTGCGCTCCGGATCGGCCGGCGACGCGGTGTACTTCGCCCGGTGCGTGGCGGCCGGGGTCGCCCGGCTGCCGTCGCATCGGGGCGCCGCCTGCCTCTCCGCCACGCTCTCCGGCGACGACCTGCGGGAGATCGCCGCGCGGGAGACGCTGACGGACTGGGGGTTCACCCACGCGCTGACCGAGCCGCCCATGAACGTTCCGGGCAACGTCGACGTCCTGCTCTGGTCGATGACCGCCCGCCGGACCCGGCTGGTCGAGCCGGAGGACGACCACCGCGCCGCCGGCCGGGTGTTGTTCCTGCCCGGCACCCGCTTCAAGGTGTTGGAGACGGTGCATCCGGGCCCAGACCATCCCGGTCGCCTGCTGCTGCGGGAACTCGCCGCCGAAGAGCCGGTTCGCGAGCGTGGTCCCTTCGACGACCTCGCGCTGACGTCGTTGCTCCGTTGCCACGACCGGTGGGCGGCGACCGGTCGACGTGGCCGGGTCGGCGGTGCGACGGTGCCCCGCTTCGCATGCGTTCCGGGTATCGCATGACAGAGAGTGGCTGAATCGCTCCCCGGGGCGGTTCCGCCGGGCAGTCCGGTACGCCGGTGGGAGCGCTACCCTGCCACAGTCCGTGTCGTTGTCGGTGGGTCGGTGTCTTGGTATACCTGACGATGCCGGCGTAGGCGCTCGGCGCGGACGCGTCGGTTCCGTCCAAGAGGGAGACATGATCGACACCGCGTACCGCGTGAGCCCGTTGCGCTCGACCGATCCCGAGCGGCTGGGTGACTACCTGCTCGTCGGTCGGCTTGGCCGGGGTGGCATGGGAGTGGTCTACCTGGCGGAAAGTGACGACGGCAGCTACGTCGCGATCAAGCTCATCCATCCGGACCTCGCTACCGACCCCGAGTTCGCCCGCCGATTCCGTGGCGAGGTCGAGCGGGCCCGGCGAGTGCCGTCGTTCTGTACCGCCGAGTTCCTCGACGCCGACCTGGACCACGACCCGCCGTACCTGGTCGTCGAGTACATCGACGGCCCGAGCCTGGACGAGGTCATCGCCGAACGCGGCCCGCTGCGGGGCGGTGCGCTGCAGTCGCTCGCGGTGGGGGTCGCCACCGCGCTGACCGGCATCCACGGCGCGGGCATCATCCACCGCGACCTCAAGCCGGACAATGTCCTGCTGGCGCCGGGCAGCCCCAAGGTGATCGACTTCGGCATCGCGCGATCGTTCGAGGCCACCAGCCAGCACACCCGCACCGACGTCATGGTCGGCACGGTGGCCTACATGGCCCCGGAACGGTTCTCCGGTGAGTCGGAGAAGCCGGTCACCGCTGCGGCCGACGTGTTCGCCTGGGGCTGCGTGATCGCCTTCGCCGGCACCGGGAAGACGCCGTTCCACGGCGACTCGCCGTCCGCGACCGCGGCGCGCATCCTCACTCAGCCGCCGCAGCTCGACGGTCTGCCGGAGTCCCTCAGGGAACCGGTGCGCGCGGCGTTGGCCAAGGATCCCGCCGACCGGCCGACCGCCCCGGAGCTGCTCGCGATACTGCTGGGCAACCAGTCCGGGACGCCGACGCCGACCGTCGAGCAGCGCCCGACCGCAACCGCCGACCAGCGCCCGACGGCAACCGCCGACCAGCGCTCGACGGCGGCCCCCGAACGGCCGGTCCGGTCGGCTCGCCGCAGGCGGGCGGCGCTGAGCGGCGTGGCCGCGCTGCTGGTGCTCACCGGGGTGACGGTCGCCGGTCTGGTCGCCAACGCCGACGACCGGCCGGAGGCGGGTCCTGCCACGTCACCGTCCGCCGGGTCGCTTTCGCCGTCGAGCGCGGTGTCCGCGCAGACGCCGGCCCCGGAGCGGACATCCCCATCCTCGGCCGCCCCCACCCCGACTCGGTCGCGCAGCGCGCCGGCAGCCGGGACCGAGCCCTCCCGGCCTGCGGCCAGCTCCGGGCCGCGGGCCCTGGTGAACGCCTCCGGCCGTAACCTGGCCCTCGGCCGACCCGCGACCGCCTCCAGTGTGGAAGGCTATCCGTGGGCCGCCGCCAACGCCGTCGACGGTGACCACGTGAGCCGGTGGGGCAGCCAGTTCAGCGACCCACAGTGGCTGACCGTCGACCTGGGCGCGCAGTGGCGGATCAACGAGATCGTGCTGCGCTGGGAACTGGCCCACGCCACCGGCTACCGGGTGGACGTCTCCCCGGACGGCCGGCGGTGGACGACGGTGCACCGCACCTCAGCGGGCCGGGGCGGGGTCGAGCGGATCACCACCGACGGTGCGACCGGCCGCTACGTCCGGATGTACGGCACCCGGCGCGTCGGCACCTACGGCTACTCGCTGCACGAGATCGAGGTGCGCTGAGCGCCCCTGCCCTCCGGCCGCCGGGCAGGGGAGAGGTCCACGCCGTACTCGCCCAGCCGGCGACGGGCACGGCGCAGATCCCACCGGGCGCCGAGCATGGCGTACAGATCGGCCGCCTCGCCGCCGGCCCGGGCCGCCGCGTGCGGGCGCCGACCGGCCGCGAGCAGCACGGCGGCGTCTTCCAGCGCGGCGGCCAATTCCACCACCCGGCCGACCGCGCGGTAGTGCGCCGATGCGGCCAGCGCCGGCTCCGGGTCGCCGGTGAGCAGCGCCCGGCATCGTGCCGCCGCCGGATGCGCCCGCGCCGGCCGGACCTCCCTGGCCGCCTCGTCGGCGCAGATGGCCGCCGCTCGTTCGGCCACGTCCCGTCGATCCAGCTCCAGCGCGAGCCGGACGGTGTCGGGCAGCCACTGGTGCCGCACCATCAACGGGGCGTACGCCGGCACCAGCAGCGGGTCGAGGAGTTGCAGGGCCGGCTCCGGGCGGCCCTGCTGCTCGGCGAGCAGTGCGCGGGCGACCAGCAGGAAGTCGCAGCTCTCGCGCTCGGCTTCGGTGGCCGGCAGCAATTCGGTCGAGTCGAGGTGCCCGTTGGCCAACACGGCGTCGTCCCGGCGGGCGGCGACGAGCGCGGCCGCGCCGTGCAGCAGCATGGCGACCGCACCCGGCTCCCGGGTGCCCAGCAGCGTAGACCCGAGTGGATCGTCGGTGACCGCGCTGACCACGGACAACACGTCGTCCCAGCGTCCGGACCAGTAGTGCTGCACCGCTGCGGCGACGTGCAGTCCGGACGGCAGCCGGTGCCGCAGCGCGAAGAGCGCGGCCTCGCGCAGCGTCCGCTCGGCGTCCTCGAGTCGGTCCAGGTTGTGGAGCGTGAACGTCCGGTTGTCGAGCAGGTCCAGGTACAGACCGCTGAAGGCCGGGTGGTCGCGCATGATGTCGAGCGCGCGGTCGACGTACTCCAGTGCCCGCTCGTGGTCGCGCCGGATGGTGTTGGTCAGCCAGGTGGTCCGTAGGGCGAACACCGCCTCGTACGGCTGGTTCGCGGCGAGCGCGGCGGTGTACCGCGCCGTCGCCGTCCGGTCCGCCCGGTCGAGGTCGTCGAGTGGACCCCGGTGGAAGTTGGCCAGCAGCATCTGGTGCCGGGTGTGCCAGAGCGCGGGGACGGCGGGGTCGGCGAGCGCCTCCTCGACGATGCCGAGCGCGGCCGCGACGTCACCGCTGCGGTGGGTCATCGCGGCGAGCAGGTGACGCATCTCGGCGCGGTCGGCCGGGTCCGAGGCGAGCCGGAACGCCTCCCGTGCCTCGTCCAGTGCCGGACGCCCGTGCCGGAACTCGAGCCGGACCAGCGCGACCAGCAGGCGCTCCCGCTGCGCCGGATCGGGCAGGTCGGTGGCGAGCACCCGACGGAGCAACTCGCCGGCGAGCTGCGGTGCCCGGCGGACCAGCTCGACGTGATGGGTGACCAGCCAGGCAACCACCCAGCCGTCCACCGTCGAGGTCGCCGCGGCGAGTTGCTCGGCCACCCGACCCACCGGGCTGCCGCCGTTCGCCAGCACCTCGGCGGTGTGCCGGTGCAGTGCCGACCGGGCCGGGGCGGGGATGCTCTCGTACAGCATCTGCCGCAGGAACCGGTGCCGGAAGGCCAGGTCGGTGCCGGCGTCCACGACGACCCTCGCGGCGAGCGCTTCCTCCAGGCTGGACACCAGGTCGACGGCGGAGCGGCCGGCCACCGCGCCCACGTCGTCGACGGAGAAGCGGGCACCGAGCAGCGCAGCCGTCCGGAGCACCTCCTGGGTGTCGGCCGTGAGGCTGTCCATGGCGGCGCGGATCATCGCGAGCAGCGGACGTGGGGCTTCGATCGGGGTGGAGTCGGGAATGTCGGCCACCCCGTCGACCACCTGCACCGCACCCCTTCGCAGCAGGGCCGTGGTCAGCTCGTGGGCGTAACGGGGGTTACCCGCCGAGATGGCGACCACCTCGGCCAGGTTCGGCCCGGGTGGCACGCCCACCAGGCCGGTCACCACCTGCTCGACCGCGTTCGCGGGCAGGGCCTCCAGGTGGAGCAGGTGACCCTGCCGGGCCTGGACGGCGCGGCGTAGCCGCGCCAGGTGCCGGGCGCCCGGCTCCAGCCGGGCGGCTGCCACCACCAGCAGAGGCAGCCGGCGGGTGATGGCGACCAGCCGCTCCCAGAACGGGGCACCGGATCGGTCGGCGCCGTGCAGACCGTCGAGGACCAGCAGGAGGGGAGCGGTGGCAGAGGCGGCGCGTATCTCGGCCAGCACCCGTTCGGCCACCGCCGGGGCGGGGGTTCCGGCCACCCCGGCCACCCCGGCCACCCCGGCGATCCCGCCGGGCCCGGCGGCGGACGGGTGACCTGTGACGGGATCGGTCGCCAGGCCCAGCGCCCGCATCGCCGTCGAGAGTGGGACGTGCTGGTCCGGCTCCTCGGCGAGCCCCCAGGCGACCCGGCACCCTCGCTCGGCCGCGTCGTCGAACGCGGCGTGGAGCAGTGTGGTCTTGCCGATGCCGGGTTCGCCCTCGACCCAGGCGACGGTGCCCTGGCCGGCGGCGACCGCCGCGACCAGTTCCCGCAGCTGACGTAGCTCGGTGTCGCGGCCGGAGAGGGTCGCCGGAGGTGGCCCGTCCCGCGCCGTCCGGTTCGCGGGCCCGGACCCTGCCGGTCCTCCCGGATCGCCGGACGACCCGGACGGGTCGCCGGAGACGATGTCGTGCAGCCGGGCGAGGGCGGCGCCCGGTTCGACTCCGAGTTCGGCACGGAGCGTGTCCCGGGCCGCCCGGTACACCTCCAGCGCCTCGGTCCGCCGGCCGCTCCGGTGCAGGACGAGCATCAGCAGCTCGTGCAGGGGCTCGTGCAGGGGATGGTCGCGGACCAGCACGGCGAGGTCGGCCACCACGCCGTCGTCGCCCATCTCGACGAGGGTCCGGGCCCGCTGTTCGGCGGCACCGAGTCGCCGCTCGGCGAGCCGGATCCGCTCCGCGTCGAGACGATCACCGGTGAGGCCGGCGTACGCCTCGCCGTGCCACAGCCGCAGTGCCTCGTCGAGCCGGGCCACGGCGGCCGCCCGGTCACCGGCCGCCCGCAGCCGCTCCGCCTCGGCGCTGAGCACCTCGAACCGCTCGCTGTCCAGGTCCTCGGGGCGCAGGCGCAGGGCGTAACCGCCCGGGCCGGAGGTCAGCGACCCGGGCCCGAGGCTACGACGTAACCCGGAGACGTACGTGTAGACACTGCCCACCGCGGTGGTCGGCGGCGATGGTCCCCACACCCCCGCGATCAGCTCGTCGCGCCCGACGTCGCGCCCGACGGCCGTGGCGAGCAGCGCGAAGATCACTCGCTGCCGGGCCGGACCCAACGACAGTTCCCGATCACCGCGCCAGGCCCGGACCGGCCCGAGAACGGACACCCGGAGCCGGTCGTCCGGTGTGGTCACCATCGACCCTCCATGGTGGGGAACGGGAGGCGGACGTCGCGAGGGACGGGACCACCGGTCACGAGACGGTGGGCCTTGCCTCGCCGACGAGCCCGGACCGGGACAGGTGCGGCTCGGTCGGGTTGCCCGGCAGGCTCGGCCGGATCCGGCCGAGCAGCGCCCGTAGCCGGTCAATCCACTGCGGGCCGATCCGGCGCTCCCGCAACGCCGCGTGGGCGATCTCCGCCGCGGTCTCGAAGTCGCCCCGGCGCTCGTGGCTGTGCGCGGCTATCCAGCGCATCTCACCCGCCAGCTCCGGATCGGCGGTACGCGCGGCGACCCAGCCGGCCTCGGCTGCGGCGTTGCGATCCTCGCGCAGCAGCAGCCGGGCCAGCCACGCGGTGAGTGTGAGTCGCCGGGCGGGGTCGAGGGCGTGCTGGGCATGAGCCTGCGCGAGCGCGGCGACGGCGATCCGTGGTGCCGTTTCGGCGACCCGTTCGACGTGCTCGGCCAGCCAGCCGCCGTAGTAGTCGTCGACCGGCACCTCCCCGGCGAGCATCAGCGCCACCACCCGTTCGGGCGCCGTGCCCGCCGCGGCGAGCCGCTCCGCGTACAGGCGGCAGAGGGTGACCCGGAGCGCGGCCGGCGTGCTCTCGCACAGGGTGCGGACCACGACCCGGTGCCGGAAGCGCAGCCGGTCCCCGGACGCGAGGATCCCGGCGGCCCGCACCGGGGCCAGCATCCGGTCGAGATCGTCGAGGTGGTGGTCGGTGGCCGCGGCCACCTCGGCCGTCGTGCAGCCGGCCGGCTGCGTGCCCGGTGTCCGCACCTCGTACGCGCTGAGGAACGCGACTGCCCGCAACACCTGGCGGGTGTCCTCCGGGTACGGGGCGAGATGTGCCCTGACCGTCGCGGCCAGACCGGCTGCCGGGAACGGGTCGGTCCCGTTCGTGGCGAGCTGCCGCAGGTATTCCGGGTGCCCGTCGGCCTCGTCGAGGATCCGGGCCAGTTCCTGGGGCCCGGGCGGTTGCGGGGCGACCGCCCGGACCAGGGCGTCCGCCGAGCCGGGGTCCAGCGGACCGAGTGTGACGATCTCGGCGGACGGCTCGGCCGTCCGTCTCGTGCCGGACCGGACGGCGGCGACCAGGAGCAGCGGAAGCTCGCTCGCCTGCCCGCCCAGCGTGGCCCAGGCCCGCAGCGTGGTCGGGTCGGCCCAGTGCAGATCGTCGATGACGAGGATGAGCGGCGCCTCGGCCGTGGTGCGACGGACCAGCTCCACCGCCCGGGCGGCCGCGTCGGCGTCCGCCTGGTCCGTACGGTCGGTGCCGGCGTGATCGGCGCGGTGGGCGTCGTCGGGCTGATCGGCGCCGTCGGGCTGGTCCGGGACGGACGCGGCGACCAGCGCTTGGTCGGCGTCGGGCCGGTTCGGTGGGACGGACGCGGCGACCAGCGCCTCCACCGTGGGATGGTCCGGCCCGGCCGCCAGCGCGGACTCGACGCAGTCGCGCAGGGTGCCGAGCGGGACGTCCCGGGCGACCTCGTCCCCGACCGCCCAGCCGATGCGGCACCCGTCCGGGGCGGTGCGCAGCGCGGCCGTGAGCAGGGCCGTCTTGCCGATGCCGGCGGGACCTTCGAGCAGGATGCTGCCGCCCCGCCCGGTGGCGACCTCGGTCACCGCCCGACGGAGCCGGTGCAGTACCGCGTCGCGGCCGAGCAGCAGGGCCGCGTCGGTCCGGATGGGAGGTCCGTGCCCGGCCGCCGGGACGCGCGCTTCCGGCGGCGCGGCGGCGAGTCTGGCCCGCAGGTCCTCCCGGTGCGGATGGGCCGTCGTCAGCTCGCGCAGGAGCTGGGCGGCCTGCTCGTGGCGTCCGCGCACGGTCAGCAGCTCGGCGTACCGCTCGGCGGTGGCGAGGCGCAGCTCGGCCAGGCGCTGCCGCTGTCCCTCGGCGAACGGTCCGGGGACCCCGGCGAGCGCCTCGCCACGCCACAGGCGCAGGGCCGCCGCCACGGTGGCCAGCTCGGCGTCGGTGTGCCCGGCGGACCGTTGCCGCCGGGCCGTCTCGCGCAGCGACTCGAATCTGAGGACGTCGACGGAGTCCGGCGAGAGGTGCAGTCGGTACGTGCCGCCGCCCGAGCTGAACAACCGTCCCGCCGTCCACCGGCTCCGGGCCGGCTCCAGCATCTGACGCAGGGTGGAGACGTACGTGTAGATGTTGCCGGTCGCGCTCGGCGGCGGTTCCTCACCCCAGACGGCGCTGACCAGTTGGTCGCGGGAGACACTCTGCCCGGTGTGCAGTGCGAGCACGCAGAGCACAGCGGTACGGCGTGCCGAGCCGAGCACGAGCTCGGTGCCGTCCCGCCAGGCTCGCACCGGACCCAACAAACGGAGGTCGATCCCCACCTGCTCCGCTGACATGGCTGCCCTTAGCTCGCTGCTGTGAGTGCCTGACCCCGGCGTAGTGGTCGGGGAGTGCCTGGCATCCCGCTACCGGCGGAATCTCGTCGAATGCCCCACCCGCCCGCTTACTCCCCACCTGTCGATTGTCCACCATCCGCGACGCCGCCTGCCAGTCAGGATGATCGCCTGGCCGGGTGCCCGCCCGCGCCGTCCACGGGGGAAGCCGGATCACGGTGGGCGCAAGACCGGGCAGTTCGGACCGGAGTCCGGGCACACCCGGAGGCGCTCACTTCCGCCTCTGCCGTCGGCCTGATGCACTCGACCGGTGTCGGCTGATCCGGATCCACCGGCGAACCCGTTCGCCGGTGAGCTTCTGCTCACCCTCGCCCGCGAGGGGCGGTTCGTGCTGGACGCGGCGCAGGCCGACAAGGCCATAGCCGAGCTGGAACGCACGCTCTCCGCCGTACGGGCCCGGCTCCGCATCCTGCGCATCTGGCGGCACGTGCCGACCCAGCGGGTGGACGAGATCCCCGACGACCTCGCCCTGGACGTCGTCGACGCCATCTTCGCCGACCAGCTCGCGCCCGGTCGGCTGGAGTTGGCCGCGACGGAGATTCCCAAGTACATCGAGGCGCTGCGTCGGGCCCGGCTCGTGCCGCCCGGGGCGGGCCGGCCCACCAGCCGCTGAGCGCCGTGGCCGCGAATCTTCACATGCCGAGGACCAGCCGTGAAGGCGGTGTGGAGATTTTCTGAAGGATCGTTCCGCAGACTTTCGCCGCAGCCATGAGACGCGGAGGTTCCGGTGGAGAAGGTTCGGCTTGTCCTACAGGCGTCAGACCCGTTCAGCTACGCGGGGCTCGACAGTTTCCTGCGGTCCTGTTCGGCGGTCGAGCTGCTGCCGGCCGCCGATCGCGCGGCTGCGCGGGTGCTGGTGTTCGGCTGCGAGCAGCTGACCGTGGACGTGGTGGCGACGCTGCGACGTTCGGCTGCGGAGACCGGCCTGCCGGTGGTCCTGGTACTCCGGGAGATCACCGAGAGCGAGCTGCTCACGGCGGTGGACTGTCGGGTGGTGGCTGTCCTGCCGCGAGCGGCGGTCACCGCCGAACGGCTGGCGCACAGCATCCTGGCCGCGGCCAACGGCGGCGGCGTCATGCCGCCGAACCTGGTCGGCGAGTTGCTCAAGCACATCGAGCGGCTCCAGCGCGAGGTGCTCGCCCCGAACGGCCTGAACGCCTCCGGTCTCACCCCGCGCGAGGTCGACGTGCTGCGCCTGATGGCGGACGGGTTCGACACCGGCGAGATCGCCGGCAAGCTCTGCTACTCCGAGCGGACCGTCAAGAACGTCATCTACGGCGTCACGCACCGGCTGAAGCTGCGCAACCGTTCCCACGCGGTCGCGTACGCGCTGCGCGCCGGCATGATCTGACCCGCGTCGAGATCCGCCGCGAGGTCCCACAACTGTTGGTTGTTGCTGGCTGGCGTGTCGGTTGTTTGCTACCTGCTCATGGCGTTTGGTGAGATCGTCACATGCTTGGTGCAACAACTCAGCGGATGTATGTCCAGACGCCGGAGTTCGCCCGCGTCGCGGATCGGATCCATCAGGTCACGGACCTGACGTCGCGGTTGAACGTGCTGCCGTTCGGCGACGCCGAGGGACGCGCCGCACTGTTCGCGCGGATCTTCGCCGGACCCCTGCCGGAGTCCGTGCGGATCTTTCCGCCGTTCTTCACCGACTACGGCCTGCGCACCGAGTTCGCCGAGAACGTCTTCGTGAACCAGGGCTGCACGTTCCTGGACCAGGGCGGCATCCGGATCGGGGCCGGCGTGATGATCGGCCCGAAGACGAACCTCGTCACCTCCGGTCACCCGGTCCCACCGACGGAGCGGCGCGAGTACATCAACGCGGCGCCGATCGTGCTGGAGGACAACGTGTGGCTCGGTGCCGCCGTGACCGTCCTGCCGGGCGTCACGATCGGCCGCAACTCCGTGGTGGGCGCCGGCGCCGTGGTGACCAGGGACGTCGGGCCGAACACGCTCGTGACCGGCCCGGCGGCCTCCGGACGCAGAACCTGGGACGCCTGAACCGGTGGGTCCGCGCCGAGCGGGCACGGCGCGGGCCCGACGCAGGTGTCATGGTCTGTGGTTCGGTCAGGGTGTGGCCGGTTCGGCCGCCCATGCCGGGACCCAGGCGTCGGCGGTGGCGTGGCGGTTCGGCACGGACGCGATGTGGCTGCGTAGCGTGGCCAGTCCCGGATGAGGGTTGTCGGTGCGCCAGATGAGGGAATGCGGGTAGACCGGGGTGGGATCGAGGACCGGGACACGGCGCAGGTCGTAGGTCTGCGGCCAGGCCATGCGCGTCTTCTCCCCGACCAGCGAGGTCAGCGTCGGTGAGTCGGCCAGCACGTCGAGCAGGTGGTCGGTGCCGAAGTTGGGACCGATCCGCTCGATGGTGAGGCCGAACTCGGCGGCCAGGGCGTCGTAGTAGGCGGCCCACTCGGTGCCGGGAACGATCCCGGGGATCCAGATCCGCACGCCGGACAGGTCGGCCATGGTGACGTGGCGGGCGGCGGCGAGCGGGTGAGCCGGTCCGGTCAGCAGTTGGTGGGGGTCATCCAGGACACGCGCGGCGCGAATGCCCGGCGGCAGCTCCTCGGGCGGCACGGTGACCGCCCGGAACGTCGCGTCGACCGTGCCGGCCCCGACGGCGGCGATCGCAGCGGCGGCGTCCGACTCGACCAGGGTCACCACATCCAGCTCGGTCTCCGGGTGCGCCCGGTGGAAGTCGCGTAACAGGCCGGCCGGTCCGATCCGCCGGTTGAGCACGTCCACCCGCAACGCGCGACGGCCGGGCTGGACCGAACCGACGGCGCGCTCGGCGAGCCGCATCAGGTCGCGAGCGTGGGGTAGGAACGCCTGACCGTCGATGGTGAGGGCGGCACCCCGCGGCGTACGCGTGAACAGGCGCACCCCGAGGTCGCGTTCCAGTGCCGCGATGCGCTTGGACACCGCCTGCTGACTCATCCGCAGCCGGGCGGCCGCCTCGCCGAAGTAGCGGTCGTCGACCACCGCGAGGAACGCCCGCACGGCGCCCAGGTCGACGTCGGTGACAACTTCCGGTTGTGGCTCCTCGGCGTGCGGCTGCTCAAGCATCCTGGCTTCCCCTCCCTCGGACGTGGGGCGTCCACCCGTGGCCGCCGGCCCGAAGTTCATATAGTCACGGCGTGAACGTGGAGCACGTGGGACAGGCATATGCGTCCGTGGCGGATCTTTACATCCGACTGTTCGGTACGAGCCAACAGGTACACGTCGACGACCTCGCCTTCATCGGGCGACACCTGTCGGGACGGTCCGGCCCGGTGCTCGATCTGGGCTGTGGACCCGGCCATATCACCGACCACCTGCGCTCACTGGGCGTCGACGCACAGGGGATCGACATGGTCCCCGAGTTCATCGCCCATGCCAAGGCGGCCCACCCGAGCGGCACTTACCAGCTCGGGTCGATGGAGAAGCTCGACGTCGCGAACCACTCCGTCGCCGGCATCCTGGCCTGGTACTCGTTGATCCACCTACCGCCGCAGGATCTCGGGAGCGTGCTCGGTGAGTTCCGGCGCGCGATGGCCCCGGCTGGGAGGTTGGTGGTCGGTTTCTTCGACGGTGACGAGGTCGACGCCTTCGACCACAAGGTCGTGACCGCCTACCGCTGGCCCGTCGACGAATTCTCCGAGCGGCTGACGCGCGCCGGCTTCACGGCAGTCGAGCATCTGCGGCGGCCCAGCGACGGCACTCACCGGCCGCACGCCGCGATCGCCGCGATCGCGGCCGACGTGTGAGCAGCCGGTGGGCCCCGGTGCACCATTCCCGGACGGACCCGATCGGTGCAGGGGTCAGGCCGGCACGTGCCCGTTCAGGTAGGCGTTGATCTGGTCGATCTCCAACTGGTTGAAGACCTCCGGCTGGGCAGCGGCCTGGTTCGAGTTGATGATCCGCTTGAACAGGTTGTAGTGCGCCATCGACCGCAGCCCGATGACGCGGTTGGGGGTGACCAGGTAGCCCGTGCCGCCGGTGCTCCAGATGAGATACATCAGTCCGTCCTTGGTGAGAATTCCGGGTGGCTGTCCGGGCGCCCCGGCCAACGGCGCGCCCGCGAGGACCGACTCGGGATCGACTCTTGCACCGTTCGGATGGATGACCTCAAGGTGCAGGTGCGGACCCGTCGAGCGGCCGGTCGAACCGACGTTGCCGACGTGCTGCCCGGCGGCGACCTGAGCGCCTGTCCGGACCACGGGGGCCTCCCGCAGGTGCGCGTAGATGCTCCGCCAGCCGTCGGCGTGGGTGATGATCGCATGGTGGCCGAAGCCGCTCGCGTTGTAGCTGACGCTCGTCACCGTGCCCGCGGCGATCGACCGGGCCGGGTAGCCGAGGATCCCGGAGTAGCTGTAGTCCGTGCCGTTGTGCTGCCGAGTCTCGCCGGTGATCGGGTCCCGTCGGGGCCCGAACGGCGACGTGATCGGGACCCACTTGTCGAAGGGCCGGTTCCATCTGGGCGTGGCGCCGTACGCCGCCTCGGCGAGCCACGCCTCCGGGATGACGCCGGCGGCGAGCGCGGCGGTGATCACCCCGAGCAGGTGGCGACGGTCGATCCGGTGCGGCGACTGCCCGCTTTCCACCGCTGCTCCATCGGTTCGCCGCATGCGCTTCCTCGGTCACGTCGGGTCACGACCGCCGGCGTCCCACGCATGACGAATGGCAGCGATGGGTCTCGATCGCAAGAGATCTGGATCTTAAGCGAGTCGATGCCTCTCCTGTCAAGACCGTGGCGCGACCGGCTCCCTGTCGTCCTGCACGCAGGTGATCGTGGCAACGAGGCGGCACGCAGCCGACCGGCGGCGGACGGAAAAATTCCGGACGACGATGTCGAGAACCCGTGGCTGGCTCCGTCCCTGCGGTGAACGTGACCAGAATGGGTCGCACCAGCACCGAGGAGAAACACGATGGCCAAGTACCTGCTGCTCAAGCACTACCGCGGCGCTCCGACTGCGGTCAACGACGTGCCCATGGACCAGTGGACGCCGGAGGAGATCTCGGCGCACATGCAGTACATGAACGACTTCGCGGCCCGGCTCGAGGGGACCGGCGAGTTCGTCGGCAGTCAGGCGCTCGCCCCCGAGGGGACGTTCGTCCGGTACGACGGTGAGGGGCGCCCGCCGGTCACCGACGGCCCGTTCGCCGAGACCAAGGATCTCATCGCCGGCTGGATGGTGATCGACGTCGACAGCTACGAGCGCGCCGTCGAGCTGGCCGGGGAGCTGTCGGCCGCCCCTGGGGCGGGCGGGAAGCCGATCCACGAGTGGCTCGAGCTGCGCCCGTTCCTGACCGCGCCGCCCACCATCACGGAGTGAACCCGCAGTTGAACGAGGCTCTGCTCCGGAGCCTCACGCCGAGCGTGCTCGGGATCCTCGTCCGCCGCGGAGCCGACTTCGCGGCGGCCGAGGACGCCGTGCAGGACGCGCTGGTCGAGGCGGTCCGCGTCTGGCCGGCCGACCCGCCGCGAGATGCGAAGGGCTGGCTGGTCACCGTGGCCTGGCGCCGGTTCCTCGACGCGACCCGGGCGGACGCCGCCCGCCGCCGGCGTGAGGACCTCGTCGACGAGGAACCGGCGCCCGGGTCCGTGCCCGCGGTGGACGACACGCTCCAGCTCTACTTCCTGTGCGCCCACCCGTCGCTGACGCCGTCGTCCGCGGTCGCGCTCACGCTGCGCGCCGTCGGCGGGCTGACCACCCGCCAGATCGCCCAGGCATACCTGGTGCCCGAGGCGACCATGGCGCAGCGCATCAGCCGGGCCAAGCGCACCGTCTCCGGCGTGCGGTTCGACCAGCCCGGCGACGTCGCCACCGTGCTGCGCGTTCTCTACCTGGTCTTCAACGAGGGCTACTCCGGCGACGTCGACCTCGCCGCCGAGGCCATCCGGCTCACCCGGCAGCTCGCGGCCGCGATCGACCACCCCGAGGTGGCGGGGCTGCTCGCCCTCATGCTGCTCCACCACGCCCGGCGCGCCACCCGGACCGCGCCCGACGGCAGTCTGGTGCCGCTCGCCGAGCAGGACCGCAGCCGGTGGGACACGAAGTCGATCGCCGAGGGCGTCGAGATCCTGCAGGCGGCCCTCACCCGCGACCGGCTGGGCGAGTTCCAGGCCCAGGCCGCCATCGCGGCACTCCACGCTGACGCGCCCACCGCCGAGGAGACCGACTGGGTGCAGATCGTCGAGTGGTACGACGAGCTCGCGCGCCTGACCGACAGCCCAGTCGTCCGGCTCAACCGCGCAGTGGCCATCGGCGAGGCCGACGGACCGCGCGCCGGGCTGGTGGCGCTCGCGGCGCTGGACGACTCACTGCCCCGCCACGCCGCGGTGGCGGCGTACCTCCACGAGCGCGACGGCGACCTGGCGACGGCGGCACGGCGGTACGCCGAGGCGGCCCAGAAGGCCCCCAACCTCGCCGAACGCGACCACCTGACGCGACAGGCCGCCCGGCTCAACGCCCGCCGCTGTCGCTGAGCAGCCCAGCGTGCGGGGACCGGTACCCGATGGCCCGGCGGTTCTCTCTGGTGGACCTGTCGACAGCAGGAGCGAACGGGTCCGCGCCGGCGGGAAAACGGCTCGCGAGCACCACCAGCGGTGCCCGTAGCATCGTGCGCACCGGTGGGAGGTGGCGGAACGTGGTGGACGTGCGGGTCGGGGTGCTCGGGCCCATGGCGGCGACGGTCGACGGGCAACCGGTCGACCTGGGCGGCACCCGCCAGCGTGCGGTCCTGGCGGTGCTGCTGCTCGCCCGGCAACGGCTGGTGCCGGTCGAACGGATCATCGACCTGGTCTGGGCGGACACGAAGGCGCCGGCACTGACCACCCTGTACGGATACATCAAGCAGTTGCGCCGGATTCTCGACCCGGGACGGACGGCCGGCGCGCACGGCGAGCTGCTGGCCCGGCAGGGACCGGGATACACGCTGCGGCTGCATTCGGACAATGTGGACGCGGAGCGGTTCGCCGGCCGGGTGGCTTCCGGTGTCCGGGCGTTGCGGCAGGACGATCCGGCCGAGGCGCTCCACCTGCTCGACGAGGCGTTGGCCCAGTGGCGTGGCGAGCCGTACGCCGAGTTCGCCGGTTACGCCTTCGTGCAGCCCGAGGTGACCCGGCTGACCGGTCTTCGGCTGGACGCCGTCGAGGAGCGGTACGCCGCCCTGCTGGCGCTCGGCGAACACGCGGCCGTGGTCGGTGACCTGGCCGCGCACGCCGCCGAATACCCGTTCCGGGAACGCGGCCACGAGTTGTACGCCCTCGCCCTCTACCGGGCCGGCCGGCAGCGGGAGGCACTGGACGCCCTGCGTGCCGCCCGCGCGGTGTTCGCCGACGAACTGGGCCTCGACCCGGGGCCGGCGTTGCGGCACCTGGAGAGCGCGGTGCTGCGGCAGGATCCGGAGCTGGCCGGCCCGACCGGGACGGCCGCGGTGACGGGCCCCGCCCCAACGGTGCCGGAGCGCACCCGCAACCTGCCGTTCGAGGTCAACCGGTTGCTGGACCGGCCCGGCGAGCGGGCAGCGGTGGACCGGATGCTCGGCCAGCACCGGCTGGTCACGGTGACCGGCCCGGGTGGGGTCGGCAAGACCACGCTGGCCCTCCAGGTGGCCCGGAGCCGGCCGGACACCGACGGCCCGTGGCTGGTGGAGCTGGCCGGCCTGGGTGCACCGGAGCTGCTGGTGGAGACCGTCGGGGCGGCGTTGGGCCTCCCGGCGGTCGCGACGCTGGAGCAGCTCGCGGGGGTACTCGGCGCGCGTGAACTGCTGCTGCTGCTCGACAACTGCGAACATCTGGTGTCCCCGGTCGGGACGGCGGTGGCCACGCTGCTGGCCCGGTGTGGCGGGTTGCGGGTCCTGACGACCAGCCGCGAACCGCTGCGGGTGGCGGGCGAGGCGGTGTTCGAGGTGCCGGTGCTCTCCGGCGAACAGGCGGTGGAGCTGTTCGACCAGCGGGCGGCGGCGGTCACGCCGGACTGGGCACCCGGCCCGGGCGACCGGGAGATGATCCGTACCATCTGCGCCGAACTGGACCGGCTGCCGCTGGCGATCGAACTGGCGGCGGCACACTGCCAGGTGCTGTCGGTGGAGCAGATCGCCGGCGCGCTCGACGACCGGTTGGCATTGCTGGCCGACGGCCCGACCGGCGTCCCGGACCGGCACCGCAGCCTGGTGGACGCGGTGGACTGGAGCTACCACCTGCTCGATACGGCGCAGCAACGGGTCTTCCGCTGGCTGAGCGTCTTCGGCGGCGGGTTCGACCTGGCGGCGGCCGGGGCTGTCGTCGGCGGGCCGGCACTGGCCCCGGTCGCCGCGCTGGTCCGCAAGTCACTGGTGATGGTGGAGCCGGGCACCGATCCGCGCCGGTTCCGACTGCTGGAGACCCTGCGACAGTACGGGCGGTCCCGGCTGGACCCGGCGGAGCTGGCCGCCGCGCAGGCCGCCCACCGGGACTGGGTGCTGCGGTACGCGGAGGACGCCGAGCGGCAGGTCCGGGGCCCGGAATCGGGGGTGGTACTGGCCGGCCTGGCACAGCGGCAGGCCGAGATCCGGCTGGCGTTCACCTCGTCGCTGGCGGCCGGTGACGGCCGGTACGCGCTGCGGCTGGGCGGGGCCCTCGCCATGTACTGGTACCGGACCGGGCAGATCGTCGAGGGGACCGGCTGGTTGCGGGCCGGGTTGGCGGCTGCCCCGGATGCCGAACCGGGGGTACGGGCCCGTGCGCTGATCGGTCTGGGCGGGCTGGCGTACCTGGCCGGTGATCCGGCGGCTGCCGGCCGGTCGATGCGTGAGGCGGTCGACGCCGCCCGCGCGGCGGGGGACACCGTGACTGGGGCGCTGGCCCTGGCGTACCGGGCGCTCTTCGAAGCGGCGGCCGGCGCGACCACCGTCCCGGACGCCATCGCCGATGCCGGCTCGGCGGTGACGCTGACCCGGCAGGTGGGGGAACCGGCGATCGAGGCGGAGGCCCTGTCGGCGTTGGGGATGCTGCGCCGGATCGCCGGCCAGGTCGACCGGGCGCGGGTCGACCTGGCGGAGTCCGTGCAGGTCGCGCGGCGCTGCGGCCACGGGTTCGTCGAGGCATCGTCGTCCTGGTTGGCGATGAAGGTGGCTCTCGACCTGACCGATCCGGCCGGAGCGCTGACTGCCGGGCTGTCCGTGCTCGACCTGCTGGAACGTGACAGTGACGTCACCTCGTGGCTGGTCATCGTGCACACGGCCGCCGCGGCGCTGGCCGGTCTGGGCCGACCGGAGGACGGCGCTGCCCTGCTCGCGGCGGTCGAGCGGCACGGGTCCCGGTACGGCTTCGTGCCGGACCTGATGGACCCGGTGGACTCGCCCCGGCAGGTGGCGACCGTCCGGGAGGCGCTGACGTTGGACCAGTGGGCCACCGCCCGGCAGCGGGGCTGGCAGCTTTCCCGGGACGAGGTGAACGCGCTGCTGCGCGCACACGCTCCCTGGCCGGGCGGTCCGGTCGGCCGGACCGTCGACTGAGGGCCCGGCTCCCCGGGTACCGTGAATCCGGCCTGCCGGGTACCGTGGACCTGACTTCCCGGGTAGCGTGGGACCGCCCGGTCGGCCCGATCCGTCCGCCGGATGGCCGACGCGTTCATCTGATGGACCACCCGGCTCGGCGGCGTCCCATGCCGATAGCACCGGCCGATGGGATCCCAGTGGGACCGTGTCGACTCCGGATCCCACCGGATTCCCATCGGCGTGCCCGACACTCGTTCCCGTCCATCACTGTGGGGGGAACACCTGTGTCAGGTACAACCGTGCCCGAGATCCGATATAGACAGCGCCGCCGTCGATCCCTTTTCGGCCGGGTGGTCGCCGTGGCGACCGCCGTGGTCGTCTCGCTGACCCTGGCCCAGCCGGTCCGCGCGGCCGGCGGTGTCGAGGTCAACAACCAGGAGTTGCAGAACCGGCTCTTCACCGCGTACGCCCGCCTGCACAACCCCGGCCCGAACGGGCTGCGGGACATGATGCTCAGCGCCGACCTCGTCGGGTTCCGGGAGAAGAACCCCTACGCGACGACCGAGCAGCTGCACCAGCGGATGGCGTCCATGCGGTCCTGGTACGACTCGAACCTGACCGCCCAGGACCTGGAGCGGCCGGCGTTCGACTACGCCATGAAGCTGCTCAACCTGACCACGCTGCATCCGGCTGGCGCCCAGGCCGCGCCGATCATCCGGGACCTGCTGGAGTCGACGATCGGCAAGGACATCAAGACCTGGGCCGTGACGTCCGACTACGTGGCGGGGAGCAAGTTCCAGTACACCGCCTTCAGCCAGCTCTACGCCATCCAGGACCTCGTCTGGAGCCGGGTCAACCAGCGGGGCAGCATCGACAGCGCGTTCCGGGCGGCCTGGGACGGTGCGATCGGCGCCGGTATGAACATCAGCGCCAACGCGACCACCGACCAGTTGCTGGCCGACCCGGTCATCGCCACGAACGTCAACGTCCAGGCGTTGATGGACCAGCTGACCAACAGCACCGGGTACCTCCAGGAGGGGCAGGAGCAGCTCGCCGCCAAGCTCGAACTGATCAGCGCCCAGAACGACGCCACGCTGGCGCTCATGAAGGAGCTGGACGCGAAGTACCCGGTCGCGCCGGGCGCACCGCGCCCCACCCTGGCCGAGCAGCAGAACCAGCGGGACCTCGCGGCCGAGCGGCAGAAGATCATCGACGGCGCGGCGACCGCCATCGAGATCCTCTCCACCCTGCTCGGCTTCGCCGACCCCCGGGCCGGCAAGATCGCCGCCGGGGTCGGCAAGGCGGCGGTGCAGGTCGCCACCGCGATCAACAACTTCATCCCGGCCGTGGCCGGGCTGGGTCTCGGGGAGGCCATCTTCTCGATGAGCACCCTCACCCTGACCGGGAACGTGCTGGGCGCCATCACCAGCGTGCTGCCGCTCTTCTCCGGGGTGCCGAGCCCGGAGCAGGTGATGCTGGACGAACTGGCCAAGATCCGGCAGGACATTGCCACGCTGAACACCAACATGCACAGCCGGTTCGACCGGTTGGAACAGGGCCTGACCAACCTGTACGGCGACATGATCAATCGGTTCGACGAGATGATGCAGCTGCAGAACGCCACGAACGCCCAGCTGGCGAACCTGGAGACGCAACTGCTGCGGCTCATGCCCCGGCTGGACATGTGGGGCGCCGAGATCATCAAGGGGCAGCAGGAGGACATCCTCTACGACACCAACCTGACGATGAACAAGTACATCGACTACGAGCAGCGGTACGGCCAGCCGATCCCCAGCTACAACGGCGGCGGGGACCGCTACACGGAGCCGGAGGGCATCCTCCGTACCGCCGCGACGACGCTGTCCACCCGGGCCCCGCTGACCGGCCCGAGCACCGGCTGGAGCACGACCGACCCGGTTCAGGCGCTGAACACCTGGGAGCCCAACGGCGCGCTCGGCTACCTGGAGTGGTACGCCGGCAACCAGTACGGGCTGCCCACCAGCAGCACGCTGACCAAGCCCAACCCGGCCACCTGGTCCTTCGCCGCCCGTGGCTACGGCGTGCTGGCCCTCCAGAACCCGGACTACGCCAAGCAGGTCTCGGCGACCGAGACCGCCCGGATCATCTCCACCGGGCAGGACATCCTGACCGTGAACCGGGCGCTGAGCAAGCCGAGAACGACGCCGGGTGCCGACGGCAAGCGGACCAACGTGCTCTTCACCGGGCTGACCGCCGACTACCTGAACGCGGTCGGTGACCTGCGGCTCAAGCTCACCGCCGTACGCAAGAAGTACAGTGACGACAAGGAGTACAACCTCTTCGGCCCGATCGACCAGACGATGCCGGACGCCGGCAAGCTGACCGACCCGGCGGGCGTGCAGCCGTGCAACGGTGCGCCGGGGTACCTGAGCCGGCCGAACAACATCGCGCTGACCTCGGCACCGAGCGTGTTCGCCTTCGCCCAGTACGCCCACCCGGACAAGCCGAAGGTGTCGCTCTGCTACGACGCCGGCATGGTCAACATCAAGCGCAGCTCCACCACGAAGTTCAACGTCACCAAGGCGGACCTGCGGGTGCAGATGCGGCTACGCGTGCAGTGGGGTAGCGAGGTGCGGGACTACCAGGTCCGGACCCTGACCACTGCGCTGGGCGAGATCTGCCGGGAGTACCGGGCGACCGGTGAAATCGTCTTCTGCTACGGGCTGGAGGACTACCTCGACAACTGGGACGCGGTCTACAAGCCGATGTTCGAGTCGGGTGCCACCTACTCCGGCAACGAGCAGGTCAACACGGACGTTCGGACCCGGATGACCAACTTCCTGGCCGGTCGGCAGGCGGCCTACTACGGCCAGGTGTACGACGACCTGAACAACGAGGCGTCGGACCTCCACCGCAGCAACGCCGAGGTGACCCGGGTGGTGAAGCTGCTCAAGGCGTACACCCAGCTCGGCTTCGGCCGGACGCTGACGCAGGACGACCTGCTCCACGCGGCGCTGTTCGGTGCCACCCGGATCGTCGGCGACGACAGCGACGCCAGCATCGTCAAGGACACCTTCGCCACCGCCCTCGCGGCGTACGCGAACTGCAACGCACCTGCCCGGGGGGCACCGTGCACGGCCGGTAACGGCGCCTTCGACCCGCTCGCCGGGCAGCGGCACCTGACCGACTGTGTGGCCGGCGGCTCGGAGGAGACGTGGGACCCGGTGGGCAACTGCATCGTGGCGAAGGCGAAGAGCCGGCACGGTCTGCTGACCGAACGGTACGAGGCCGCGTCGGTGCGGATCGCCAACGGCGACTACACCGAGGGGATGCCCGAGGTCGAGGCGGTCATCACCAGCCTCACCATGATCGACGCATCGGTCCGCGGTTGACCGACGGTCAGCCCGCCCACCCGAGCTGGTGGGTGGGCTGACCGGTCGCCGACCGTGATGTGAGTCTTGCCCCGGCCGGGACGCCCGATAGCGTCCCGGCCGGGTCGTTTCCGGTGCGTGCGGGTACGACGCGGGAACACCCGCACCGCGCACCGGGGCTACCGGCGGTTGCGGGTCCGGGGGACGCATGAGCTGCTGATCGCGCTGCCCTACCTGCTGGCCGTGCTCGCGTCAGCCACGTTCGTCGGCCGCGCCGCCGCGCCGGCCGCGATCGGCCGGCCGTTCGCGCGGCAGTGAGACCCGCGCCAGCAGCGGCAGAGCCGGGCGGCAGCCGCACCGGGCGCTACGAGGGCCGAGCCGGGTTGCCGGCACTGTCGCGCCCGGCCAGCGCCCGCAACTGCTCCATGAAGCCGGGCGTAGCACGCGCCTCGGCGAAGTACACAGCGTCGATCCGATCCATGATCACGACGCAGCGGCGGGCGAGGTCACGGCCCTGCGGCGTCACCATGACCCGGACGGCGCGGGCGTCGGCGGTGTCCCGGATCCGCTTCACGTGCCCGTCCCGCTCCAGGACCTTGAGGACCTGGGAGGTCATCACCGGCTCCAGGCCGGCATGGTCGGCCACGTCGCGCTGCCGGGGCGCCTCCCCGTTACGCCCCAACCACCACGTGCTGCCCAACACGAGGAACTGCACGTGCGTCATGGACATCCCGGCCAGCGCGGTCGCCACGTGGCGCTGCCAGCGCAACGTCGCATGCCGCAACAGAAACCCAGGCGTATTGCCGGCCGAATGGTGTCGCAGAGCCTCTTCCAGATCCTCCAACGGGATCGCATCCACCTCGGCCGGATCGACGGAACCGACATGCGGCGCGTCAGCTTGCGGCATCCCGGTGCCCAACCCCTGCGGACGATCTCACGGCGCCAGTCTAGTCAGCGCACCGCTGTCCAGTGGCAGTCCAGAAGCCCGGCCTCATCGGCGAACGAAAGGCGCACCGTGACACTCGTCATCGACAGCGACGGCGGGATCGACGTCGCCGCAGCGCCCCGGTGGCTGTGCGGCCAGCCCGACGTCGACCTCGCCGCGGTCACCGCCGTCGGCGGCAGCGTGCCCGCGCCGGTCGCCGCGCGCGCAATCTGCGCGTCGTCCTGGAGGCCGCCGGCCGCCCCACCGTCCCGGTCCACGTCCGGCTCGACCAGACCGCGCCGGCACCGCCGACCCGCCGACCGGTGCCGATCCACGGCCACGACGGACCCGGCGACCTCGGCCCACGGGTACCCCCGCTGCCACCACGCGCACAGCCCGGCGCGCCGGAGGTGATCGCACGCGAGGTCCCCGCCGGAGCCTGGCTACTCACGCTCGGGCCCCTGACCAACGTGGCCGCCGCCATCGGCGCCCACGCCCGCACGTCGCGGGCGCGGCTCACCCTCACGGGCGGCAGCGCCCGCGCCGGCGGCATCGCGCGGGCGGGGATCGCGGAAGCCGACGCCTTGGGTGCGGTCCCCCACAGCGGAGGCGAAACCGCCCACGACCCCTCATGCGCTGCGGCGGTGCTCGCGGTGCCCTGGGCGCAGCCGCCGCTGGTGGTCGGGCTCGACGTGACCCATACCGCGACCATGACCGACGCCGAGCTGGCCATCCTCGACCGCCGGCTCACCCCGGCAGCCGACTTCCTGGACTGTCCCCTGGCGGTGTACCGGCGCTTCGGCGCCAGCCTCTGTCCACCGGGCCGAATGCCCTGCCACGACCTGCTCGCGGCCACGGCCTGCGTGCACCCGACCCTGGTCACGGCCGAGGTCCTCCCGGTCGCCGTGCACACCGGCGGCAGCGCCGCCTGGAACCAGACCGTCGTCGACACACGCCCGCTGGCACGCAGCCGGTCCGGCCGGCCGGAGCTCCCGGCAGACGGCAACGCCGAGGCCGATGGCAACCCGGTCGTCGTGGCGGTCGACGTGGACGTCCCCCGCATCCGCCGCCTCGTCCGCGAACTCCTCGGCGACACCCCCTTGCAGGATAGTAAAGGTACGAACTAATGTCGTGGCGTGACCGTGATCGTGACTCTGCGTTAGCGGTGCTGCCGAGAAGGGGCCTGTCCAGTGACCACACCGACGATTGAAGAAGCCGCTCTAGAGTCCAGGACGGCCCTGGTCATGGGCCACGGAGGAGGCAGTGACTGCCTGGTCGCCTCCCTCGTCGCCGACTGGCTCGGCCGGCTCGGCGTACAGCGCGTCATCCTCGGCGGCGTCGCCTGCCAATGGTGGCCGCCAGCCGGTGAACAGAAGACCGCCCTGCGGATGACCGTCGGCCCGGACTTCTACCAGCCCCTCGACCTCAGCCCCGCCAAGCCGCTCGGCGCGCATGCGGTCATCGTCACTGCGAACTCGCAGATCGACGGCCGTCAGCCGCACGAGGCGACCGCCGCCCGCCACTTCGGCGGAGAAGCATTCCTCATCTCGCTGCGTGGCGGCGGTCAGGGCGTCGCCGACGGGATGCGGCAGGTCGTCGCACACTACGGCGCCGACCTGCTGGTCAGCGTCGACGTCGGCTCCGACACGCTGTCCACCGGCAACGAGATCCGACCAACCCAAACCTCGCTGGCCGACCACCTCACCCTCGCCGGCCTGCTCCAGCAGCAATGCCGCGCCTACTTCGGCCTGGCCGGATACGGCGTCGACGCCGAGATGGAGATCGAGGAGCTGGACCGCAACCTGAGCACCGCGGTCAAAGCCGGCGCGCTGCGCGGCGTCATCGCCCCCAGCTACCCGGCCATCGAGCGCGTGGGCGCGCTGCACGGCGAGGCCGACGACCCGGTCGGCAGCCTGGTGCTCAAGGCCGGCCGAGGCGAGTTCGGGCTGCACCGCACCCTCAAGAGCAACCCGTTCGGCGAGGTCGCCCGGGTCGGGCCGGCCAGCCTCCCGGTCTGGGTCTTCGACCCGCACCTGGTGGCCGACAGCGTCGCCAAACACGCCAAGCACCTGGTACCCACGACCACCCTCGACGAGGCCGTGCAGACCTACCGCTCACTGGGACGCATCCCCGAGGTCGGGCTCACCCGCTTCGTCGACTTCCAGCGCTGACCTAGGGCCACAATGAGCCCTTACGCTGGCCGGCCGGGTGGACGGGACTGTGACGGGACCTGTTGCGATCAGGCTCCTATGAGGTCACTGCCCGTCCGGCCAGCACCACTGGGTGCTGCACCGGCAGGCAGACGACAGATCAACAGCAAGGACACCCAAACCGCAGGGTCCGTCGTAAGCAAGAGTCAGGCCGCCTGACGGCCCCTCAAAGTCTCACAGTCGTAGCAGTCCGCGACGGAGCCCTAGGAGGCAAGGACGCCGCAGGAGTGCAGGGTGCGGCCGAACTCGTGCAATTCCGATCCCGGCAGTTGAGCATCCTGCGGTAATCCACTGGCTTCGATGTAGACCGTCACGTTAACGTCGTGTTTGTGATCTACGAGAGCCCCCTGGCGTACGTACTCGGACTCGAGGGCGTCGCCTTGCTCAGATCGTTCACCGGGAAGCACGACCGTGCGTTCGTCGAGGCCCGCATCGGCGAGATCCGCAAACTGCTCGACGACGAGTCCCTCGCATCCGCGGCGGTCGACGTGGCGCGGGTTGACACCGTCGAGGGCTACCGCATCTGGTCAAGCACCTACGACGACGTCCCCAACTCGGCGTTCGAGTTCGACGAGCCGGTGGTTACCGAGATCGTCGACGCCCTGCCCGCCGGCGTCGCTCTCGACGCGGCCTGCGGCACTGGCCGGTACGCGGCAGCCCTGTCCGCGCGCGGGCATCAAGTCCTCGGGGTGGACAGTTCGCCCGAGATGCTTGACCATGCCCGGCGGCGGGTTCCCAACGCGCGCTTCGAAGTCGGCGATCTGCACCGGCTGCCGGTGGCAGACGGCGCGATGGACCTCGTCGTCTGCGGCCTCGCGCTGGTCCATGTGCCGGACCTCGATCCGGTCCTCGCCGAGTTCGCCAGGGTGCTACGCCCAGGCGGCCACCTGGTCATCGCCGACGTGCACCCCGAAGGGATCGCACGTGGCTCGGTCCCCACGGTGCGGGACGCGGACGGGCGGCCCGGGCGCCTGGTCGCCTACCGACACCTGGTCGGGGACTACCTGCGTGCCGCACTACGAGCCGGCCTGCAGCCGCTGCGCTGCGAGGAACCCCGCCTACCGGTCGGCGACCCCTCCGTGGCGAGGGAGGTGCCAACTGCGGCGGACGTGGTGCGTCGATGGGATGTGTGGCCCTGGAGTCTCACAGCCCTCGTGCCCGAAGCAGCACGAGCGGCAAATGAAGGAGCACCCGCGATGCTCATCTGGCATTTCCGGGCCGCCGACTCCTGAGTCACGACCGATGCGGCGGCTCGGGTTGGTAGACCATCTCACGTGCCCCGTATCGATTCTGCCTGTTCTGCGTGAGAGTGCTCGTCCGGGCTACCGGCCTGCGACGTAGACCGTGTTGGCGGCCTCGCCGCCGGTCAGGTGGTTGGCGAATGTGACCACGTGCGCCCGCGCGGTGACGAACACCTCGCCGAGCATGGCGGTGATCCGGTCATCCGGCGGGTCGTCCGACCACAGCGCGAAGACTCCCCCAGCCCGCAGATGGCCGGCAAGCCGGCGCAGACCGGCGGGGGTATAGAACGCGCCATGGCTCGGGTGTAGAACATGTCGGGGTGAGTGGTCGATGTCGACCAGGACGGCGTCGAAGCGCCGGCCGGGCCTTTCCGGGTCGAAGCCGGCCGGGTCGTTCACCATCGCGAAGAAGTCACCCTGCGTCAGAGAGCTGCGCGGATCCCCGGTGAGCCGGCTGGCCAGTGGCAACGCACCACTTCGGTGCCAGCAGATGACCTCGCCCAGCGCCTCGACCACGGTCAGCGTCCGTACCCGCGGGTCATCCAGCACGGCTGCGGCGGTGTACCCGAGGCCGAGACCACCGACGACAACGTCGAGGTCAGTTCCGTGCAGCTCGGCCAGGGCGAGCCGGGCGAGCTCGCTCTCGGCCACCGTGAACAGGCTCGACATCAGGTATTCGTCGTTCAGTTTCACCTCGTAGACGTCGACGTTGAGTGTCGGATCAAGCCGGCGTCGCAGGCTGATGGCACCCATCGGCGTCTCACGCCAGTCGATTTCCTCGAAACGGCGTCCCACTGAATCTCCCTTGCGTTCGGCTGGTATCGGTTGCGCGGGCATGAGTTGTCCATCCGGACGCCAGGAGGAGAGCCAGGGCCATCCCGCCCCGCCCGGTGCAACCGACGGACCTCCGCCCAGTCCTCCACCCTCAGCACCTCCCGATGCTGCCAGAAGGGGGCGAAGTTCAGCCGGAACCACGGGCTCAGTTTTCCAGGCGGAGCCGACATGTGGGACGAGCTCTGCGTGGTCGGGCCGTGGTCGCACCACAGCCCCGGCTGACTGACAGGGACCGGCTGTGCTGGAGGTCGCAGGGCGGATCGTATGGCCACCACCGAGGCCGACCCAGGTGGAGCTCGGGGTCCAGGGTGAACACCGCGCCGCCGAGCAGGTAGTCGTGGTCGGCCTCGAGCGCGTCAAGCACCTCGGGTCGCGTATGTGACCACCGGTGCGCCAGGTGAGGGCCTGCTCGGGGCCGGCCTCGACCAGAACGTACGGCCAGTTCCAGTAGAGGAACACCCTCGGGGCGTGGGGAAGACGACGTCGTGGGCGCCGGTGTCGAGGTAGGCCAGCCACCACGGCTGGTCTGGGGTGGGCGTGATGAGGTTCTTGATCAGGGCATGCTCGTAGGCGGCGGCGGTGACGTCGTCGGCCTGGTACGTGGTGGCGTAGGCGTCGAAGATCGGCGGGATGGCGGTGGTGATCGAGACGCCGGCAGTGGTGTGACCAGCGATCCAGTCCACCTCGGCGGCGGCGCCGATGCGCCAACTCTGCCCGTCTCTGCTGACCTGCATACCGCCATTCAAGCCGCTGCAGCGTCGGCTGGCGTAGGAATCAGACCGGCCGTGGAACGGTGGCACCGGCGGTCCGCGCCGAAGCCTGAACCAGCACGCTCCCCGCCGACGAGACCCCGGTTCCGCCGGCCGTACCACCCTGCGCATCAAGATCAACCGGAGTCACATGGAGACTCGCTGCTCCGCGCGTGTCCGCAGGCTGATGGCCTGCGGACTTTGGTTTCCTGCCCTGCGTTTTCCGGTCGCAGCGGGGTGTTGCTGTGATCGCTTGCTGAAGATCAGCTTGGTGGGGTTCGTCCTGTTCACGTTGTGATAGGAGAGCCGCCCGGTTGCCCCCAGAATGCTGCGATCTCGGCTCGGTGCTGTGGGTCGATGCCCTGGTCGCGTACTAAGATCCCGGCGTCACGCAGTTCGCCGAGCTTCCGGAGCAGTCTGCGTCCGCCGGCTGGCGATGGTCCGCAGGAAGCCCCACGAATCCAGGGAGATACCGATGTCGGAGCCTGAGCCCGTTCAGGACGCCCACGCCGAGGATGCCGACACGACAACCACGGCCGAGACCGAGACCGAGACCGACGAGCCTGCCGTTTACGCAAATCGGGCTGCCCGGCGCGGGAAGGGCAAGGTCGCCTCGCCTCAACCGTATGGAAAGGGTCAGCGCCCCGACGGCCGGGGCTCGGTCCAGAGCCCGCGCCAGTGGGGCAACCGCCGAAGCGGCTGATCCGTTGGTGGAGCCCTTTGTCGGCACACGGCTTTGGTGTCCGCAGCGATGGTGGCGGGGAAGCAGCGCGCGAGCAGCAGGGTCTCCGTACTTCACGGCCTCAGTCAACCGAAGGATGATCATCGCGGTTTGCGCCAAGCGGATGCTTTGATATCGGGCCTGATGCGGTCGGTGCTCGTTGTGATGCGTGACGTATTCGGCCAGGGTCGTCAGCAAGTGCCGGGGGCGATCCGTCGAGGCACTCGTGCCGTACCGTGCGCACCCGTCTCTCCGCGTACGCGTTGGCCTCGGTGCTTGCGGCGGGGTACGCAGGATGTCGATGCCTTCAGAGGCAAGAACGCGGGCGCGCACTTCGCGTCGCGGTCACGGATTACCTGTTCGTGAGGGCGACAGACGGCAACGACCGGTCCGGGACATCGTCTCGCAGTGCCTGTCGGGGGCCGGCCATGGCCGGGGGAGTGGGGAGTCATTCTCCGCCGGGATGGCGATCACTGCCTATGGTGCCCCTCGCATCCAAGGGCGAGCGCTACCCTTCCACCGCTCGCTTGAGCGCCACGACACGGGCCGCGGGCTACCGACGTGACGCCCGTGAACCAAAGCCGGAGAGGCCACGATGAGCAAGCCCATCGATTACGACGCACCGCGCCGACCGGCCGATGACGTTGAAGACGACAGCCTGGAGGAACTCAAGGCGCGCGGCGCGGCGCCGCAGTCAGCAAGAGTCGACCTCGACGAGGCCGAGGCCGCCGAGAACTTCGAGCTGCCCGGCGCGGACCTGTCCGGCGAGGAACTGACCGTGGCGGTCGTGCCAATGCAGCCGGACGAGTTTCGATGCGCACGCTGCTACCTGGTGCACCACCGCAGCCAGCTCGCCACGCGGGCCGACGGCCGGGACGTCTGCCAGGAGTGCTCCTGACGTCCACTGTCAGGCAACCATTTCCCGCCACTCCGGACGCCCACCCAGCCATGCGCCGGCGAGGATCTCCGCAGACGCCCGACCCGGACAGGGGTGTAGCTTCGACCGACCTGCGATGCCGCCGGTCTGCGCCTCTACCTCCCATCGCTGGCCGTCGGTGCGGATGTAGACGTCGCGACGTCCCCGCAGACTCCGGTCCCCGTTCCACCAGTGACGCTCGATTCTCACCTGCTGACCGTATAGCACGCTTGCGGAAAGACGAACCATAATGATCTTGGGAAGACGGTCGTGTGATCGGGAGACCGCGAATTGTGGACGGAAGTTGGGAGACCTGACCGGGCTGGCACAGGACGCATCCGCGGAGCGCCGCCTTCGCGACGCCGCGCGTATGCCCTTCCCAGCGGATGTTCGGCGAGCGCATCCACGGACCGATTGAAGCGATTCAACAGCGCGCCGACGGCGACCACGTTCCATCGCCGGCGCCGAGACGGGCGGCGCCTACACCGTGCGCTGTTGCACTGGGGCGGCCACCCCGACCGGGTCACGATGGGTGCGGCGGTCGCGGGTCGCGGCAACACCCTCGACGGGGACACGTTGATCGGGATGGCCGACGCGACAACGTGCGTGAGCAAGGCCGAGCGGCGGTGCACCGCCACCGCCCGATCTGGTGGTCCAGTCGTGGAGACGTGCTGATCCACCTGCACAGGACGTCGGTACCTGCGACGCGTTGAACCGATACGGGTGGTAGCCCTTACCGACTGGGCTCCGTTGCGTCGTGATGCCCAACGAGTCGTTGGCTTCCGGTCGGCGTCACCTCGACACGGAACGGGGTGCGCAGGCGGGTCATCGCAGCCGAACTTACGTCGATGGCAGGGGTGTGGTCGAAAGCCGCATTTGCTCCCGGTGTTGCACGGAACAAATTCGAGTCATGCGCGGTTACTTCAGTCAAGAGCTGCTCCAAGTTTGCGCGCCAACGCGCGACCCACCCGCTCGCACATGCAAGCCGGGCGCGGAAAATGAGCGGGGCGGATCCGGCCGCTCGCCGGGGGCGTTGGATCCGTTTCGCTCGGCCCGTCGAACCCTAACCCAGAAAGCCATCGTGTACGGCCTGGGCCGGGGTGCGGGTAGATTGATCAACCAGTCCGCCGGTTTTCCGACCACGGCCTGCCTCTGATGTCGACCACCACGCGCCGCGACCAATCGGTCAGCGCCGTGCAGGGCGACCCCTTTCACGTTCGGAGACTCCTATGGTGGCACGCCGCCCCAGCAAGACACCCCTTGTCACACCCACCTCCTTCGCCGACCTTGGCGTGCCCGGCCACCTGGTCGCCGCGCTCGAGCAGGCGGGCATCAGCACGCCATTCCCGATCCAGGCCGCGACGCTCCCGGATTCACTCGCCGGACGCGACGTGCTGGGTCGTGGCAGGACGGGATCGGGCAAGACATACGCCTTCGCTCTCCCGGTCCTCGCCCGGCTCTCGGCCGCCACGTCTCCGCGGCTGCCGGGCCGCCCGCGCTCGCTCATACTGGCGCCCACTCGCGAGCTGGCGACCCAGATCGAAGCGACGATCGCACCGCTGGCCACCGCGCTGTCGCTGCGGACCCTGACGATCTTCGGTGGGGTGAACGCGCGGCCGCAGGTCGGTGCACTGCGTGCCGGGGTCGATATCCTCATCGCCTGTCCCGGCCGGCTCGCCGACCACGTTTCGAACGGCCACGCGATCCTCGACGCCGTCGAGGTCACGGTGCTCGACGAGGCGGACCACATGGCCGACCTGGGCTTCCTGCCGGTCGTACGGCGACTCCTCGACAAGACACCGCCCCGCTCCCAGCGGCTGCTGTTCTCGGCGACGCTCGACGCGGGCGTCGACGTCCTCGTGCGGCGGTACCTCTCCAACCCAGTCACCCACAGCGTCGACTCCGCGATGTCCCCGGTCGCCGCGATGACCCACCACGTGCTCCGGGTGCGTCACGATGACCGGCTCCCTGTCCTGATCGACCTGACGGCCGCCCCGGGGCGAACGCTCGTATTCACCCGCACCAAGCGGGGCGCCAAGAAGCTGACCAGTCAACTGGTCGCCTCAGGCGTGCCCGCCGTGGAGCTGCACGGCAACCTGGCGCAGAACGTCCGCACCCGCAATCTGGCGGCGTTCTCCGCCGGCGACGCCCGCACGCTCGTCGCGACCGACATCGCGGCGCGCGGAATCCACGTCGACGACGTAGCTCTCGTGATCCACGCCGACCCGCCCGCCGAGCACAAGGCATACCTGCACCGCTCGGGGCGGACCGCGCGTGCCGGAGCGAGCGGCACCGTCGTCACCCTGATGACCGACGACCAGGTCACCGACGTGCACGACCTCACCCGCCAGGCCGGCATCAACCCGACGATCACCCGGCTTGGGCCCGGTGACTCGCTGCTCACCGAACTCGCCCCGGGTGAGCGTCGCTTCGTGACGCCTCCCGTAGCGACGACGGCGCCACATCACGGACGAGGCCACAGCGCCACGCGGCGCCCGGATCCGCGCACAGCGACGGGCGGATCGACCGCCAGCGCAACGCGCGGGAGAGGCTCGGAAAGTCGTCGGGCGAGCGCCGCGGAAACCACGTCAGCGACACGGGGCGCGGCGGCGTTCTCTTCCGGCACGCGGGTTGGTAGCCGGCGCGGTCAGCGCTGACAGCGAAGACACCGCGCGGCGCGCCCGTGCTACGTAGCTGCGGACACGGTGTCCATCGCCGTCATGGAGGGTGTCGACAATGCGGTCATGCTCGCCGTGCCGGGCGCGATGGAAGCCGGGCTCGCCAGCTGGGTGTTCTGGGCGTCGCTGACGTTCGCCCTGGCGGTGGCGTTCGTGCTTACCGTGCCGGTGAACCGGTGGATGATCGGCCGGGGTAAAGGTCATGCCGCAGTGCACCAGTACCACCATGCCGGCCACTGACCGGCCTCCTGCCGTGGCCGGTTCAGCACATGCTGAACCGGCCAGTGGGGAGTCCACCGCCAGAGTGCTGACAAGCGATCTGCGCCACTGGGTGCATGGCCACGTTGGGTTCAGTTACGCACTGTCATGTCAAAGACGGTGATGGTGACCGCTGGTCACGGGAGCTGCTTTCCCTGTCCATGCCCTGGGCTGTGCTCCGGCACCGCGTTCAGCGTGTGTCGGGCGTAGGCGCGAAGCAGCCGACGCCGGTGAGGGCGAGGTTGCCGATGCTGCGTTTGGCCGGAGCCGTTCGAGCGCTACGAGCGCGGGCCACCTGCAGGACGGTCTACGGTGCGGGTGTCGAACCGTCGGCGGTATTCCGACGGTGAGGTGTCGAAGGCCGTAGCGAAGCTCTGCCGCAGCGTGACACTGCTGCCGAAGCCGCATGCGGCAGCGACCTGATCGATCGACAGTTCTGTCGACTCCAGCAGTCGACGGGCCTCGTCGAGGCGCTGACGCTTGACCCAGGCGGCCGGGGTGGCGCCGGTAGATGCCTGGAACGCTCGGATGAAGGTGCGCCGGCTCATGTGCGCGACGGCAGCCAGCCGCTCCACCGATAGGGGTTCTGCCAGGTGCCGCAGAGCCCAATCCATCGCGCCGGTGATCGGGTCGTCGGAGGAGTGCGGGGGTAGGGGCCGTTCGATGTACTGCGCCTGCCCGCCTTCACGGTGCGGGGCCACCACGAGATGGCGGGCCACCCGGTTGGCCGCCGCTGCGCCGAGCCTGCTGCGGACGAGGTGCAAACATGCATCGATCGCCGACGCCGTCCCGGCCGAGGTCAACACGTCGCCGTGATCGAGGTACAGCACGGAGGCATCCATGTCGACGTCGGGGTGCCGGGCGGCGAGCATGTCGACGGCCTGCCAGTGCGTTACGGCCGTGCGTCGGGACAGCAGGCCTGCATCAGCGACGGCGAAGGCCCCGAGGCACAGCCCGGCGACCGTCGCGCCGCGGCTGTGGGCTCCCGTCAGAACTCGCTGCAGCGCCGCCCCGGCAGTGCGACCGTCCTCGAACCAGGAGGGGACGATCACGACATCGGCCCCTTCGGCCGTCGCGGGTCCGCGTACCTCGCCGAGCGTGTAGCCCTCGGCGGTGCGAATCGACCCCGCGCGATCCGAGAAGAGCGTCGTCTCCCAGTTGCCCAGGCCTTGCCGAGCGACCTCGTCGAAGACGAGTTGCGGCACCGAGAGGTGGAACATCGTGATGCCGTCGAAGGCGTAGACGGCGATCCGCAGGGCGTCCTCGGACGTTGGCACGAATCCATCGTAACGCTGCACGTGTGCCAATGGTCGACGCGGTTCGCAGCCTGGAGACTCGATGCGTCGCCCACGAAGACGGCGGTAACGAGTCCAAGGAGCAGAGGCCATGACCACCCCTCGTCGCGCACTCATCCTGATCGACGTGCAGCAGGATTACTTCGGCGGCGGCCCGCTGGAGATCCAGTACCCGCCCCACGTCGAGTCGCTGCCGCAGATCACGCGCGCGATCGATGCGGCCACCGCCGCTGGCATTCCCGTTGTCGCGGTGCAGCACGCGATGGGCGAGGACGCACCCGTGTTCAACCCCACCCAGCCCGGTTTCCAGTTGCACCCGGAGGTCGAGAGCCGCCGCACGGCCGGATGGAAGTCCGTCGTCAAGCAGTACGGCACCGTCTTCGCGGGCACCGACCTGCTCGCCTGGCTGCGCGAGCGCGAGATCGACACCATCACCCTCGTCGGCTACATGACCAACAACTGCGTGCTGGCCTCCGCCGCGGAGGCCGAGACCCACGGCCTGGCTGCCGAAGTCCTCTCCGACGCCACCGGCGCGATCAACATCGCGAACGAGGCCGGCTTCGCCGACGCGAAGACGGTCCACACCACCCTGCTGGCACTGCTCAACTCGAACTTCGCCGCCGTCGCCGACACCGTGACCTGGTCCAGCGCCGTTGCCGCCGGCCGGCTGCTCCCCAAGTCCGACCTCGGCACTTCCGCCGTGCTGGGTGCGCAGCGCGCCGCGCGGGCGTAATCCACGCCCGCCCACGTCCTCGCCCGCCCGCGCGACCGGCAACGGTCGCGCGTGGCAGGGCGTAACCAACCGCTTATTCAAACTCGGCCCGAACGCCATCAGACGGTATGCACGGATCAGCGAGCCGCAACGTCTGGTGCGCGCACCGAAGTGCCGGATCCGCCCTCGTCGCCCCCTGCCGCGACCATCTACGCCACCGCCGCGAACAGGACCCGCCGTCGGCGTCACGCAACTGCTGGCGGAGATCAAAACCGGGCTACACCGGCACTCTGAACGCGTATACCAGTAGATCACCCAGGGCCGGGTCGAAGCCCATACCGCCGAGGGATCTGGCGAACGACGCCAAGCCGGTCACGTTCAACGAGCCCTGCATCCGCGGCCACGTTCCGGAGCTCCAAATGAGGCTGCGACTTGGATGGTGTGCGCGCTGTGTGCTCTCCAGCCGGTGACGCCGTGGGCCAACGGGTGCCACGGCGGGCTGACCAGGGCCACGGTCGTGGTCGCAAATCGGCCGGGTGTGCTCGGCGTGTGGTGATCGCCCGCGCCAGCCGGACGGGGGGCAGCGCAGGTCAACGCGGGGCACTCCCTGCTACCCCGGGTCAACGCGCAGGTCGCGAGACTGGGCACTCGCGCCCCCGTAGCTCAGGGGATAGAGTATCGGTTTCCTAAGACGACGCTCTATCTGTATAGGCAGGCGGAATACCTGCGGCTTTCCCCTGTTAGTCGCAGGTTGAATGGTCGCACGTAGGCGTTGCTGTGATTGCTTGCCGAGGATCAGCAGAAGGCGTAATTCCTGCTCAGACCGTGCTTCGGTCGGTTCGTTGCGTCCTTCTGCTGGAGCGCGGTGGGAAAAGTAACCGCCATCAGGCGGCCCAGAACACCGTGCATTGATTGTTTTGGGCGGCGGCGTCGAAAAAACGACGAGGGCCCGGTAGTGCTCGGCCAGGTGTTCAGTGGCCCACCCCAGGATATCGCTGAGGTACCGCGACTGTTCCTCATTCAAGGAACCGCGGTACTCGGCCGTCAACGCCGCACGTACGTGGGGCGCCAGTACGTCGAACGGTGTCGACTTGAGGTGGGCGGCGACCTGCGCGACTTGTTCGGGGATGAGCGAATGCGAGTCCCCGTCCCGGCTCCAGGCCGTCTGCTCGTCGGGGAAGAGTGATCCGGTGGTGATCGGGTTGATCGGGAAATGCGCCGCGTCCATGAGGAACGCCAGCTGCTCCACGCTCGATCCAGATCCAGTTGGCAACCCGGTTCGCCGAAACCGGCAAGACGCGAATACGCGTTGTTCGGTGTCGCCCGGATTTCTTCCAACTGCTCCGAACTCAGCCGTACGAAATCGCCCAACTCGCCCACAATTCACCCCCTATCGTACCGGCCAGCAGCGCCGAGTCAGATCATCGAGCCTGTGTCCACCGGCGATAGCCAGCAGCTCGGGGGTTGCGTCCGCGCGGATAGTCTTGGGGTGCCCCTTGAAGACTGCCGCTGGACGCTGTAGCCCGCGTCCACCAGGGCAGCTCTCCTTCAGGTCGGTGACCTGGAGCCGCGACGTCCGTCGTCCAGCCGATTCCCGGCCTTTCCGTGGGACCGCCAGAGTTCCTGGATCAGAAAAATCCTCGGCCGGTCCGCGGTGATCCTGTGCGCCGGCCCATTTGGTTGGAATACGCGATTCGTATTGCTTTGTCGACTTGGCCCGGCTGGTGGAGCCGCAAACATTTCGGTGCGTTACTTGATCTAATGAAAGGTCGAGTTTGGTCAATTTCGTCCATGCGGTTTGTAATCAACCTTGTGCCGACGGTTGCCTGCTCACTACAGTCCTTCACCGAACTGAAGATCACGGGGGAGGGTTTGTGGCACGTCTGAAGACTGCCACCGTTCGTTCATGCCTAGCGGCAGCTCTTGCTGCGCTGACGACGGTCGCATCCCTGGGTGTATCGGGCCATCTCATCACCGATCCAGCTGCTGGCCCGGACGATGGGCACGCCCTCCGGCTGGTCAACGGCAACGCTGCGGGCAGCGTCGAGAACACGTCGGACGAGGCGGTGAGCCTGCGGGCGGCTCAGGAGACCGGCAAGCCGGTACAGGTCCAGAGCCTCACGTCGGAAACGACCGAGGTCTTCGCGCTCCCGGACGGACAGTTCCGGGCGGAGATCGCCATGGGCATGCAGCGGTTTCGGCGGGGCACCGAGTGGGTGAAGGTCGACCTGACATTGCGGGCGGCACCGGATGGTTCGGTCACCCCGGTCGCTCACCCGAATGACCTGCGGATCTCGGGTCAGCGCGGCGCTGGCGCGCATGAACTGGCCGCGGTCGGTGTGGGCGGCGACCGGGTGGCGATGGGTTGGTCCGGTGCCCTGCCCGCACCGTCGCTGGAGGGCAACCGTGCCACCTACGTCGATGCCCGGCCAGGTGTGGACCTTGTCGTCGAGGCGACGCGGACGGGGTTCGAGCAGTTCTTGGTCGTGAAGTCCAGGGAAGCCGGGACACAGGTGGAGGAGGTGACCTTCCCGTTCAGCGGTCCCGGCGTTGGGGGATTTAGGCGTGGTGGGGATGGCTCTGTCACTTTGACTGACGAGGCCGGCAAGCAGACCGCCCACATACCTGCGCCGTTGATGTGGGACGCGAAGAAGAAGCCCATCACCGGTGCCCCAGCTGACCAAAAGCCGGTACACACCAACGTGGCGAAGCACGGCGATGACGCCGTGGAGCTGATCATGGTCCCTGACAGAGACTGGCTGGATGACCCGGCGACCGCGTACCCGGTCACCATCGACCCGACCGTAAGCCCGCTTACTACGACGTTCGACACGTATGTCCGGGAGACGGTGACCACCGATCAAAATCAGCAGAAAGATCTCCAGATCGGTCTGCTGAACACCTCGCCGCCCACGCTTTCCCGTTCGTTCCTCACCTGGGACACCACAGCGCTGGCAGGCAAGCAGATCAACTCCGCGACGGTGTCCTTCTGGAACTACTGGTCGCACGACTGCGCTCCGGCCTCGTGGGAGATCTGGACCACCGCCCCGTCGACCTACACCACGACGTTCAGCAACCAGCCCGCCTGGGACGCCGTCGGCCCTGATGCGACTTCCACAGCTACCCTCGGCGGGGAGGCCTGTAGCGATGGCTGGGCAACCATCGACGGCAAGGTCTTCTTCCAACGTGCCGCCACCGCCAACAAGACCCGCGCCGGCATGGGTGTGCGCGCCACCGACGAGACCGCCATCGCCGGGTTCAAGCAGTTCCGGTCCCGGGAGGGCGACAATGCCGCCGAGGACCCGAAGGCGACGGTGACCTACAACTCCTGGCCGACCGTCACCTCCCGGTCCACCGTCCCCACCACCAGTTGCGTCACCGGCTCCAGCCGCCCGCTGATCAACACCCTGACCCCGCAGCTCAAGGCAACCGTGTCCGACGCCGACGGCACCGCCATGACCGTCACCTTCGAGTGGTGGGCCCTCGACGGATCTGCCGCCATCGGCTCGACGGCTTTCGCCGGCGTCGCCACTGGCGGCACGGCCACGGCTACCGTCCCGGCCGGCGCGTTCACCGAGGGCGGTAGCTACAAGTGGCGGGTCAAGGCCTCCGACGGGGTCGCCGGTAGCGATCTCTGGACGTCATTCTGCGAGATGACTGTCTACGTCATCGCGCCTCCGGTCCCGGGCTGCGCAGGCGGCGTCCAGAACGACTTCAACGGTGACGGCGTCGCTGACGTCGCGATCGCGGACCCCGAGGCCGACGTCAACGGCCAGGACGCCGCCGGAGCGGTGCACGTCTTCGATGGCGTGACCAGCACGACCACCACAATCAGCCAAGACGACGCGGAGGTCCCCGGGACGTCCGAGGCGGGTGACCGGTTCGGCCACACGGTATCCGTCACCGACGCCAACCGCGACGGCTGCGCCGATCTAGCAATCGGTTCTCCATACGAGGACAACGGGTCGATCGTCGACGCTGGTGAGGTGCAGATCCTGTTCGGCTCGCCAGCCGGCCTGGGCAAGAGCTCGACCGCCCCGGCGCTCCTCTACAGCCAGGGTGTCGATGGAGTGCCGGGCACCCAGGTGAGAGACGACTTGTTCGGATTCTCCCTCGCCAGCGGTCGGACCGCTGCCGGCGAGCCGTTCCTTGTTATCGGTGCGCCAGGTGAAAACGTCAGCGGCAAGTTCAACGCCGGCACCGTGACGTACCTACGCGGCAGCACAAAGATCGCCTTCGACCAGACCTCGGTCGGAAACCTGTCAGGGGGAGTTGAACAAGACGACCGCGGCGGATGGGCACTTGCCGCTACCCCGTACCACTTCGCGGTCGCCTATCCCGGCGAGAACGGCAGCACCAGCACGGCCGGGGCGTTCTCCGGGCGGGTTTGCGTCTTCAACCACACCATCACCTCCGGCCTGCCGGGCACCGTAGGCTGCGTCGACCAGGACAGCAGCGGCGTCAGTGACGCCATGGAAACCGGCGACACCTTCGGTAAGTCGATAGCCATGGCGCCGTACTGGCCGACCGGTGACTCGATCCTGGCTGTCGGCGTGCCGGGAGAGGACGCCGTCGGTGGGGCCGACGTCGGCATGGTCCATCAGTTCCGGGTGTCCGGCACCATCATCTCCCAGCTGTCGGCGATCGACCAGAACACCGCCTCGATTGCCGACGCCAGCGAGCCGGGCGATCTCTTCGGCGAGAGCGTCCTTCTGGTCAACACCAGCCCCTCGGTGGCGCCGACGGCGCAGACACTGCAGATCGCTGTCGGCGCTCCGGGCGAGGACAGCGCCACCACGATCGACTCTGGCAACCTGCACGTCTTCGCCGCCGGTACCGCCACCCCGACCTCCGACACTCTTGTGGAGCGAGCAGCCGGCAAACTGCCCGGCACGCCCGCGAACCGGGAACTGCTCGGCTTCGGCGGCGGCACGTCCTCGACCCACCTGTACGTGTCCTCCCCGTACGTCAACCACGCGGTCTGGGCCCTTCCCTGGTCGGCCCTCGCGGCCGGCGCGGCCACGCCGTCCAAGACCTGGCAGCCGGGCGTGAACGGCGTTCCGGCCGACGCGGTCGCGTTCGGTGAGCAGGCCGGGTGATGGCAATGGTCAAACTTCAGCGCGGATCTCGGAAAGGCGATCAGGTGAAAACGGGGCACGGGCGGGCTACAGCACGCCGCTGGTGGACAGGGCTGAGTGCGGCCACAATCTCGGTGGCACTGGTGGCCGCAGCGACGTGGTCCGGCGGTGGCACGGCGGACGTCGAGGTACAGGCGCTGGGGCCCTCGGGCGCACAGACGCCAACGGTTCCCTGGACCGAGTCCCAGGCACGCGTCGAGGCCCGGAAGTCGGGCAAGCCGGTGGAGGTGCCATCGGCGGCGAGTGAACGCCAAATCACCTACGCCAACCCGGACGGCTCGTTCACACACGAGTCTCACGCGCAGCCCTTCCGCACCCGCAAGGGTGGCAAGTGGATGCCCGTCGACACCACCCTGATCCGGCACAGCGACGGCAGCGTCGGGCCGAAGGCAGCGGTGACGGCGATGCGCTTCTCCGGCGGGGGCAAGGACCAGCCCCTCGCCACGATTAGCCGCGCCGGCCGGGTGATGAAGCTGTCCTGGCCGGGCGAGCTGCCGCAGCCCACGCTGTCGGGTGACTCCGCGACCTACCGCGAGGTGCTGCCCGAGGTCGACCTGGTGGTGCACGTCTCCGCGACCAGCTTCAGCCACGTACTGGTAGTCAGGACGCCCAAGGCGGCGGCCCTGCCGCAGGTACGGACCGTCTCCTACCGGCTGTCCGGGACGAACCTGCGTTTCAGCGCCGGCCAGGACGGACGGCTGGCCGCCGTCGACGTCGGATCGGGCCAGATGGTGTTCGAATCCCCGACGCCGAAGATGTGGGACGCTGGCAATGCGGCCGAGGCGGCCGCTGCGGGGGAGGGCTACGACCCCTCCCGGTCGGCACCGGAATCGGCCCGCCGGGCGGAACTCGGCGTGCGGATCGACGGGTCCGTCCTGCGGCTCACCGCAGATCCGGCACTGCTGTCCGACCCGCAGGCCCGGTTCCCGCTCTACATCGACCCCTACGTCAACCCCACGTCGAACACCTCCTGGGCGATGGTCGACTCCGGCTACCCGAACGAGGAGTACTGGAAGTTCGCCGACGACCAGCGAATCGGCCTCTGCCCCACCTACGACAGCACTTGTCTCGACTCCAAGGTGAAGAGGCTGTTCTTCACCCTGCCGACCCCGTACCAGGACGACCGGATCGTGGTGTCCAGCGCCACCTTCAAGATCACCATGGTGCACGCATTCGACAGCACGCCCCGCAACGCGTCGCTGTACCGCACGGGCACCATCTCCTCGGCGACCAACTGGAAAAACCAGCCCGGTGGAACCTCCTGGACGGGCGCGACCCATCAGGACACGGGCAGCCCCACTGTCACCCGGTCTTCGTGTACGCCCACCAACCAGAATGTGAGTTTCACCGCCACCCAGGCGGCGAAGGCCGCGGCCTTCGGCAACTGGTCCACAGCCACCTTCGGACTGAAGGCGAACAGTGAGTCGGACTACCAGTACGTCAAGCGCTTCTGCGGCAATGCCGTCCTGTCGGTGACCTACAACCGCCCGCCCGCCGCGCCGACGAACCTGTCGACCAACCCGGGCGGCACCTGCAAGACAGGTACCCCGACCACCTCCTGGTACGTCTCCAGCGTGCCGAAGCTGTCGGCCTATCTCTCCGACCCCGACACCGGGGACGCGGAGCCGCTCCAGGCCAGGTTCACCGTGACGTGGACGCCGACCGGCGGCACCCTGCAGACGAAGACCTGGACATCGCTGCAGAAGGCCAACAAGTCGACCTTCGACTACAACCTCGCGGACCCGACCACCGGAGTCCCGAACCTGCCGGAGCAGGTCGTCGTCTCCTGGTACGTCGAGGCCTATGACGGCACGGCGTGGAGCACCAAGAGCACGACCTGCGGATTCAGGCTGGACAAGACCAAGCCGAGCGGTCCCGACATCGACTCGACCGAGTTCCTGCCATCCGATGCGGCGGACACCGGCCCGAACTGCGTGGAGAGCGGCGACTGGATCGACGGCCTCGGCCGATACGGATCGTTCGTCTTCGACTCTGCGGCCACTGACGTGGTGTCGTACAAGTACGGCTTCGACACCGACCCGGTGCCGACCAACGTCCTGACTCCCACCACGCCGGGCGGTCCGGTCAACCTGACCTGGATGCCGTTGACCGAGGCGCCGCACTTCGTGACGGCCATCGCCGTCGACGGTGCCGGCAAGGAGAGCGACACCTCTATCTGCCACTTCAACATCGCCGCCGGACCTGCTGCGGGGCAGTGGAACCTTGCCGACACGGTTGGTGCCACCCAGGCCGCCGACGAGCGTGCCGCCAACCCAGCCACGGTCGGCCCAGGTGTGACGTTCGGGCAGCCGGGCCCCGGCGGCGGCGCCCACCCGTCGGCGCAACTCGACGGAACCGACGGAGGCTGGATGGCGACGTCGACCACCGGTTTGGTGGACACGTCGAAGGAGTTCGCCGTCTCCGCATGGGTGAAGGTAGACGACCTCACCCGTCCGCAGGCCGCAATCTCCCAGGACGGCACCGGCCAGCCAGGCTTCTACCTCGGCTACACCCCGAACGGAAGCCGGTGGAGCTTCGGTATCCCCACCACTGACGTCCGCGGGTTCGGTGCCTTCGAGGTCACCAGCACGCAACAGGTGACCGCCTCCACGGGGTGGACCCACCTGGCCGCGCTCTTCGATCCGGTCAAGAACACCATTTCGCTGTACGTCAACGGGACCCTCTCGGCGACCGGGGCCGCGCCCGCTGAGTGGGCGTCACACGGCAACCTGCAGATGGGACGGCGGACCGACCGGTCCGGCTACACCTGGGCCTGGCAGGGCGCGCTGGCGGACGTCGCGGTCTACGGCCGGATGCTGTCCACCGTTGAGATCAAGGCGCTGGCCGCGCCACGCCTACAGCGCCAGGTGTACTGGTCGCTCGACGGCGGCGACGTCCCAGACGACAATCTGAACGTCATCATCAGCCCGGAGACAGTCAACGAGGGCGGGATCCCGGACCCGAACCGCAGCCTCACCTTGTACAACGGCGCATCGCTGATGGTGCCTGACCCGGAGGACATCTTCGCCGAGCCGGCGCTGGTAGGTGCGGGACACATGGTGCTCGACGGCGTAGCCACGTACGCTGCGTCGCCTGCGGCACTGGTGGGCCAGACCCGCAGCTTCTCGGTGGCCGTTCGCGCCAAGCTGGCCGCTGCCTGCGCCAACGACCAGGTCGTGCTCTCCCAGCCGGGAGCGAACGTGAGCCGCTTCCAGGTGCGGTGCGGGACCGTCAACGGCCAGATGCGCTGGCAGCTGAGCCTGAACGACAGCGACGCCGTCAACGGCCCCACCACCGTGCTGTCCGATGACACCCACCTTCCCGACCCGGACGACACCGGCGGGCAGCATCTGGTGGTCACGTACAACGCCTTCACCAAGGAGGTGTTCCTCTACGTCGACGGTGAACTGGCACTCAGCGCCCAGGGCACCAGCGACAGCACCTGGAACGGCCCGGACAACGGCGTTCAGGTCGGACGGGCACTCCTCGACGGCACCCAGCAGGCACCGGTCTATGGCGGCTACTTCTCTGGCCTCGTGGACGAGATTCGCGTCTACAGCGGCGTTCTTGATCAGGCCACCGTTGTCCGGCTGGCCAGCACGACCGTCCAGTCCGACATCTGACTCACCGCCCCGCCGGTCGGCGCTCCACCACAGGACGCCGACCGGCCCGGCTCACCTTCCGCCCCTCCTTCTCCCGTGGTGGTTACGGATCATGCTCGCTCGACTGACCCCTGCGTGGCGCCCCCGCGCGCTCCGGCTCTCCGCCAGCCTGCTCGCCGTCGTTCTCGGCGCGAGCCTCGTCCAGATCCAGGCACCGGCGCCGGCTGCCGCCAGCGCCGCCCCGCCGGCTCTCCCGCCACAAGCCGAGCCGGCGAAGGGCAGCCCGCTGCGGGCGCAGAAGCCTAAGCCGGATCCGACTGCGGACAAGGTGATGACCCGGCCCGACCCGGTCACCTGGCCCGTCGGTGGCACCGCCGACGTTGGCGCCACCACCGCTACCGTCGGCGGGCTGCCCGTCACGGTCACCCGGTCCCGCGCCAACCGGTCCGCCACCGCCCCGGGGAAGGCTCGAATCCAGGTGTACGACCGCACGGCATCCACCCGCGCCGGCCTTGACGGTCCCGTGCTGCGGGTCGGCTCCGCCGACGCCGCGCCGCTGGCCGCCATGGGCCTGAAGGTCGGCTACAGCGTGTTCGCGCACGCCGTGGGCGGTGATTGGGGCGCCCGACTGAGACTGGTCCGCCTGCCCGAATGCGCTCTGACCACGCCCGACCGTGCCGAGTGCCGACGTGGCACACCTGTGTCGTCGATCAACGACCCGGCCACGCAGACCGTCACGGCGGACCTGACCACCACGGCCGGCACCACTCTGCTGGCCCTGACCGCCGGCGACTCCTCCGTGCAGGGCGACTACAGAGCCACCAAGCTGTCACCCTCGTCCTCCTGGCAGACGGTGCTGAGCACGGGTGGCTTCGGCTGGAGTTACCCCATCCGCATGCCGCCGACCGCCAACGGCTTCAGCCCCACCGTCGGGATCAGCTACTCGTCCCAGGCGATGGATGGCCGCACGGTGGCCACCAACAACCAGGGCTCCTGGGTCGGCGAGGGCTTCTCGTACGAGCCGGGCTTCATCGAGCGTCGCTACAAGCCCTGCTCCGACGACGGGCACGACACTTCGGGCGACCAGTGCTGGGCCCGGCAGAACGGGACAATCGTGCTCTCCGGCCGCTCCGGCGAGCTGGTAAAAATCAACGATGATACGTGGAAGCTGTCCAATGACGACGGATCAACCGTCGAGCGGCTTACCGGGGCGACCAACGGCGACAATGACGGCGAGTACTGGAAGCTCACCACCACCGACGGCACGCAGTACTTCTTCGGCCTGAACCGACTGCCGGGCTGGGTCGACGACAAGGAAGAAACGAAGTCAACCTGGTCGCTGCCGGTCTATGGCGACGACTCCGATGATCCCTGCTACAAGCCCAGTGGCTTCACCGACTCCTACTGCGACCAGGCATGGCGGTGGAACCTCGACTACGTCGTCGACCCGCGCGGGAACGTCATCTCCTACTTCTATGCCCGCGAGCTGAACCACTACGCCCGCGGCGGCCGTACGGACGTCGACGGCACCGACTACGACCGCGGCGGCTACCTGGCCCGCATCGACTATGGTCAGCGCGACCAGCAGGTCTACACCACCAACGCCCCGGCCCGGGTGGTGTTCAGCACCACAGAACGATGCATCGCTGGCGGCACGGTGGACTGCGATCCGCAGGACCTGAACCAGGACACCGCCGCCTCCTGGCCGGACGTGCCCCAGGACCGTATCTGCGCCGCGGGCACTCACTGCAAGGACACCCAACGGTTCCCGACCTTCTTCACCCGTAAGCGGCTCACCAAGATCCAAACGCAGATCCGTCAGGGCACCGGCTGGACGCCGGTCGAATCGTGGAATCTCGAGCACGCTTTCAAGGCCAACGACGACAACTCCAGGACACTCTGGCCGACCAAGCTCACCCGCACCGGCCACTGGGGCGGCACCGACATCACCGCGCCGGCCACCGAGTTCGACGGCATCCAGCTCGCCAACCGCATCGTCCGGAACAACGACAACCTGGGCCCGCTGATCCGCTACCGCCTCGCCACAATCAAGACCGACACGGGCGCGCAGATCACCATCAACTACAAGGCACCGGACTGCACCAAGGCCAACCTCCCCGATCCTGGTGAGTCCACGCGGCGCTGCTTCCCGGTGATCTGGAACCCCCTCGGCGGCGATGACGAGGACAAGGTAACCGACTGGTTCCACAAGTACGTCGTGGAAAGCGTCGTCACCGACGACCTCGTCGGAGGCAACGACGACATGGCCATCTCCTACCAGTACGTGGGCGATGCGACCTGGCGCAAGGCGGAGCCGAACGGCATCACGAAAGTCGAGGACCTGACCTGGTCTGACTGGCGGGGTTACCAGCAGGTGATCGTCCGCTCGGGCGACGGCCAATCCATGCCCGTACGGACCGACCACTACTTCATGCAGGGCATGAGCGGCGGGAAGCTGCCCGATGACACCACGCCCACCGTCTCCGTCACCGACTCCACCGGCAAGTCCTTCACCGACCACGACGAGCTGTCCGGCCACGAGTACGAGTCGATCCGCTACAACGGCACCGCGATCGTCTCCAAGGAGATCAACGAACCCTGGCGGCTGGTCACCCGTACCCAGTCAGAAAGCTGGGGCGACCTGATCGCCGCAATGGTGGGCACCGGCGTAGCGCGCAAGCTGACCGCACTGCCCGACGGCCCTGAAGGCAACCAGCGATGGCTTGAGACCTCGCTGACCAGCAAGCGCGACGGGCGTGGTCGGATCGAGGAGATCGACGACTTGGGGGAGGTCGGCACCGGTAAGAGCGGCGACGACCGGTGCACCCGCACCTACTACGTCGACAACACCGACAAGCACATGTATTCCTACGTGTCCCGGGTGCAGACCGTGTCGGTCAGCTGCGCGGACACCACACCGGATCTCGCCACCCAGCTGATCTCCGACACCCGCACCAGCTACGACGGCGAGGGCTGGAACGTCGCACCCACCAAGGGCACGCCCACGCGCACCGAGGACCTCGACCATTACGACGGCACCAACATCGTCTATCTCACCACGTCCAAGACCACCGCGCTCGACGGCTACAGCCGGCCAACGACGGCAGAGGACGCCCAGGGTAACGTCACCGCCACGCAGTACACCGACACCAATGGCATCACCACACAGATCAAGACCACCAACCCGCTGCTGCACGCCTCGACGGTCACCCTGGACCCGGCCTACTCGGTGCCGACCCGGGCCATCGACGCCAACGACAAGTACACGGAATTGACGTACGACGCCCTCGGCCGGCTCACCGCGGCCTGGCTGGCCGACCGGGACAGGTCCCAGGGCGCCAGCCCCAGCCTGAAGTTCCGCTACCGGGTGCGCAACGACACGACGACCGTTGTCACCACAGAGCGGCTGAACAACGACGGCAGCTACCGGGCCAGCCACGAGCTGTACGACGGCCTGCTGCGGCTGCGCCAGACCCAGACCCCGGGCACGGCCGGCGGTTGGCTGCTGACCGACACCTTCTACAACGGCACCGGACAGGCGTACAAGAACAACGACGCCTACCTCGCGGCGGGCACTCCCGGCGACGTCCCGATCGTCACCGCTGAAGGCGCTGTCAACGGTCAGACGACCACCGTCTATGACGGCGCGGACCGGCCGATCAAGGGAATTTTCTCGGTCGCCGGTGACGCCCGATGGGAGACCACCACCAGCTACCAGGGCGACCGCACCAGCATCGACCCACCCGACGGCGGTGTGGCGACCACCGTGGTGGTCAACGGCCGGGGCCGAACCAGCGAGCTTCACCAGTACCACGGCAGCAGCCCTACCGGTCCAGCCGATGTCACCCGCTACACCTACACGTCTGCGGGATCGCTCGAGACAGTCACCGACCCCGCTGGCAACGTCTGGCGCTACCACTACAACCAACGCAACCTCAGGGAGAGCGTCGAGGATCCGGACACCGGCGACAGCACCTACGAGTACGACGCGCTGGGCCGGATGACCGCCACGACCGACAGTCGGGGCGATCGGCTCTCGTACGTGTACGACGCCCTCGGCCGTAAGACCGAGGTCTGGAGCGGAGCCGCCGGAACCGGCACGAAACTCGCCGCCTGGTTCTACGACAACACCGGCGACAAGGGACAGCTCTACTACAGCCAACGCATCGCCGGAAACCAGAACTACTTCACCATCGTCATGAGCCGGGACCAGCTCTACCGGCCCACCAAGACCCGCTACAGCTTTCCGGCCGGCGGCGTGGGCACCCAACTCGGCAAGACGTATGACTTCACGACCGCATACAACACTGACGGCACCGTGCAGTCGGTCGGCATGCCGGCCGTAGGCACCACGATGGCCGCCGAGGCAATCGCCACCACGTATGACAGCCTGCGTCGGCCAATCACCCTGGGCGGCGCGACCAGCTACGTCACCGCCACCTCCTACAGCAACACCAACCAGTTGCTCCAGGCCGAGCTCTACACCGGGGGCACCGGCAAAAAGGCGTGGCTGACCTACGGCTACGAGCGCGGCACCGACCGCCTGACCACCACCAGGGTGAACCGCCAGAACGTGCCCATCGTGGACATGGACGCGACGTACCAGTACGACCCGGCTGGCAACGTCCAGTCGATAGCCGACGCGCCGGAAGGCGGCGTCCGAGACGTCCAGTGCTTTACCTACGACCACCTGCAACGGCTCACCGAGGCCTGGTCAACGAACACCACTACCGCAGCCTGCGAAGACGGTGTTGCGCAGACCGGAGTCAGCGGTCCCGCGCCCTATCACCACTCCTGGACCTTCGACGCAGCCGGCAACCGCGACGTCGAGACCATTCACTCGACTACCGGCGGCGCCGACACCACGCGGGACTACACCTTCCCCCAACAGGGCGCGGGTCAGAACCAGCCGCACACCGTCACCCAGGTTGCCGAGAGCGGGCCAGCCGGCACCCGCACCTACCGGTACGCCTACGACACGGCAGGCAACACCCGGTGCCGACCCAACACCGCAGCCGCGAACGTCTGCCAGGCCGGCAGCGAGTCGGGACACCAGGCGCTGACCTGGGACGCCGAGGGCCATCTGGCCAGCAGCACCCCGGCTGGTGGACAGGCCACGACGTACATCTACGACGCCGACGGCAACCGCATCGCTCGCAAGGACCCCAGCGGCACCACCCTCTTCCTCCCCGGTATGGAGGTGGGCCAGATCGGGACCGCCTTGACCGCGACCCGTTACTACACCTTCGCCGGTAGGACGGTCGCTGTCCGCACCAGTAACGGCGTCTTCTTCCAGGCCGCCGACCACCACAACACCGCCACCTCGACCATCAACGCCACAACCGGCGCGATCGCATGGCGGCGGACCACCCCGTACGGCTCATCCCGGGAGACCGCCGCGCCCGCTTTCTGGCCCGACAACCGCGGCTTCCTGGGCGGCACCCAAGACAACACGGGACTGACACACCTCGGTGCCCGCGAGTACGACCCAGCCCTCGGCTCGTTCATCTCCGCCGACCCTCTGATCGACCCCAACAATCCGGGCGAACTCGGCGGATACGCCTACGCGCGGAACAGTCCCGTCACTTTTTCCGATCCCAGTGGCCTGAAGGCATTCGCAGGATTCGAGGGTGGAGGTTCCTCGGGTTCCTCGGGTTCCTCGGGTTCCGTCTTTACGCCGCTCACTCAGCAAAGTGGCACCAGTGCCATTTACGTTGACCAGAATGGGATTCCGCACCGTCAAAGGCCAAAAAACCGGGATGTTGATCCCAAGGACAAGGTCGCATTGGACTTCTTGAATGATCAGTTGAAGGCTTCTGGTGAATATTATGACCCGAAGACCAGAACCGGATCCCGCTATATCCTTCAAGACGAGGATGGTATCGAGGGGCAGCGGTTGAAGGGGGCTGTGACGCTTCCTTCGGGTGAGGTTACGGTTGCGGGCACGACGTCCGATGCGATCAAGGTGTCGTGGATTGACGGTAAGGTGGTCAGTGTTGATTCCTATGAATTCACAGAGGGGGATTTGAAGATAAAAGAGGCGGATCATGTAAATACGGCTGTCAACAAGATGCGGACCGACAATGAGCGGGGAGCGAAGCGGCAGACGCAGTTCGTCGTCTTCGTGGCACAAGACGACAAGCAGGCGGCCGCGATGCGTGAAGCGTTGGGCGGTAACCCGAACGTTCGGGTAATCAACCCCAAGAGCGGGCTCGACACTGGTGAGATGTACAGCAAGACCCATAACTTAGCGCGAGATGCGGCACGTGCCCGCACCGTCGCTCCCCGTGGCCCAGCTGCCACCCCCAAGACTGGTAAAGGTGGTGTGGGGCCAGGCGTTGGCCGAGGAGGCGCGGCGCTCGGGATCGTCGGCGACCTGCACTATATCTACGAGGGTTCTCAAGCGTTCGGAAACGAAGAAAAGAGGGCCGACATGATGTGTGAAATGTACGGGATCTACTGTCCTATGCCCCCTTCATTGATGGGGTAGGAACTCGTTGGCATCTCGCCCCCCCCGCGGGTAGGTTGGCCATCGCCAACCTACCCGCTACTAGCTGTAGGTAAAGCCATGTCGGTCGTCCCCGGTGAATGTTTAGCGCCTGCGCGACTGGCATTGTTAACCGCTGGTGGCGAGGCGTGGAGTGGACGGAGACCCGGTGAAGGGTGGTGTTTTGGGTTGTCCGACCTTCCGCGAGGTCGCGTATGCTCTACTCTTTGAGCGCCCGACGAGGAGGTTGGGATTCCGGGGTGCGATGCTGTCGGTGGTTGACCTGCGCACCGGTTGGTCGTCATGTTTCTACTGAGAGAAGGATGCCGCTACCTGAGTGGCCGTGTGAGGTCGACATGGCCAGCGGCAGGGGGCGGCACTGGTCGTCATGGGAGGTTGTTTAGAGTGAGCCTCTTGGGAGAGTCCGTGCGCCTGAGCATGGACCATTTGGAAGAATTGCGCCGATTGCCGTCGTCGGACTCGTATCGGCAGTTGACCGAATTTGATGCGGCGTACTGTATCGATCTAGACCGGTTCTGGAAGCGACTCGCGCCGCTAATGGATGCGGCGGCCTTCCCTGTCAACCCCATCACCGGCGGATCGCCCTTTCCTGACGAGCGGAGGGCGTGGACGAAGGGGCCCGTGGCGCGGTGGCTTAGCGTACAGGAGGTTGCCTTGGTGGCGGGGCATCTTAACCGGACCTCATATGACGTATTGGTTTCACACATCCGTGCCGTGTTAGAGGCAGGAAGCAGCTCATATGTCGATGATGAATGGGTGGCAGAGGTGGAGACGCTCCTCGCCGAGCCATATCGAGAGTTGGTGGATTTCTACAAGGCTGCCGCCATTCACGGCCAGTGCACCATCTTTTGGGCTGCCTGAACAGGCCCTAGATCAGCGGATCGTCAGCGTAGGCCCGTGGCAGCACGGTGGTCCGCGATGAGACGTGCGACAAGCTCGGCGGCCACGTCGGCGGGGCGGGCGACGACGCTGCCGTAGTCGATGGCTTCGTCTGGAGAGACGTGGATGTGGTCTGCCTGCCCGAACCCGTAGATAGCGGTGTTGCTCGGCACGTTGACCTTGCCGTAGGAGATCATGGTGGCGGGGTCGAGTCCGATGGCGGGTACGACGAGGTTGCCGTGAGGTAGTTCCAGCGCCGTCAACGTGTTGAGCATGTGCGCGAGCTGCTTGATCAGATCGTCCCGGTCGAGCACAGCGCCCATTTGACCTCGGGGCAGCGGGGCCCACGCCGACCGCTGCCCGGATCGGGTGACCACGAGCCCCTTTTCGTTGTCCCGGCCGCTGCTCGTCGCCCGGGCGACGGTGGAGTCGGCGTGCGCGTGCAGGGCTTCCAGCCGGGTGAACATGCCGTGCTGCCGGCCGTGGTCGGGCAGCAGGTCGGCGAGGGCGGCCAGCTCACTGACCTGCAAGCGCCCAGCGTCGGCGGCGAAGGCGAGGTGCACCTCGACGGCTGCGGCACCTAGCCTGCGGTCCTGCGCACCTCGGTCAAGATTGCTGCGCCAGGAGACGCTGACCGGCGGTGCCGGGCTCTGCCAGCGCAGCCGCGATGGGCTAGCCGGCGCGGCAGCGCGGCCTGTCGGATATGGCACAGGCAGGGCGGACGCCTTGGTGTACGCCGCCTGCGTACCTGGGAACGGCGGGGGTGTGGTGGGCTTGTTCCGTTCGCGACGGACGCCTTCCAGGATCTGCTTCCGTGCAGCGCCTTCGTCGAGTCCGTGGATGCGGATCTGCACTACCTGACTGAGCAGCCCTTCCGGCTGGCACTCCTGCACCATGATCGGTACGAGGGCGTTCTTCGCGCCCTCCGGGTCGCTGGCGAAGACGGCTGCCCACTCCGAGGCTGGGAAGGGCGCCTTCAGGTAGGCCGGGGAGAGCACAGCGATCATCCGGGGACACTGCTTGAGGGCCTTGTCCATCTCGACGGCGAAGTTGCTGCCTGGCCGGAAGTCCCACTCCTGGATCGTCACGGCGAAGCCGTCCGCCTCGAGGATGTAGGCGATCCAGCTGGCCCACGCCTTGTCAGCGGCCGTATACGAGATGAAGAAGTCCTTCGCTACACCGTCCACCTGGCCAGGATAGGCACCGGCGGCGACATCGCTCCGCCCTGGACCGCAGCGACGGGCCATACCTGAACGTGGAGTCCGCTGCTCAGGGCCGAGCCACGCGTTGTGGGGACGCTCAACCTCCGCGTTTCGGCTCTCGCACGGCCGGGTCGTGAGGCGTCGGCGGCGGTCGCCCATGGCGTCGGTCAGCGGGTCTTCTTCGTTGCTCGCTTGCGGGGTGGGGTCAGCAGGTCGGCGATCGTCGCGACGGCGGCAGGCTCGGGCTGCCGTACCCGCGGGGCCGGGAGTGGAATGACTGAAGTGTGTTCCGCCGTGCCTGTGGCTGAGCCTCGAGGTGCCATCCACTCCCGCCGCGCGAGCGCGCTGAGCTGAACGGGCGCAGCTGGCTTCTGTTGGTGTCAACGCCGGCTCGACCTGGACCCCTCTCTTCCGGGCGGTTCCGAACCATGGATCGGTTCTCAGGTGGAGCCCACAGTCCGGTCCAATTTCGGACCGGGATGCCACATACACCCCGTGTCCAGCTCCATCGAGTACGCCGTGCCCCTTACTGTCGGGTGGTGCAGCGATGGGATTCGCTCAATGAGCGGCAGCTCGACCTGCTTCGCCGGATCCACGGCGGCGATGACCTCAGCGGCCCGGACGGCGTCGAGTACCGCCGGTCGGCGCGTGCGCTTCAGGACCGGAACCTGGTGACGGTGACACGCAAGGCAGGGGTGTGGAGGGCGTGCTCGACTGATGCCGGTCGCTTCTACCTTGAGCATGGCCACCATCCCGATCATCCCGACCACCGTTCTTTCCTCCTGCGGTCCGAGACGCCGGCACCCGGCGGCATCGCCGGCGGCGCTTCGTCGGCGGACCTGCTGCGATCGGCTGGCGAACTGCTCGACCGCCTACAGCGCGAGGGCGGCATGGTGCGTATCGAGAGTCCCGACAGCGGAACGCGGGCCCGGTACCGCCGGATCATTCACGCGGCCAAGCAGCAGGGACTCGTGCCATCGGGTCACCAGCTACGCCACACTGGCCGTGACGCCGGGGACATCGTCATCCGCCTGTACACCGATGCCGGTCCGGACGAGACCGACTGGAACCGGATCCGGCTCAACACCCGACGTGTCACCACCGACCCGCATCTGGCGTTCAGCGCCCTCGAAGCCGGTCCGACCAACCTCGCCGTCAGCCCGGACTCACTGCCCCGCGCGTTACTGCTGATCCGGCAGCTCGCCGCCGAGGCGGCCCGGCGTGGGTACCGGCTCGGGGTCAACACCAAGGCGAAACACCCGCGGGTGTTCCTCCAGGCCGGGCAGGTTCGACGCACGGTCACCCTGACCGAGGAACGCGACCAGGTCCCGCACGAACCCACCGCCGAGGAGCTGAAGGTGCTGCGCCTGCGGCCGTGGATGAAACCTGCGGAGTTCGACGTCGTCGACTCCGGCAGGCTCCGCTTGGAGATCGCCCGGGCCGGACACGACAACCGGGACACCTAAACCGACACCGCACGCGTACGTCTGGAACAGCGCGTCGCGCAGATCATCCAGGGGTTCGAGGCTGGCGTCGCCGCCGACGAACAGCAACGGCGGGCAGCCGAAGCCGCGCGGGAGAAGGCCGCGGCCGAGCACCGGCGGCGGCAGGAGGAAGCAGCGGCCGAGCGCAGACGGCAGGAGGAGGCCACCCTCGCGCAATGGCACGCCGCGATGGCCGACGCCCGCGTCCGGGCCGCGGACAACATCCGCGCGGAAACCTTCCGCAACGCCTATCAGGCGTGGACCACCGTGGCTGGCATCCGCGCGTTCTGCAGCGCCCTTGAACAGGTAGCCGAGGGGCGGACCGGCGCCGGCGGGTACCTCGCCAGCTGGGTCGCGTGGGGCAGGGCCGCCGCCGACCGGATCGACCCCATTCACAGTCCCCGTGTGCTGGCTGACATCAACTACAACCCCGAACCCGGACCCGACGACCTGCGCCCGTTCCTCGGTGACTGGAGCCCCCACGGGCCACGCAAAGAGCACCGTCCTGATCACGACCGGCAGGCCCACGCCGGCATCCGCCGACAGCCGGAATCGTGGCACCACGGGCTGCTCGACGGCGGCGCCTGAAGTGCGTCGACACTTCAACCGTCACCACACTCCGGCCGGATGCGCGCGAGCCTGCGCCGGGACCTAGCACCATCGCGGCGCGAACCGCCAGCACGACCCGGTACCACGCAACAAGCGACGCTTACCCCAAGGACGGCTGGATGAGAATCGACCCCTCCCGCTTCACCGTCGGCGACGAATGGGCGTACCGGCAGTCGGACCACGGACCATCCGAACGCGTCCGCATCCTGGCCGTCGAGCCGAAGAAGAACAGCGCCCGCCTCAAGATCAGATTCCTCGACGACCCCGACGAACGGGTGGAGAAGGTCCCCGGGTCGCGGCTGCGGGTGCCGTGGAGCGAGGTCGGGACCTTCGACGCGCTGATGGCGAACTGGCAACGCATCGACGATCTGAGCCTCGATCGCACAGAGGAAGCCTGCGTCGAGGAGATCTTCGGCCTCTTGATCAGCGATGACGCAGCCGAACTGCTCTGGTCCCCGGTGTCATGCGCCACCGACATCCGAGACAGGACCCGGCTATGCGAGATCATCGGCGGCCCGGTCGAGGACATCCTCGCCTCGGCTGAATGGTTCGACCACGACGGCCGGACCATCCTGTCACCGGCCGGCACCCTCCAACTGGTCGAGGCCGCGTGCCGCGCCCATCCGACCCAGGTCCTCGACCTCGTCATCGAGCAGGAAGCCCGGTCCCGCCGCAAATGCAAGTTCGGCGATGACTACCGCGTCGGCCGCGACAGCCGGTCGACGACACCGGAATGGGAGTACGACTGGTACCGCCGCCACGACCGGCCCCGGCACGAACTACTACGCCAATGGTGCGGCCACCGGGCAGTCACCCACCACGAACGGTTCCTCGCCGCCGAAGCCGAAACCCACCGCCTCGACATCCTGGTAACCGACCTCCTCAAGGCCCTGGACACCCTCGGCGAACACGAACAGGCCGCCCGCTTCGCCGAGGAACACGAACGCGACCGCATCACACCCCACACGATCCGCCCCGTCGTCGAACGCCCCCTACACCCCTCCGAGATACCCGTACGCGAGATCAAGGTCAGGCGTCGCTGGTGGTGAACACCCTTGCGCGACATGGACCGCAATGTTGTCCCCGCGCTGAGCGGGCACGGGCCTCCAGTTCGGGCTGCCTGATCCTGACAAGTGGAAGATCATGTTCGTTCCAGCGTTATGTGTCAGCTATCTGACCGATTCTGGCGGCGGCCGGGGCAGGGCGGCAGGATGCGCGGATGGCCGTGAACTTCCGGTGTTCCCGGGCCCGTGAGCTACCGGCCGGAGATCCGCTCAGGCGGGCCTGGGTGCGCTGGCGGGATGCCTCGACAAACGACGAGTTATGGGAGCTCAACCGGGGTCGGCGGACCCTCGCTGACCGGGTCGATGACGAGCGGTTCGCCACCCTGCCGATCGACGGCCGCCTTCAGGTGGTCGCGGAGATCAGCGGACGGCATCGCTGCGACGATGACGACAAGGTGAAGTGAGGGTTGTCGGGCGCCGGGCTGCGCCTGGGCCGCCAGCCGGTGACGGAAAAGTGTCGTCGGCCCTTGCTAGGCTCTCTGCGCTCTACGTAAGGGCCGTGACGACCGTGGTTCTAGCGTGGGCACGACGAGTCCGTCGACTGAGGCTCCGCATGATCGAGATCAGGAGGTCGGGGTGTCTCTGCTTGTTGCAGTGCCGTCCCACCAGGGCGGTAGAAGACCTTGGTTGACCGTGCCTTAGCCACCACCGACGTCTTCGTGCACAACCCGATGTTCGGCATCGGCAAGCTCCACCGGAGCGCTGGCGTGGTGAGGTTCTTCGGCGGGCCGACGACCGAGGAGATCGCTGTGCCTGCCACTGGCACGACATTCGTGCCGGTTCAGCTCGAGAGGCACCAGCGCGTTTGGTGCCGCCGCGACGGTACGTGGCGCGCTGGGTTCGTCGATTCGCGCGATGCGAGCGGCGCAAGGTACATGGTGGATTTCCCGAACGGCTCTACTGAGTACGTCGACGTGAACCAGATGTACGTGCTGTGGTCACGGTCGGTCAACGAGCCCGTGGAGTTGTTGAAGGCCGGCACGGTGGAAACCCGCTACTGGCATAGCCGCAGGTCGGCCTTCGTGGGCGATGTCCTGCGTCAGCGTGTCGCTGCTCAGGGACTGGCGGGGATTTGGTCCTCCGGCGTCGATATCCATGCCCACCAGGTCGGAGCCGCCCGTCGCATCCTGGCCGACCCGGTGAAGCGATACCTCCTCGCCGACGAGGTCGGACTGGGAAAGACTGTTGAGGCGGGCATGGTCCTGCGTCAACTGCTACTCGACGGTGGTGGTGAGGCGCTTGTGTTGGCTCCCGACGGTCTCATTGAGCAGTGGAAGGCCGAACTTCGGTCGAAGTTCCGGGTGGATCAGTTTCCAGGACGAGTGCTCGTTCACGCTCATTCCCGGATTGCGGAGCTTGCCCCGACCGGCCGGATGAGTGTCATCGTGGATGAGGCTCATCGACTCACAGCGGCTGCCCCGGGCGGCGACGGCGCGGCCTATCGGCAACTCTGCGCCGTGAGCCATGCCGCGTCCAGCTTGTTACTGCTGTCAGCGACGCCGGTACGGACGAATGAAGACGGGTTCCTGCGGATGCTTCATCTCCTTGATCCGTCGACCTACCCGCTCGATGGCCTCGCACAGTTCCGACATCGAGTCGAAATCCGCGACGATCTCGGGGAGGCGCTCGCGGCGCTCGGCGATGACACGCCGCTGATGTTCCTCGAGGAGCCGGTCGCAACGTTGCGCCGGCTGCTGCCGGACGAGGAGTGGCTTCAGACCGAGCTCGACCTGCTGGACCAGTTCGTCGCCGCTCGGGTCACCGACGAGGTTCGCAGCCGCTGCCGGCGAATACGGATGGAGCTCGCGGAGACGCACCGCATCCACCGCCGCATGATCCGTACCCGCCGGAGCGCCTCCCTCGGACGACTGTTTCCCGTCCGTGGCCGTACGGTCGGGCGTGACTGGTTACTCACGGATCCCGACGAACGGCGGTCCGAGGTCTTCACGTTGATCGAGGATCTTCGGAACGAACTCCCCGCGCTCCCGGAGGTGGAAGCCGAGGCGGTATTTCGCACAGTCCTGGGCCGCGCGATGGCCCCGGTGACCGCTCTGGCCGATCTCGCAGCGGCATTGCGGGAGGAACCTGGGCACGACCTTGACGATGTGGAACGGACTGCGTTGCAGGCCTTGTCGGGCACCGCCTTGGGGCGCTTCCTTGCCGCGCAGATCGAGGCAATCCTCGCGCGTCACACGGCGGCCGATCGTTTCACGGCGATGATCGAGTGGGCGTGGCTTGGCATCGGCACGCGTCGGACGGCGGTGACGTGCTCGTTCCCGGCGACCGCTACCGCCGCAGCCGAACGCCTGGAGACCCAGTTCGGCACCGGCCGCGTCGTGCGCCTGCTATCCACCATGAGCGTCGCGGAAAGGTCGGCCGCCACACGCCGGTTCGTTGCGGACCCGTTCCGAGGAGTGCTCGTCCTGGACCGTGGCGGCGAGGAAGGCATCAACCTGCAGGTGGTCGACGAGGTCCTGCACTTGGATCTTCCGGTAAGCGTCGCCCGCATTGAGCAGCGCCTCGGCCGATTCGACCGGTGGGCTCAACCGGGACACTCGGCGAAGGCACCGGTGCGATCTGCGGCGTTCCGCGAGCAGACCGCAGTCCTGGACGCCCATCTCGGAGGATGGCGCCATGCGCTGGACGAAGGGCTAAGCCTGTTCGGCGAGTCCACCGCGACCCTGCAGTATGTGGTGCCCGAGGTCGAACGGGGCTTTATCGCCCTCGCCATTGATCAAGGGCTCGCCGAGGCCGGTGAGCGCACGGCTGCCCGGCGAGACGAGTTGGACAGGCAGCGACGCCGGATCGAAGGACAGGACCTCCTCGACGCGATCGAGGACCGCACCGAAGACACGGAGTTCGCCGAGGCCATGAGAAGGGCCGACATGGCTGACCGTACTTTCGGGGCATTCCGCGGCTACGCGGTTCAAATGCTTGGCTTCACCGAGGACATCGGCGATATCGCAACCCGCTTCGGTATCAGCTCCAAACACCCGCCGCGCCTTACCGAGTCGGATGTTACGAGCATCGGCCCTGATAATCTGCGCCGGCGCTACGCGCACCGACGGGCGGCTGCCACGAACGGCGTCGGTCTTCTGCGCTGGGGTGAGCCCCTTGTCGATCGGTTCGCAGACCTGGCGCAGAAGGACGATCGAGGGCGAGCCTTCGCGATCGAGGTCTGCCAGCCGCACCGCGAACCGGGATCCGTGCTCGTCGTGTTCATGTTCCGGGTCGTCGTCGCGGCCGACTCCGAGCCGGTGGACCAGTTGCGTACCGTCGACACCGCAGCGGCGACGGCTGCGACAGTTCGGCTTGGTCAACTGTTCCCGCCTCTCGCCGAGACGGTGTGGTGGCGTTCCGATCATGGTGAGCCACCCGAACAGGTTTGCCGGACACTCGACCTGATCGAGGGTGTGAACTTGGGCAGCCGGCCAGAACGATTCGACGAACTCGTCCGTCTCTTGCGTTGGCCCGATCTGTGTGAACGAGCTACCCGCGAGGCCCTGCGCCTGGCAGCGCAACGCCCCGGCGTTCTGCACCACACGTCAGCCGCAGCGTCGGCGACACACGCCCTGCGCACGAAGGAGCAAGCCGTAGTCCAGGCCAGACTCCGCGCCGGCGCGGACACCGCCAGCGACCCTCGTGTGCTCGAAGCAGTCGCCGCCGCGGTCGCAGCACCGCAACTGGTGATCGACTCCTGCGGGGTCGTCTTCCTGACCGGGCCGGACGCGTGAGCACGCCAAGCATCACGCTCGACGAGCTGCGTGCTCGCCACCGGCGACTCGACCGGCGACTGGCAACCCGCGGGTCACCGGCCGACCTCGCCGTGATGATCCGTACCGGTCTAGTTGCTGCCGATTACGCGGCGCTGACACTGACCGGAACGCCCCTAGAGGACTGGGATCCTGCGGTCTGGGCTGTTCACGGACTCCTGCAATCCGGGGCGACGGTGCGGCCGACGGCATGGAAGCCAATCTGGCTCGATCACTACGATACCGTTCCGCCGGACGAGGCCCCAAGCCGTCGCACACGGCGGCGCTTCGACGCTGACGTGCCCGCTGATCCGTTTTATCAACAGACGATGAAGCATGCCGGCGCCAAGACCGTGGGACAGCGCGACGCGGTACGGGCAGCCGCCCTTGCCGGCTCCGGTGACACTGTCATCTGCATCCTTCCGACCGGATCGGGGAAGAGCGATGTCGTCCTCACCCGGGCGCTACGAAACCGTCCGCGCCAAACCCTGATTATCGTGCCGACAGTGTCACTCGCCCTGGATCTTGAGCGCCGAGTGCGGAGACTGGTCGGCGACGACCGAGCCCAGTTCGCCTACTTCGGTGCGGCTGATCAGGCCACCAAGCACGACATCCGCGCCGGGATCGCATCAGGGTCGCAGTGGTTGACGATCGCCGCCCCCGAGGCGGCCTGCACAACTCTGGCCGCGCCGCTGATCGAGGCCGCCTCGAGCGGCTCACTCGATCTCATCGTGGTGGACGAGGCCCACATCGTCGCCCAATGGGGCGACGCCTTCCGACCGGCGTTTCAAACATTTGCCGGCTTACGCCAGAGGCTGCTTGAGACAGCGCCCGTGGGGCGGCAGCCTGCCACCGTTCTGCTCACTGGGACACTAGACACCTACGGCCTGACGACCCTGAGACGCTTGTTCCCCGGACGACGACGCCTCCTCATCTGCGGCCAAGCGACCCGACCAGAACCCGCATGGTGGGCGGCGCAGTGCGCCGACGAGTCCGACAAAAGCGAGAAACTGGTCGAGGCGTTACGCCACCTGCCACGACCTGCCCTGGTGTACACAACCCTGCACCTGTCGGAGCGGTCGACCAACACCAGAACCGCGCTGAAATGGCTGACACACGCCGGGTTCACAGCCGTTACCGAGATCGCCGGCAATCCCCAGCCCAGCACCCGACAGGCTGCCGTCCACGGTCTGCGACTGGAAGGCCGACCGGACAAGGATCTGGACATCGTGGTAGCGACCTCAGCCTTCGGACTCGGCATCGACATCGACGATATTCGCAGCGTCGTGCATCTGTGTGTGCCAGAATCCGTCGACCGGCTATACCAGGAGGTGGGACGTTCCGGCCGCGACGGACGTGCAGCCGCGTCCTTGGTCCTGTGGACCACCGCCGACATGGCCGTGGCGACCGAAATGGCCCGCGAGCGGCTTATAGGACCCGATCTCGCGTGGTCGCGATGGCAAGGCATGCGCCAGGGGCGGTGGTCAGGCGACGACCTCACCGTCGACTTGCGCGCCGACCACGCGAACGTCAAATACCCGGCGAGCGATACCAATATCTACTGGAATGTGCAGACGCTGGCAGCCATGGACCGGGCCGGCATGATCCAGCGCCAGTGGCCGCTGCCCGCCGCGGTACCCACCGATGCAGGCGACGACGAGGTCGAGGCGTTCTTCGACACGCAACGGACAGCGGCCGTCGTGAAGGTTCAGCACAGTGACCTCGACGATTTCGACACCTTCCGGACGCGGTTCACCGCCAGCCAGCGGGCAACCCGCGACGCCGCGAACGCCGCCCTCACCGCCGCGACCGGCCTGATCAACGGAGTCGACGAGTGCACGAACCGGTACCTCGCCCGTCACTACCGTCTCGAAGACGACCGGGGAAACCAGTTCCCGGTGTCGGTGGCATGCGGTGGCTGCCCGCACTGCCGTCGTACCGGGACGCAACCAACGCCGGTCCCGGCCTACCCGACCCTATGGGCAGGTCAACTGCGAACGGAGGCAATCGGCGACCTGCGTCAACTTGCCACCGACGGCAGATTGAGCGTCCAGATGAACACGCCAAACGACGAGGCTGTGCAGACCCTGGTGGATCGGCTACTGCGCCGGGGCATCACCATCGTCGCCACCGCGACCCCCGAGGCCACGCCCTGGCGTACGCGGGCCACGGGACCCTGGTGGTGCGACGACATTCACATCTGGGCTGGACAACTGGACACACCGTGGCGGGTGCCCACCTTGCTGGTCATCGACTCGTCGGTTGACGATGCGGTGCTGCTGCGGGCGTTGTCACGCTTGGCAAAGCAACCCCTTGGCGTCGTGCTGACGGCCTCGGACCGCCGTGACCCCGCCAATCCGAAACAGTTCCTCCACGAGGCGTGGACCCCCAGCTACGAGATCGAAGACGTGTTGAGGAAGATCTGACATGCCGCTGCTCAATCCGCCCGACATCCTGCCTGAGGCCATGCGCTACCTCGCGCGAACTATCATCGCACACCGAGGAAACCGTTGCTCTAAGGCGGATCTGCTGGCCCTGGTCGCTCCCGAAGGACTTGTCGAGACGATGAGACCACTGGACCGTGATAAGGACGACGACCCCGACGCCGACAACACGGCGGAGAGCGGCCGGATCATCGCCGAAAGATCCCTAGCGGCCTTGATCAACCTTGGATTCGTTGTACAGCACGATGCCGAGGTGGCGGCAACCGAAGTGGCTTTGAGCCTGTGGCGCAGCGCCGACGCCATTACCCCGGCGTCGTTCAGCCGTGCCGTCCGATCGCAGATCTGGCGCGTCGCGAAATCAGATCGAGACAGTGGCACCGCCCAAGTGGAAGACCTTGTCCAAGCGGTGGGCGTTCTGTTCGCCGCCCGCGAACCGCTGCGTCCTTTCGAGTTTGAAACGGGACAGGGCCGCCACTTTGCCGAGGCGCAGGCCAGCGAGTTCGGACCTCTCAAGAAGGACTGGCCGGTGACCAACGCCACCCAGTTCCTGCCGTTGTGCCGGTGGGCGCCCTACCTCGGCCTCGCCCAGCCACTCAGCCCTCGGTCACTCGTCGCCGACGCCAGCCAGGCACTTCGGCACGATCTGGCCCAACTGCCGGCCCAGCGATTCCGAGCGGCTGATTTCGTTGCGCGCTGCGCCGAAGCCCTACCGATTAGCGACGGCGGTCCTTGGTCCCGTTGGAAGAGCGATGACGGTCAGGAACTCTCGCCGGGCCTGTCGATGTCGTTGCGACAGTTGGAAGCTGAAGGTTACCTAACCTTTCCTCCGGCGGAAAGCGACACCGACGCCCTCACCGTGACGTTGGGCCAAACCGCAGAGTCCATCCGGATCTCTCACATCGATTGGCATCCGCAAGGCTCAGCGAAGGAGCGGCCGTGACGGCGACGTCGATTCCCCCCTGTTGGTCCAACGCCGAGATCCAGGTGGCGGCCCAAGTCGACGCCGGCGGACTCGAGTTCGGAGATCCCTCCGCCGACGCAGTGTTCAGCGCCGTCCACCAAACGGTTCCGCTAGCCCGGGTGGCGAAGGGAGGTGCACGCGAACCCGTCACCGAAGCGGAGGTTCTCGCAGATCTGTGCCAGCCGTTGGTCTCGAACGAGCCACTGATCCGGTTCATCACAGGAATCGCCGGGCGGGGAAAGAGCCACTTCGTCCGCTGGCTGCGCGTGAACACGCCGCCACGCAACGACTGGCACATCGTCTACATCGAAAAACGGAACACGTCGCTGCGGCGCATCATCGAACAGGTGATCGACGGCATTGACGCACCGTCGGCGGCATCTCTGCGGGCCAGCTTGGCGCGGGCTGCGTCCCGCGTGACAACCGCGAAAGAGGCGATGCTCGCGCTGCTCAATCACCTGCACCGGCTGGTCGAGTTCGACGACACGCCCATCATCCAAAACCTCTCCGGTTCCGACCTCACCGAGATGCGGGGACGCGTGGCGCGGCTCGTCGGCGACTACACGTTCAAGCAACAGCTTTCACGGCCGGGCGGCCCGATCGAGCGCATCGCGAAACTCGCCAAGGACGGCCACGAACCCGGCAGGGACGTTAGCGCCGAAGATCTGCACCTCACCGAAGCTGATCTCAAGGTCGACCCCGAGGAGTTTCTCGACGCCGGCGAGGACATCCAGCTTAGGGTCCGCGAGCTCAATATGAACCGCAGCTACCGCGCCGCGGCGGCGACGATCTTGGACTACTACCTCCCACGAGCCGCCGCTGACGTGTTCACCGGCAGCTCGACTGATCTCTTGCAGGTTTTCGAAGACGTTCGCGGCGAACTGGTCCGCCGCAACCAGCAACTGGTTCTGTTCGTCGAAGACTTGGTCCTCCTCCACGGCATCGACGCGCAACTCGCCCAAGCCTTGACAATTCCCGCGCGCCCTGACCTGTGCCGGATCAGAGCTGTCATTGCTGTCACCACCGGTTACCTCGATGATCGCTATGCCACCTTCGCTGAGCGCGGTGTGCACTACACGATGGACGTGGATCTTGCCGCGGTGGACGTGGGTGACCTTCGTTCGTTCGTGGGCAGGTACCTCAACGCCGGTAGAGTCGGCCGCGAGAAACTTACGGCGGCGGCAAGCACCGGGATGCCGACGCCGAACAAGTGCCCCGACTGCGTGTACCGCGACCGATGTCACCCGGTGTTCGGGGTGACACGGGAAGGACATGGGCTGTTTCCCTTCAACGCGGCCGCAGTTGACCACCTGGTCGCCTTGGCCAGCCCGCGAAGTTTTGACCCCCGAAACATTCTCCGCACGGTGATCCGCGAACCCCTTGCCATCGCCGAAGCCGAACTGTCGACGCCCGGACGGTTTCCTTCGGCGCGGTTTGGGGCCAGCCTCGCACCCACCCGCATGTCCGTACCCGTCGAGTTGCGTGACACGATCGCCCGGCAGTCCACCAGCGCGCAGGCCGAGATCAGCCTCCGCGCCTTCTATGCGACGAACCCGCCGGCTGCCGACGACGGGCTGCTGCCGATCGCCGAGGTCTTCGGCGTTGCATTGACCGAGTTGGCTGCGGACGGCGACAGCGACATGCAACCCGTCGCGGAGCCAGCACCGAAGGGATCAGCACCGGCGTCAGAGATCGATAGATGGGTTGCCGGTAGTCGACTGGCCGTTAAAACAGCTCAGAAGATCCGCCGGTGGATCCTCGACGCACTCGCCGCTCGCCTCCTCACCGGTCCCCACGGGTTGAGCATCAAGCGATCCGCCAGTATCATTCTGATCGGACAGGTTACTATCAGACCAGCCAACGTCGTGATCGAAAATGCCGCTGGCGGTGGCAGTGCACCACCGGACGATCTGACGATCGAGTTTCGGAACAACGACCGCGACGGCGTCCTCTTGAAGGGCATTGTTGCGGCTGTCTCCGGCGACCCTGTAGGACCGAACGGAGGCCGTTGGTTCTTCGAGATGCAGCACCGGCTGGCCCGACTCGAAGCCGAGGTCGTCAAGGCGGTCAAGCACGACGCGAAGGCTGACGTCACAGCTGCGCTCGCCGTCCTGGGCGTACTGAGCTCGGTTGACGGCAGACGGGCTGACTCGCCGGCGAGTGCCCTGGCCATCATGATCCGGCCAAAGCGTCCCGCCGGTCTGAACCCGAAGATACTGGGGTTCCTGTCGGCGGTCGAGCCGTACCGGACCAAGGCGCTCACCGTGGTCCGGGACAGCCTCACCCAGCGCAAGGGCACCGGCGCCGCCTCAATCTTCGACGCCGGCGCCGTCCTCGAACTCCTTCTACCGAGTGTTCGGAAAGCTGATCTGGGTGCCGACATCCGCGACTACGCGAGCGAGCGCATAACCCTGGCCGGCCTCCATGACAAGCAGGCCAAGGCAGCTCAAGACATGTGGGCACCGGTGCGCGATCTGGTCCGAAAAATCAACGGCTACGTCGCCGAGGACGAGGACCTAACGGCCACCGCAAAGATCATGGACGACTTCGTGACGCAGGCGCACCGCGCGTCCGCGCTGACCCGGCACGATGGCAAAGAAGTGTATGACCGGCTGCGCCCGGACGGCGAGCGGCTCAGCACCCTCCGAGCCCTCACACGAGCAGTCCAATCCCCACCAACGCCAAGCGCACTCTGGGAACTAACGTCCGACCCCAGCCCCATGCTCACGGACATGCTTCAGTATTGGCAGCTCTGTGATCGATTGTTGCAATCCCTCCGCGATCCGGCGGACAGGGCCGGCGGAGCAACGAACACCTACAACCGTGCCAGGCTCCAAACAGCATTGAGGGATCTTGCGAACACGCTGGAAGGATTGGCCAAGCGATGACCGAGCCGCTCAAGGACCCGGCTGAGCCGGCCCACCGCTCGCTCGCAGATCGCGCCACTCAGGCCCTCTTGGCGCTGGCTGACCAAGCTGACCGGAAGAAGACCGAGGTAGAGCGAAACGCGATCTCTACAGCGTGCAACCGGGCCGAGGCCCTGACGGCACGGCTCACCACGTGCAGCGACATCGACGCCGAACTTGCCGACCGTGGAGTCGCTCACATTCGGCCGTCAATGCCGGCCGACGCGGCCAGATCGATCACGAACCTTCGTAGAGTAGCGACCCAAGCAGCCGACCCCACTCAGGACCTGACAGAGAGGCTGCGCACCGGGGCCGTGCAGGATTCCCTCCGCTCGGCCGAAACCATCGCCAAAAGTCTCGAGCAATCCCTGCAAAGGGCCGGCAACGCCGAACAGAAACGCCTCCGACCCGAAGGTCTCGATCAGTCAATCGCCGCAATGCCAGGTAGCGAGTCACTGCAGGTACGCATCTCACGGATCCGGTCGGCGTGGTCGCGACCCTTCACCGGCCCGATCGAACAGCTTCCGGCAGCCGTCGATAGCTGGCGGCAACACGCGGCAGACTGGGAAGACATCCAACACGAACTCACCCGACGCCTGGCGAACCTACCGCCCGAGATCGCAACGTTCATCGGGGCGGCAGCCAGCGATGGCGGAGCACCATGGTCCCTCGTGACCGCAGCCGTACGCGACTGGCTGGACACGGACGGTCGCGGGGACGGATACGGGGTTCGCAAGTGGTGAGTGACCCCATTAAAACCCTCCTAGGTGTGCTTGACACCCTAGAGGACATCGAGGCACGCCATCTGGCCTGGGGCCTGACGGAAGAGAGTTGGACCCAGGATCAACTGATCCAGACCATCGGCGCAGCAGCACCTACCCACGATCCTCATGACATCCTCGAACAACTGCTGCAACATAACCTGGTGTTCGAACTGGACCGGCGATGGCCGAAGGAGTATCGCACGCGCATGGCCGAAACCATGCGGTTAATGGCGCACCTACGCCAACTTTTCCCTGGCCGTCCATGGCAGGCCGCCCCCAGTTTGGTCGCCGACTTCCGCTTCCGGCACGAACCGCGGCGATTCCCTTGTCGCAACCTCGACACCGACGCGGTCACGGCGCGGCTGACCAGCGCCCAGCTTTCCAGCGCTCAGGTCGAAACTGCCCGCCTGATCCTCGACGGGGCACCCGACGCAAACGGCCAGTACGACCCTCGAAAATTGTCCGAGTTTCAACTCCAATCCACCACCGGCGTATTAGCTGCGATGACTAAACGTGACCGCGGTGTGATCGTCAGCGCCGGCACCGGAAGCGGTAAGACGCTTGCCTTCTACCTGCCTGCACTGATCCACCTCGCGACTCGACCAGCATCCACGCATGGCGTCGGAGTCGTCGCGATCTACCCACGCAACGAACTTCTCAAAGACCAACTAGCCTCAGCGCTTGACGAGACTCGACGCCTGCGTAAGGCAGGCGGTCGCCAGATTCGGATTGGCGCGTACTTCGGCAACAGCCCGAATGGCACTTCCAAAGAAGCGCCAAAAGCGGCACCCAACGGGGCATGGGGTCGAGCATCTCGCGGCTGGGTCTGCCCGTTCCTGACATGCCCAGTGATGGGACGCCAGGGCGACCGTTGCGGAGGTGACTTGGTTTGGCTGTTTTCGGACTACGGCGTCCCGCGACCGCGACGAAACGAGCGACTGACCTGCACAACCTGCGGCGGGGTGGTCGGCGACGACGAGCTAGCCCTGACCCGCGCGACCATGCGTAATCGCCCACCCGATCTGCTGTTCACCACGACTGAAATGCTCAACCGCTCCCTCAGCGACGGCTGGAGCATGCATGTCTTCGGGGTCGGGCCGAAGGCGCGAACCAGGCCCGCGCTGGTCTTGCTCGACGAAGTACATACCTACGACGGCACGAATGGCGCACAGGTCGCATACCTGCTTAGAAGATGGCGCCATTTACTCAACCGGCCGACCACCTGGGTCGGCCTGAGCGCGACGCTGTCAAACGCCGACCGCTTCTTTGAACAGTTGTGCGGTCTGGCGGACGGCACAGTGGTGACGGTCGAACCTGACCAAGGTGACCTGGAGTTGCGCGGGCGGGAGTACCAGGCTGTATTGCGGGGCGACCCGTCCCAGCAGACCGCCCTGCTGTCCACCACGATTCAAACACTTATGCTGTTGCGTCGGACCTTGGACCTGAACCCGACTCCGCTGGGCGCCTACGGCAGCCGCGTGTTCGCGTTCTGCGACAAGCTCGACCTGGTCAACCGACTCTATCGCCAGATGCAATCCGCCGAGGGGCTCACCGAAACCGGCAACGCACGACGCGGCGCCGTCGCCCTAGCCGCTCTTCGCATGATGCAGACCGTGCAGGGCACGGGTCCGGTAACCGACTGGGACCGTCGAGACGCCGACGGCCAGCACTGGTGGATGTCCGAACTGCTCGGCTTCGGCCCTCGGAGCCTGACGATCGGTCGAACGTCGTCGCAGGATACCGGCGTCCGCGCCGGCGCGGACATCGTCGTGACCACGTCATCGCTCGAAGTCGGGTTCGACGACCCCGCCGTCGGCGCGGTCCTGCAACACAAGGCCCCACGAGACGTCGCCTCATTCCTGCAACGGCGGGGCCGGGCCGGTCGTACCCAAAGGCAGCGGCCATGGACCGTTGTAGTGTTGTCAGATTTCGGGCGCGACCGCACTGCCTACCAGGACTACGAAACGTTACTTTCCCCAAATCTGCCAGCGAAGCGCCTGCCTATGGGCAATCAGTCCGTGCGTAAAATGCAAGCGGCTTTGTGCATGATCGACTGGGTCGCTTACAAGTTGGGCGTGGCGGCCCGAGCCAGTGACCGGAACACCCGCATAGTGTTCACTCAGCCGGATGCCACGGTTGCGGACCTTCGCGACGAGGTGGCCCAGTTACTCACTCGGGTCATGAACGGTGGACCCGAACGGCAAGATTTGATGACCTTCGTCGGGGCATCGCTGCAGTTGAGCCCGGATGAACTAGAATCGGTGTGCTGGGAGCAGCCCCGATCACTGTTACTCGACGCGGTGCCCACTGCTCGGCGTCGGCTTGTGAGCCGCTGGGCCGCATACGTGGACGGCGACTCAGTTGCTGAGCGCGAAGAGTGGGTGAATGATTCACCCCTACCGGAGTTCATCCCCAAAGCGCTGTTCAGCGACCTGTGTCTGCCTGAAGTAGCGATCATCGCGCCGCCCGGCTACGACGAGGCGGCCAACGAGTCGATCGCCGTGCAGATGGCCCTGAATGAACTAGCGCCTGGCAAAGTGACCATGCGGTGGGCCGTTGAGCGAGGCCGCGGGCTCTGGATCGAGCCAGCCGACGATGGAGCCTCGGTCGCCCTGGAAGAGGGACTTGCCTACGACGGTGTGGTTATCGGCGAGGTGGCCGGCGACAGCGGGCCACTTCCACTGGTGCGCCCCCTAATCACCGCGCCACAAGTTCCGCCACCCGAGGTGCAGCCATCGTCGATTGGCCGCCTGCACTGGCATGTGCGCTGGCGACAACCGAACGATGGCCTCATGCTCGTCCGCCCACGGTCCGGCCCACTTGTCGGCAACGTCGTCTCCGTACAGGCCTATCTCCACACCGCCCGCGGAGCTCTTCAGTCCTGGCGGTACGCGACGCACACATCGGCCAACCTCGCACGGCGAGGCGGAGGCCGCCAGCAACTGAACAACAGCTTCACGTGGCACGGTCAACCGGCAGCCGTCGGCTACGACGCTGCCGTCGACGCCCAGATCGTCACGATCACCGTGCCGCAGACACTGCCATCGTTCGAACTTCACCGCTCGCCGCAACGGCTCCGCCAACTCCGACGAGACTTCTTCGTCGACCAACTCCGCGAGCGGCTACACGCGCTTGCAGTCGATCCCTTCCTTGCCCGCAACCTCGCCGAGTCGATCGTCGCCGCTGCCGCTTCGGCCGTACGCGACAACACCGAGCCGGCCCAATTATCAGCATTGCCGTCCGCCCAGTGGCGACAATTAGTCACCGACCTGCTCCGCGACGGCGTCATCGGACTAGACAATGACTCCGACGATGAAGCCGATCCAACGAATCATGGCCTAGGCCCACGCCAGCAACAGCTCCTCGACGCGTTGACCGATGGGCCAATCGCGCAGGCTATCGCCGAAACCGTCGGCCGCCTGACAGCGGAACCGGACGACGATTGGCTGCCCTGGCTGCGAACCCGCTTCGTGCAGACCATGGCCGCCGCCTGGCAAGCCGCCGCCCAGGAACTTTGCCCTGACTTCGACGCCGACCTCGACACCGTCATCGATGTCGACCCGATCGGTGACGGCCCCACCGCCACCTTTGTGCTCAGCGACGCCATGATCGGGGGTGGCGGCATGATCGAAACCCTCAGTTCCCGCATCAGCGACGACCCGCGGCGGTTCGACTACCTCGTGGTCGCAGCCCTCCAGCCATCTGACCTAGAGGACGTCGACCGGTCACTGCGCCACACGTTGACATTGCTCACCACGGAACCCGAGATCGCCGACGCCGCGCAGAGATTCCGCACCGCTGCAAATGAACGGCTCCACGCTTGGCAGGACTTGCTCGGAGCCCTCACGAACCACGGCGTGAGCCCAGCCCACGTCACCGTAACTACCTTGGCCAGCCGCGTATTCCGGGCGAGGTCCGGGCCAGAATCCGACAATCTCATCCGAGAATGCCTCAATGCCTGGAAGGACATCGAGGTCCGCGCCGGCTTCGCGATCGATCACCGCAGCATCTGCATAGCCCTTGCTGCCGATCCCAACATCGTGGCTGCGCTCGTCAAAGCGATTCCTGAAGGCGCGGGCGAAAGTGAGAAATGGGCGCAGTCCGTACTGCAAGGACTGCTGTGGCCAACCGCCGAGGCCCGCCGCGCGCAATCACTCGTAGCATCGAACCGCTTCGTCACCGAAGCCCCGCAGACTGAACGGACCCTCGTGCTTGATGCACTGCCCGACCCGATCGACGAGGTCGACGTCGACGATGCCGATTGGGTCCACCGACTCACCGAACACATCGCGGCATCAGGACGCTGCCAACTGGTTTCCGGCAGCGACGACCGCACCCGCATCAAGCACGCCCTCCAGTACCTCGTCACCAATCCGGTCGACATGGGATGGCTTCACGTACACCCGCACGTCGAAGCCGCTTTGCGTCGCGACGGAACGTTGGCCGTGGACGTGTCGCTGGAAGAGGCACCTCAATGAGCACCCGTCACATCCACCGACTCGCGGCTCGTCCGCACCGGCTCATCAGCGAAGCCCTCCAGGGACTGCTGGTTAGTGAACTCTTAGCGCCAGGACGCCGGCTGTTGATCGCCTCACCGTGGATCACGGACGTGCCGCTGCTGGACAACCGAGGCGGTCGTTTCAACGTCTTGGACAATATGTGGGGTGCCCGAGTCATTCGACTGTCGGCGATCCTGCGGACCCTTCTCGCCCAGCAGACCAGCGTCTACCTCCATTGCGGTCCAGGCCCGGCCGAGACGGCCTATGTAAAACGCCTTAGCGACGTGGCGCGGCGGGACGGCACCGAAGCTCAGTTCCATCCGCGGCAATCGGTGCACGTACCGGGCACCGTGCTCGACCACGAGAAGGCGATCGGTGGCGACGACTGGATCATCCACGGATCCATGAACCTGACATACCGCGGAGTCGAGATGAATGGCGAACTGGTGACCGTTTCTACGGACCCGGTGCACGTCGCAACCGTCACCACTGAACTGATGAGCCTGTTCGCATGAGCGAGCCCGTCGCCGCGCTGACCGTGCTGCAACGGTGGCCATCGTTTCGCGACTCGTTCTTCGGACCGCCTAATTCCCTCCGCCCTGGCAGCGGAATAGCCGCGCTTGACGAGGTCGTCGCGACCGCCGACGCCCTCATCGCCGAGGACCCTCCGAAGCCGGTGGTGCTGCCTGCCCGCATCGACGGAAGCACCCATTACTTCGCCTTGGCGTTCACCTCGGATCAGGCCCGCACCCTCCGGGAACTGCTGCAGTCGCACGTCGGGCGAACCTGGACCGACTTCGACGGGCGAAGCCTGGCTACCAGCAACGGCTCTGACCCACTGGAGCAGGCCGCCGTTGCCTTCACGGGCGACAGCCGTTACGTCTATCGCTTCCGCGTTGGCAGACAAGCAGCAGCCCGTAATTGGGTGCGCGAATCGGTGCAGACGCTGCTCGCATCGTTAAGGTCAGCGCCACGGCGGCAGGCGCGCATTGCCCTGCCCATCGGACGCCTCATCGGCGACCTGACCGATGCCTGCGCTGCACGTGCGGAACACGCCGCTCAAGCCGCCTATGAGGTCCTGGCCGCGGACCATCGACTGTCGCAAGCAAACCGACTCTTCCTGCAGATCCAACTGCTCGCCGCGTTCGACCGATGGGACGAACTCGAGCAGCATCCCGAACTGGACACGCTGCTACGGCTTCCCCGCCCGATCCTGGCCTCCGACGCACTCGCACGTCTCGCGACGTCCAAGTTGGCGGACCCGCCGGATCTCGCGACGTTCGCCCCGATCGCCACGCGCTTCAACGGTCTCATCGACTCGGTGTCCGCGATCCGGTCGGTTGCCGGCGCACGCTATTACACGTTGTGGGCGCTCGCCGCCGACGAGTCGCCCGACCGACTGCGGGAGCGGCTCGCCGAAGCCGGCTGGACCAGCGATCCTGGCATCGCCGCCCTACTCCACACCGCAACGAGTAACCCAGTCCGTGGGGTAGAAGAGACCACTGAAGCCGTCGACGACCTGCGGAAACGGGCCAGGCAGGCCATTGAAGCCGGGCGCTTCGACGCCGCGATCGACCTGCTGACCCTTCTTCCGACCGACCGCGCCGATCTCCCGGCCGTCGTGGAGGCGATTACCCACACCTTCACCGCGAAGGCCGTTACGCTCCTTGAACGGCACCGAACCGAGCACGGCGAGGACGCCATCCGCGGTGCACTCGGCTCCTGGCGACCGGAGCGCCCGCTCGAGTCTGCCCCGCTGCCCGACAGGCTGGCCCGTCTGTTCTCAGATTCAACCAGCCCGCAACAATTGGAGTACCTGCGGTCGTCCATCGAACGCAGTGGCGTCGCCGAACTGCGGGCACCAGGGGGCACCGACGCCGTATGCCGGGCGATCCTGCAGGCAATGGACGGCGTTGGGCCCGAACGGCTATCCCCGGGGATCGATGTCTGCATCGATCTGGTCCGCGACCTCAAAACCAGTGACGCCCCGATCGACGACGTTCGTAGCCTCAGCCATCGGGTCCTCGAGCTCTGGGCCTACCACGACAACAGCGGCGACCGGCATCGCGCCGGTCGAATCGTGCAACTCGTCGGTGATCTGGTTGAAATGGGCCTCAGCGTGCAGGCATACGAGGAGGTCGTTGAACTCGTTCGGGCCGGCTGGGACCCGTTTCTCGCCAACGCCGATTTACCGACCGGCCTGGATCTGCTCGAACAGTTCCTCGCGCACCGCCCTGAGGCCGCCTGCAACCTCAACACCTTCGCCGCCCCGATGCTGTCGCGCATTGGACCGCACAATGCCGCCCGGGTACCGTCGGCTGCGCTCGCCGTGGCGGTTGACCTGGCCCCGTCGTTCGACCTTGCCCTCGACGTCCCAGCGCCGTCGCCAGCAGTCCACGAGCAGGAACCGTCCGTACGTCCTGGCACCCGTGTTGCCCTGTACTCGCTGCAGGAACAGGCCCTCGACCGTACCGCACGGATTCTCCGCGAACGCCACCCGGGTCTTGACGTGGTCATCTGCGCCGATCACGTGGCAACCGAAGGGCTGCGTGCTGCAGCCCGTTCGGCGGACGTGTTTATCGTGATGGACCGCGCCGCGACCCACGCCGCGACCAACGCGCTCAAGGCAGAGCGCGCTGGAATGCCCATCCGGTACGCGGCGGGCAAGGGTTCGACGTCCATGATCGAAGCTGCCGAAACGTGGCTTCGCGACCAGCACGCAGCCGGCGGCGGCCCGTCCGCCGCCGCCTCCGTGTGACCGACCTGTTGGCGTTCGCCGTGTCAGCGACTGCGACGTGGGAACGGCACAGCGCGGAGGCTGTGCCGGTACCCCCTTCCCCAACGCATCGGGGAACACTTCGGCAACTGCCTCCCAGAAGTCGCGCAGGCGGATGGACCGCGTTACGGCTTATGGTCCGGCCCGGGGCCCGCACGAGCCTCATACAGCCACGGCTATCGTCCTCGCGTAACCTGACTGGACCGATAGCGATTCTGCAGGAGGTCTGCGACACGCTGGATGTCTCGGGGAGTGTTCTGGATGTCGTTCCACTTCCGCACGACGCCATCGCTAAAGACCCATTCGCCCTCGGTCCAGTGGCAGTCGTCAGCGATTACCTTAAGGTCGGCGACGAACTCGTCCGACTCAATGATGCCGTTGCCGTCGTCGCGGGCGTGGCTGATCGCGTCCATGAGGTAGCCCATGCTGATGATCCCGGCACCGTGCATCAGACGTGACCTGCGGGGAGGCTTGTTCCACGCATCAGGGAAGACCTGCTTCACTGCCGCCCAGAAGTTGCAGAGCAGGGTGAACATCTCGCCGGTGTACGGCAGCGCTTCGTCGTTGCGAAATCGATAAAGAGCTCCGTCGGACAGGCTGTTCTCTAACATCCGTAATACCGAGTTGTCTTTGATGTGGCCGCCTGGGTTGGTGGGCATTTGGATCATCCGGTAGAGCGGGGACCGCAGCTCATCGAAGTTCAGCTTCTCGAGCAGGGTGGCGGGTAGTTGGCGGACCCGCAACGGAGTGGGTAGCGCACCAGAGGCGCCTGGCAGCAACTCGTGGATGAGGCCCTTGGGGAGTGCCTTGGTGGAGTTGACCAGGATGAACTGGGAGCGCTGGTCGGCGGTGTCGTTGGCGATGAAGGCGCTGATGCTCACTGGGAACGCGTCGATGTTGGCGTCGCGGATGGCGGCGCAGCGCTGTTGGCCGTCGACGATGAACCCTGGCCGGTTGTGTTCCGGTCCGTCGATGAGCGGGATGACCAAGGTTCCCGTCTCGACGTAGCTGGGGCCAGCGGCAGTGGTGGGGTTTGGTTCGAAGCGTACGCGCTCGTCGAAGGCGATGACGATGGCGTTGGGCAACAGTGGGCTGTCGTCGGTTTCAATGTACCGGCGGATAGCCGCAACGTGGGCTAGGATCTCGGGTCGCTGGTAGCCGTGCAGCTCGGTCGTCTCGTCGCGTCGGATACGCGAGACGGTGGCGACCTGCGGGACGAGCTTGCCGTCCATCGCGAGTGTGTAGAGGCTGCGTCCGCGACCCTGCTGGATCTTCAGCGCGGGCAGCCGGAGCTCGGGGGTGGTGCCTGCGGGGAGGTCACGCCGGGTCGGGGTCACGCGGGAGTCCTTTCTCGTTGTGCGCGCAGTCGCTGTTCGAACACGTACAGGTTGTGAAAGCCTCGCCGTTTGTTGCGTTCGGTGCCTCTGAAGATCAGAACTTCGATGCCGATCGCCCTGCACAGGTCACAGGGGCAGTCCCGCCAGGGCCGGTCCGTCAGGGTTGCACGATACTGCGCGCTGCGGTCGGACTTGCCGTCCCAGACGGCGCTGTAGTCGACGAGTGCTTGGATTGCCGGGTCGACGTCGATCTCGTCGGCGTCGTACTGGCGGAGCCGGGTCAGTGCAGTGCGTTCCAGGGCCAGTGCTTGGGCTTGGCTGATCTCGCCGGAGCGGATGCGGGCCTTGAGCTTGGGGTTGCCACCGACCTGCGGTACGCGCAGGGCGACGTAGGTGCCGGTGGGTGTGTAGTAGTTGTCGCGGTCGTCCTTGAATGCTTGACGGAACGGTGAGGTGCTGTCGAAGCTGGTGACGCCGTGGGTGGCGAAGGTAGGCACGTCGTCGCAGCGGCTGATGCCCAGCAGGTGCAGTTGCGTGGTGGGCTCACGGACCTGGTCGATCGCGGCGAGACATGCCAGGATCTCCGGGGTCTTGAGGGGGACCATGCCCCCGAGCGCGATGCGTTGATAGCCGATGCGTTGCAGGGCGACGACCGCGTCGGCGTAGGACTGTGGGCTCCAGCCTTGGGCCACGCCGAGGGGGGCGAAGCAGACTCGGCGTGATTTGCAGCGCTGCCAGAAATCCGCAGCCAGCGCAAGGGTGATCTCCTGGCGGCGTACCCACTCGGCGGCGCGCTCGTCGTTGCGGGTTGCCGTGGGCTCGTATTGAAAGATGACGTGGTCGACGGCGATGCCGTAGTGGAATCCGCAGCCATCGTAGAAGTCGATGACCTCATCGACACTGTAGGGCGGGTACTCCTCTGCGACGTATGAGAACGCTCCACAGTCGCCCATGATCTTCAGCGGTGTGTGGCCCCGGTCGAGTCGGAAGAAGCGTCGGGCACCCTCGCGGTAAAGGCGGTGGCGTTGCGCGGCGGTGTACTTCCCGGTGCCTCCACCGGCCTTGCCATCGACGATGGATTTCGAGACCAACAGCCCGTCGAAGGGGGCTTGGGTGAGTATCTCGTGGGCGTATAAGTCGTCGCGTTGCCGGACGCGGAACGGGTCGCGTTCTTCAGTGACGAAGTCGAAGCCTGGGTCGACCTGGTCCTGGCTGTCAGGAAAGAAGAATCTCACGACAGTTCTGCCCGGGTGTTGTGGTAAAGGCGGATGAGGTAATTGGATAGTTCTTGAATGTGCCGGTGCATGTTTTCGATTTCGTTCCAGCGCAGGCCTAGGTCGTCCCAGACGCCAGCGGTCCAATGACAGCGCGGTGCGATAAGGGCAAGGTGTTGGCGGATAGCCTCCGGTGCGTTGGGGCTGCGGGGATCGACGGCGCCCAGAATGCGGTCCATCAGCCGGCCCATCGAGCGAATCCCGGCACCATGCATGAGGCGGCTCTTGGTGGCCGGCAGTCCCCAGGCGTCGGGAAAGGTGTCGCGCACTGCGGCCCAGTAGACGTACAAGGCCTGCAGGATCGCTTCGAAGTCCGTCTCGTTGCGACTGACGTCGCGGTACGGGAACAGGCAGCCTGATGATGAGGTCAAGCTCTCATTGAGCATGTTCACCACCACGGTGTCGGTGATCACCGCGTGGGGCGTCTGTTCCCGGCTCGTGGAGGCCCGTTTGATCAGCCCGTGCATGGGCGAGTTTGGATCGGTGTTGAGGACGTCACACAGAGCGGCGGGCGCTTTGCGGATTGCTAGACGAGGGGGCAATGGGCTGTCGACCTCGGGCAGTAGTTCGGTGACGAGCCCGCGCGGCAAGGGTCGGGTGTTATTGACGCGAAGGAACTGGTCGCGCTGGAGGGTAACGCTGTCGGCGACGAAGGCAGTGACGGGGACCGGGAAGCCGCGGCGTTGGGCCCGCGTCAGGGCGAGGGCGCGCTGCTGGCCATCAACTATCCAAGCTGGCTTCGGCTTGCCCTGTGCCGGTAGTGGGATAGTCAGCTTGCCGGCGGTGGCCAGACCGTCGCCGGCGCCAGGGCCGCGGCTGGACTCGAACTTCGCGCGCGAGGACAGCGCGAGGATAATCGGGTTCGGGAACAGCGCGCCGTCGGTGTTGAGATAGTCGATGATCTCCTCGACGTGCCGGCGTACCTCGGGGCGCTGGTAGCCGATGAGGTTGCCGGCCTCGTCGCGGCTTACTCGGGAGATGTCGGCGATTTGCAGGACCTCGTCGGCGCGTAACGCGAACATGAAGAAGGGATAGGTGCTGTTTTGGTCGATCCGCAGCGCCCGGCGGATGATGTTCTTGACGGAGGGGACGGCGGGCATCAGCGGGTCACCTTGGCCGCGACGTCGGCGAACAGGGCATGGAACCGGGACTGCTCGCAGGACTGCCCGGACTGACGTAGTTGGCGCAGCAGACTGGTCGCGGTGACGGGCCCGTTGGTGAGTTGGCCGCGGATGAAGTCGCGCAGGGCTTTGTCGCTGAGCTTTTGCCCGTTGGGCCGCCGGCTGGGGTCAGGCGGCGCAGTCGCGGTGGCTTGTTCGGCGAGTTTGCGCAGGTTGGTGTGGGAAAGGTCGTCGGCTGCTGCGGTGAGCAGGTGGGCGGCGGCGCGAACATTGAGCGCTTGCATGCTGCCACCGACCACTGGCCGAAGTGTGGCCGTGACCGGCACGATGAGGTCGTCGATACCCGAGCAGCGCCCGGGCGGGCCGATGATGGCCAACTGTTCGCGGCTGGCCAGGCAGCGGGCGGCTTGGCGCAGGTCGTCGGCGCAGGCGCGTAGGTAGGCCTCGGACAGCACCGCGATGACAGCCGCGTGGGGATTCTGGCGAGCCAGCGTTGTGAAGGAGCGAGGGGCATGGATGTCGGGGCCGTTCCAACGGTTGAGTCTGCTCCACCAGTCGCGCATGGCGGACGACGAGGATCCGGCGGCATCGGCCTCCCCTGCCGTAAAGGTGGCTGCATAGGGGGCGATCGGCGCATCGGCGGTGATCAGCCCGTAGCCAGCGGAGCACACCCACAGCTTTGCCGCCCGCTGCAGGCTGGCAGGAAGACGACGAGCGATCTGCCAGTGTTCACCGGCATACAGATCGATGGCGGCGACTCGCTCCGTGTTGCAGGTGGACAGCCGGTGCGCCCAAGCGGCGAAGCGTTTCCCGGGTAGTTGGTCGTGCAGACTGCCAAGTCGCAGGTGATCGGGCACGATGCGGGTCTTGCGGTTGGCGCAGGTGACCACAAGGTGCACGGGGCGGCCGGCGATGTCGGATCTCGACATTACGCGTCGCCGCCAGCCGCAGGGTCGGTCCACTCGAGCCGCGCGAATGCGGCGTGGTTGTGGATGCTCTCGTCATTGATCACGCGCACCCGGAATCGCGTCACACGAGGGTCATCGCGCAATGTCATGGCAACGTGGCGGGTCATATCTTCTACAAATACCGGATTGTCGTAGCCGGCCATAGTGACATGACGCTCGTCCGGCCGCTTGAGCAGCGCGTAGACCGGTGAGGACGCCGCAGCCTCGGCGACCTCGATGAGGTCGTCGAACCACAGACCTTCCGGGTCGACCGGATGAACTTCGATGGTTACGTAGCCGCGCTGGTTGTGCGCCCCTCGATCACTGATGGCCTTGCTGCAGGGACATACGCTTGTCACGGGCACGCGGGCCTGCAGCGTCAAGACCGGATCGGCTGCGCTCACGCTGGCGGTCAATGCGCACTGGTATTCGCTGAAGGATCGCGCGCCGGTGACCGGGGCCTGCCGCTCCAAGAAGTAAGCGAAGGTGAGGTGAACGCGGGCGCTGCTGCTGCCCATACGCATACGAAGGTCTTCCACCAGGCGCAGGGCACTGGCCGGCGCGACCTCGTCTCGCCAGGCGTGCAGCACTTCCACAAATCGGCTCAGATGGGCGCCTTTGACCTCGGCGGAGAGGGGGACCGACATGTCGATGGTGGCGACAGTTTCGCGTTTGGCCCCTTGGCCGTCAGCGATCAGAAGCGGGTAGCGCAGCCCTTCGATGCCGACCTCATCAAGGGCAACCCCCCGCTGATCGGGTAGTGCCTGGACGTCGGGAAGCATCACAGCTCTCCTCGATAGACGCAGCCGGAGGTGCACGTTTCTTGAACCATGACGGTCGACAGGGGAACCTGATCGATCAGTCGGTCCCAGATCCATCGGGCCAGTACTTCGCTGGTGGGATTCTCCAGGCCGGGCACCTCGTTGAGGTACTGGTGGTCAAGTTGGTCGAGGAGCGGTTGGACCGCCTTCTTGAGCTCGCCGAAGTCCATAACCCAGCCCGCTTGAGGGTCGACGTCGCCGTGGACATGGACTTGAACCCGGTAGGAGTGACCGTGTAGACGGGCGCACTTGTGCCCAACTGGCACGTTCGGCAGTCGGTGCGCGGCTTCGAAGGTGAACTCTCGGAAGATCTCCATCAGGCAATCCCTATGTACTTGTGCGTCTGCAGACTCAGTTGCCACTGCGGATGGTCAAGGCAATACCGCACCGCAGCCTCGGTGTTAGCCGCCCTGTCAGGGCCATCCATGGGCTGCAGCAGAAAGTGCTCGAAGGCAAGGTCTTCGAATAGTTGCGGTTCAGCGCCGACCTGCGGGTAGACCAACTTGAGGTCATGGCCGCGGGTAAGCACGAGGTCCGCGCCGGACTTGGGGCTGACGCAGACCCAGTCAAGCCCGGCCGGCGCTGGCCGAGTGCCGTTTGTCTCGACCGCGACCGTAAAGCCCTCGGCGTGGAGGGCCTGCACAGCGGCATCGTCCAGTTGCAGCAGCGGTTTACCGCCAGTGCAGACGACATAGGGGCGGCGGCGAGGATGGGATTTCCCCTGCCAGGTCTTGGCTACGGCCGTGGCCAGATCAGCCGCAGACCGGAAACGACTCCCACCCGGGCCATCCGTGCCAACGAAATCGGTATCGCAGAATCGGCAGATGGCGCGATGCCTGTCCGACTCACGCCCGGTCCACAGGTTGCAGCTGGTGAACCGGCAAAACACCGCGGGCCGGCCCGCATGGGTTCCCTCACCCTGCAACGTGTAAAAGATCTCCTTAACGCGGTACACCGACCTCACCCAGCCGCCGCGACCAGCGCGGGGTCGGTGCGGCCGAGTTCCGCGAAGCCGCGACCGCGCAACAGGCAGGAGTCGCAGGTTCCGCATGCCCGCCCATCGACCGGGTCATAGCAACTGTGCGTCCAGGCGTAATCCACGCCCAACTCCAGACCTTGGCGAATCGTCTCGGCCTTGGTCAGTTGGATCAGCGGCGTGTGGATACGCAGCCGTTGGCGACCCTCCACGCCGGCCTTGGTGGCAAGGTTGGCCATCTGCTCGTAGGCGGCGATGTACTCCGGGCGGCAGTCGGGGTAGCCGCTGCAGTCCAGTGCGCTGACGCCGATGAACACATCCGAGGCATCCAGGGTCTCTGCCCACGCCAGCGCAAAGGACAAGAAGATCGTGTTCCGGGCGGGCACGTAGGTGATCGGGATGTCGCTATCGAGGTCGTCGGCGCTGTCATGGTGCGGTACGGCAAGAGCATCGTCAGTCAGCGCCGAGCCACCGAAGACGCGCAGATCGATGTCAGCGACGACATGCTTGACTGCTCCAAGGTTCGCGGCTACACGGCTCGCGGCTTCGAGTTCCACCGTGTGCCGCTGGCCGTAGCGGAAGCTCAGCGCGTACGTTTCGTACCCCTCGTGTACCGCCATTGCGAGAACCGTGGCGGAGTCTAGTCCTCCGCTGAGTAGCACCACAGCCCTGCGCCTCGCCGCAGACATATGCCGGCCTCCGCCTCTTCACTCGGGTCCGAGAAACTGCACGGTCATGCGCCGAAAGTCGGCCGCAGTTTCGACGGTCAGCCTACCGAACTACTGGGAACGATGGAACGCGCCTAGGGGGTGCCAGTTGATCGCCGGCAGCGGCAGGCCGCCTTGACTACCCAGCGCAACCTCCTCCGCCATGCTTGGTAGCGCGGTCAGTACTTCAAGGGGGCGCCTCTTGCTAACTGCAGTAGATCGAGCCAGCGAGAGGTCGCACTTTCTTGCACCAGCAAGGCTGAAGCTCTCCGAGAAACTCGCCGCTGTCCGGTAGCTCAAGATAGTGCCTCTGTACGAACTGGTGCATCGGGCACGTCGGCGGAGTGGCCGTCGTTGGACGATCAAACTCGACCGCTTGCCAGTTCACCGTTGAGGGCGAGTACGTCGAAGACGTGGTGACTACGTCGCCTGCCCAGCGCCAGCGCTGGGCAGGCGACGTGCCTGCTCTGCTGCAGCAGCGAGAGGCTGGGCTGCTCGCCGGGCTGGAGCGCAACAAACTCCCTGTCGAGACGGTGGTGCAACCGGCCAGCAGGATGGCCAGCTCCCACAGTTCGGGGGAGCTAGTGGGACGTTGTCGAACGCCGTCGACATTCATGCCCTGTCCAGGGACACGTATAGCGAACATCAGCCTTGATGAGCGGACACTCGTGTCGGTGGCGTGTCGACCGCTTGACTTCTGCAACATCAACTGTGGGATGGGCTAGGTTTTCCGGCATGGGTCTGCTGGACGATGCGATGCTGGTGCTGGGTGAGCGGGGCGTGCTGGAGCCGCTGGGCGGGTTGATCCGGCAGGTCTACCGGCGCGCTGCTGACCGGCACGAACCGGAACTCGGCGACGACGCGATGAGTTTTGGCACGACCGTGTGGCGGAACCTGACGAACCTGGGCAAGGCCACCTTGGGCGGCGCTGACGGCATACGGGTGCGGCTGGAGGACAACTCGCTGGAGGTCCTCTGCGCCGGCTACGTGGTCCGGTTGTACTCGTTGCAGGGCGGCATCGAGTCCATCCGCTGGGAGGGCAGCGATGCCCGGCTCGGCGGTGCGGTGGAGAACAGCCGGGACGGGCAGTTGGCGTTCGACGACGCGGAACAGTTCCCCGAGGTGTTCACCGGCGTGGTGCCGCCGAAGCGGCACGTGCGGGTCGCGCACACCGGCGACCTCGGCACCGGGGAGGCGACCGCGTACATCGGTCTGCCCCGGGACAACCGTGACGGCGGTTCGCCTTGGTTCGACGTACGGCTCTGGTTCGGTGACGCGGCCATCCCGGTACTGCCGTTGCCGGTCGTCGATGGTGTGCCGGGGCAGCGGCACGACGAGCTGGTGATCCCTGAGTTGTCGCTGGAGACCCTCCGCGGGCCGGGACGGGCCGCTGGCGGGGCTGCCGGCCGGCTGGCGTGAGCGGCGGTTCACGGCCGCCGGTGCCCGCCGCCGTGGCGGCTGCCGGGTTTGAGGCACACGCGTTGGGCCTGGCGCGTCGGTGGCGGCGGATGCGCAAGAACGAACTCGCCAGACAGATCGGGGTGACGGCGGCGGCGGTCAGCCAGTACGAGCTGGGTCAGGCCCGCCCCTCACCGGCGGTACTGGCCCGGCTGGCGTTGGCGCTGGCGATGCCGGTGGAGTTCTTCGCCTCCGGCTTCGCGGTGCCGGCGACCCCGGGGCACGCGCACTTCCGTAGCCTGCGAGCGACCAGCCAGGCCGAGCGGGACCAAGCGGAGGCGTTCGGCGAGGTCGCCTGGCGGGTCGTCGAGGTGATCGGCCGGCACCTGCGGCTGCCGGCATTGCGCCTGCCGCACCTCGATCTTCCCGAGCTGGTGCAGGCCGAGGACATCCGGGCGGCGGCGCTGGCGGCCCGGGAAGCCTTCGACCTCGGTACCGGGCCGGTCCCGCACATGGTGCGGCTGCTGGAGGCGTATGGGGTGATCGTGTTGGACCTGCCCGACGCCTCGGAACGGGTGGACGCCTTCTCCCGCTGGTACGGTCAGCGCCCGTTCGTGTTCCTCAACCCGGCCAAGAACGACAAAGCGCGTTCCCGGATGGACGCGGCCCACGAACTCGGTCACCTGTTACTGCACCACGACGCCGAACCCGGTAGTCAGATCCTGGAGCGGGAGGCGACCACATTCGCCTCCGACTTCCTCGCTCCGAGCACGGTGCTGGCCGCCGAACTGCCGGCCCGCCTCGACTTCGACCGACTGAACGAGCTGAAACGCCGCTGGGGCATCAGCCTGAAGGCGCTCGTCTACCGGGGGCATGAACTGGGCGTATACCGTGATCACACCTATCGACGCGGGATGAGCCTGCTCGCTCAGTGGGGTCTGCCCGAACCCGGCGACCTTGGCCCCCGTGAACAGCCCTCGCTGCTCGGCAAGGCTGTCGAACTCCTCGCCCAGCAGCGGGTCACCATCGATGGTCTGGCTGGCCAGGCGGGCCTTCCGCCGGAACTCGCTCGAGCTGTCACCAGTGCCGGCAGTGAACGGATCCCGGAACTTGAGTCTCTCCTACAGATCCGGGTCTGAATGACGATGGGTGGCCGCCATCACCGATGGCGACCACCCGCCGCAGAGGTGTCGGCGGTGTTCAGGCCGCGTCGCGAGCCTGCGATACGCCGACATGCCGCAGTTGCCGGGCGGCTGCGGCTGGCTTCGTGTGAGCCGTTTCCGCTGGCGGGCTACCAGTGAGGTAGGCGGAGTCGGGCAGCCGGCGGACGGTGGGCTGTCCTGGGAGGGTTTCGACCCTTCGGGGTTGGCGGTCGGCGGTCTTGGTGGCGCGGTCGCCTTCTGTGTGGCGGCGTTCATGGGCGTCGACGGTGTGGGTTCGTTCGTGGAGGAGGCCATCGACGGTAGGTCGCTCAGCCGGGCCACGGTCGGCGGCATGCTCGTGCTGGGCGGGGTGTATGCGGTCGCGGCGTGGGCGATGGGGGTGGCGGTCGGCCCGGGGTCCGTTGCCGGGGTGGCCGCCGATCCGGCGGGAGGGTTGCCGTTCTCGGTCCTGGACCGTCTCGGCGCTGGGTGGGGTGTTCTCGGTGAGCTGATGCTGGCCGCCGCGGCCGTCACCTGCATGCTCGCGTTCCACGCGGTGATCGCGCGGTATGTGTTCGCGATGGCCCGCGAAGGTGTCCTGCCGGCCGGTCTCGCGCGGGCCAGCGGCGGGATCCGGGTTCGTGCGCCGCGTGGCGGGTCGCTGACGCAGACCGGTGTCGCCGCGGTGGTGGTGGGCGTGTTCGCGCTCGGCGGCGCTGACCCGACGTCGGTGATGTTCACCTGGCTGTCGACGTTGGGTGCGATGGGGTTGCTGTGTCTGCTGCTGGCCGCGTCGGTGGCCGCGCTGCGGGCGCCGGCCAGCGTGCGCGGGCTTCGGCCGGGGGTGTGGGAGTGGCGGCTCGCGCCCGTGCTGGGTGTGTTCGGCGGGTTGGTGGTGCTGGCCCTGATGGTCGGCAACGTCGGTTCGCTGCTCGGTGCGGCGCCGGGGTCGCGGTATCCGTTCCTGCTGCCCGTGATCCTCGCCGTCACCGCTGTCATCGGTGGCGTCTGGGCGGTGGGTCTGCGGCGGTCGCGTCCCGAGGTCTACGCCGGCATCGGCCGTGGCACCCCGGCAACCCACGCCGTGCCCGACCCGATGAGCATCTCGATCTGAGGCGGAAGCGATGACCAGAACGTACGCTTCGATGCCTTCACCTGGTGGGCACTACGGTGTTGATCCCCTGGATCCCGCCTGGCGGCCGGCTCACCCGCCGGTGGTGCCGCCTGCCGGCCGGCAGACGCCCGTGGCTCAGGTTCCACCGCCGGTGTACGGGGCTGCGCGGGTTCCTGCCGAGCACCAGCGGCCCCCGGCCACCGCCGTCCGCCCGCCCGCGCCCCCGGGTGCGGGTCAGTCTCCGGCCCTTGGTGGGCCCGGGCATGTCGGTGACGGGCCGTCGGCGGGGGGCCGCCGTCAGGCTGATCTGCGGATGCAGATCGCGTATCGCTGCAAGCGGGCCAACACCAGCCACCTGATCGCGGCCGATCAGGCGTTCGGTCGGCGCGACGCGGTCAGTCCACACGCCGTGCTGCTGTTCTTCACCCGCGACGCCGTGGCCGAGCCGCACGGCTACAAGCTGTACACCGCCACCCGGACCTGGCCGCAGTCACCGGACTCCGACGACCTGCGCAGGCTGCTGGGCGACCTGACGGACGTCGCGGCGGACAACATCGCCACCTTCGGGCGTGCCTGGAGCCCCCTCGGGCCCCGGGGCTCGATGGTCAACGGCGGGGACATGACCCTGCCCGCCGGCGCCACGTACGTCGGTGTCGGTGTCAGCACCCTCGACTCCGATCGCGGCCGCTGGTACCAGGTCGCCGCGACGCTACGCGAAGCGGCTGCCGGCGGCCGCTACATGTCGGCCTTCCACCTGAAGGGCCAGTGCTACGCGGCGATGGTCGACGGCACCGCCCTGCACATCGACCGCGACCCCGACGCCCGCCTCGGTGACACCGGGATCCGCTGCAACAAGCCCCTCGACCCGGATCGCATCACCTACCACAACCCCTACGCCGATCTCACGGAGCGGGGCGACGACGAGACCCGGGCGGTGTGGCGGCGGCTCATCACGCTGAACACCGTCCTCGCCACCCACCTGCTCGCCGGACGGCCGGCGTGACCACCCCGGCCCTGAGCCTCGCCGACGCCGCGGACCTCAACCATGCGCCGGTGGACGTCACCGCCGTCCTCGACCACCTCGTGCGGGAGGCCGACGCCGCGGCGGCGACGAGCATCGGCTTTCCCGGGGCGGTGGACCTCGACCAGACCGGGGTCATGGCCCGCCTCGGCACGCGGTTGTGGAACAACATCGGCGACCTACAGGATCCGGGCGGGGTCGCGCACACTCGGGTACTGGAGCGGGCCGTCGTTGCCTGGGTCGCCGACCTTCTGGCCATGCCCGCCGACGACCGGTGGGGTTACGTCACCACCGGCGGCACCGAGGGCAACCTGTCCGCCCTGCACGCCGCCCACCGCCGCTATCCGACCGCGCGGATCTACTACTCGACCGCCGCGCACTACTCGGTCCCCAAGGTGGTGGAGATCCTCGGGGCCCGTGCCGTGGTCGTCGACGCCCGCCCGGACGGGGAGATGGACTACGCGCACCTGGCCGCGCAGGTCCGCAAGCGCCGACGGTGGCCGGCCATCGTGGTGGCCACCGCCGGCACCACCCTCACCGAGGCAGTAGACGACCACATCCGCGTCCGCGCCGTCCTCGACGAACACGGCGTCGCCGGGCACCTGCACGTCGACGCGGCCCTGTCCGGTATCCCGCTCGCCCTCGACGGCCGGCTGCGCTTCGACGACGCCGGCGGCATCGGCAGCATCACGGTGTCGGGACACAAGTTCCTCGGCACGCCGACGCCGTGCGGGGCCGTACTCATCCGCGACAGCGTGCGCGCCGATGGCAACCGTGTCGCCTACACCGACACCGTCGACACCACGATCACCGGTTCCCGCTGCGGCCTGGCCGCCGCACTGCTCTGGCACGCCATCGCCACCCACAGCCGCGAAGGACAACGCTGGCGTGCCAGCGAAGCCCGGACCCTCGCCGCCTACACGGTCTACCAGCTCACCGCCGCCGGATGGCCCGCATGGCGGCACCCCCACGCCTTCACCGTCGTCCTGCCCACCCCACCCGAACCCGTACGCAAGAAATGGCTGCTCGCCGCCGATGGCGACACCAGCCACATCATCTGCATGCCCGGCGTCACCCGCGGCCAGATCGACGCCTTCGTTGCAGACATCGCCGCCGCCGCTCCACTGGGACCGGTCCCACGACCGCGGCCCTCGCCCGACTCACGCACCGGCACCCCCGGGCACTGACCGGCGGGTTTTCCAGCACCTTCCCGAGGCGCTCACCAAGGAACCGCCCCCCGACGACCACCGTCACCTCCCACCGCTCGCGTCTGCCCACACGGGCCTGCCTGTCCCACGACACCCGGCCGTCCACGACCGAAGGAGCGCACTGATGACCACCGGTAGCAGCCGTTACCAGTTCCGCAACCACATCTACCACCTGCACCCCTTGCAGGAGATCCTCGACCCGATCACCACCGACGAACTGGCCCGCCTGGAGATCACCGCCGGGCAGACCGCCCTGGAGGTCGGCGCCGGAGCCGGTTCCATCGCCCGCCACCTGTGTGACTTGGTGGGTCCGACGGGGAAGGTCATGGCCGTTGACCTCGACACCCGCCTGCTCGACCCCACCGACGTCCTGGACGTCTACCAACGCGACCTGCGCGCCGAGCCGCTCTCCGTCGCGCCCGGCAGCATCGACGTGGCCGCCGCCCGCTGCGTCTTGGCGCACCTGCCCAACCGGCACGCCCTGCTCAACCAGATGATCACCGCGCTGCGGCCCGGCGGATGGCTCGTCCTCGGGGAGATCGTCTACGCCCCCGTCGTCGCCCACGCACCTCGCAGCGCCGACAGCGACCTGATCATCCACGTCGTACACGCCATCCTCGACGTGCTCTCCGCCCACGGCGTCGACCTGCACTGGGGCGACAAGACCGCCGGCGTTCTGCTCGGCAACGGCTTCGAGCGGACGCGCACCCGGTGGGTCGCGCAGACGTGGACCGGCGGCAGCGCGGGTTGCCGCCTGTTCGCCGACAACGCCCACCAGCTGCACCACAAGCTCCTCCGCGAGGGCCTGTCCCACCAGGACCTGGACCGGTTCGCCGAACTCATGACCGACCCCGCCGTGCTCGTCCGCGGCTACCAGTTCGCCTCCACCACCGCCCGCAAACCCCACTGACCCCTCCCGCTATCCGACACCTCCCCCGGGACCGGAGCACCAGCATGAAACCCCCGATGACGACCATCCCGATCCGCCTGGCCACACCAGCCGACGTACCGGCGGTCGCGCACACCCTCGCCGTCGCGTGCGAACACGACCCCGTGGTGGCCTGGCTGATACCCGACCCCCACCCCGGGACCCGGGTCCAGACCCTGCACGACCTAATCGCCCTGCACCTGGACGACGCCCTCACCCACCCCGAGGCCCGCGTCGAGGTGATGGTGGACATGGCCGCCGTCGCCGTCTGGCACCACCACACCCCACCCGAACCGCTGCCGGCCGCCCTCGTCCGCGAGGTGGCGGGACGGTGCGCGGCCCGCCTGCACACCCTCCATACCCTCATCACCCGACACCGGCCCGACCACCCACACCACTGGCTCGGCGCCCTGGCCGCGCACCCCTACTACCAGGGCCAACGGCTCGCCGAACAACTCCTGCACCGCCACCACCAGCACGCCGACACCACCGGCCAACCGATACACGCCCTGGCCACCACCACCCACGCCCACGACTGGTTCACCGACCACGGATACGAACCCGACACCCTCCTGCGGCTACCCGACGGACCCCACCTGTGGCTGATGCGCCGCGAACCCGTCCCCGCACCCGCGCCCACAGCACCACCACACGACACTTCGACCGGACGTCAGCCCGCAGCCCCGCCGTTGCGTCACGGACCAGTCCCGCTACCGCCCCACCCCCGTCCCGCCGCACCCGACAGCCACCAGACCGCCCCCGCACTTCCCGCGAACCCCGATGACTGACACTGACCGGCGGACAGAGTGGGACCTTGTACGCCGCGCCCAGGACGGTGATCAGGACGCCTTCGCGGATCTTTACCGCGACAACAAGGACCTGGTGGTGGGCTACCTCCTGGCTCGGGTCGGCCCCGGCCGCCGGGCCCTGGCCGAGGACCTCACCTCCGACACCTTCTACTGGGCCTGGCGGAACCTGCACCGCTACACCGAGCCGCGCCAACGGCTCGCCTCCTGGTTGAACACCATTGCTCACCGGCTTTTCCTCGACCACCTGAAGAACCACCGCGTCCGCTCCGAGATACCGGTGGGACTCGTCCACGACTCCCCGATGCTGTGGGGTACCGAGGAGACCAGCGCCGAGGCCGCCGTCATCCGCAGCCACGACCTCCAGCAGGTGCTGGCCGCCCTGCTCGCCCTCAAGCCCAAAGAACGCGAATGCCTGGTCCGCAGATTCTGGGAAGGCCACAGCACCTCCGACGTCGCCGACGCTTTCGGCATGACACCAGCAGGCGTCAAGACCCTCCAGGCCCGCGCCCTGAAGAAGATCGAGCGGTACCGGGCGTCCGGGAAACGCCCACCGAGCCCACACACGAAGCGGAACGGTTCCCAGGCCACCAGCCTGACACCGCTCGGGATACAGAACAGGCACGGCCGGTACGCGCGGCTGGACATCTCCGACGACGGCGAGACCCTGCTGTGCCACGAATGCGGACAGTGGAAACGGTCACTGGGCAGACACGCGTCAATCCGGCACGGGATCACCGCAGCCGAGTACCGCCACCGGCACGGGCTACCAGCCGGACAGTCACTGGCCTCCCCGGCGACACGACGGCGCTTCGCCGCCATGCCCCACATACAGCCCGGCAACTCAGCCTGGCGAGCCTTCGCGGAACACCGTGACCCGGCCAAGGCTAGAGCGGCGAGAAAGGCGAAGGCCGCAGCAGCGGATGATTCGATCACAGGGAGACGCGGCGGCCCCGGTCGGTGACGTCCGGGCCACAACGGAGATTGACCGCCGCGGGGTGGCCGAGGAGGCCCGCCGACAGGCACTACCGGCACGTGTAGTGGTCGAGGCCGCTCGGCGATGTCCGTACCGGTAACTTGGCGGCCGGTGGACGATCGGTTCGAACGATCTTGATGGGTGTGCGCGGTGTGTGCTCTCCAGCGGATGCCAACCCGGGTCAACCGGTGCCGACGCGGGGCAATGCGGCCGGTCGGTGGTCGCAAACGGGGGTTGATGTGCTCGGCGTGTGCTCTGGGCTGGGCGAACAGGGGCGCGGGTGACGTGGGTCAACGCGGGTCGACGGGGGCCACGCCCTGCCACCCCGGGTGAACCCCCAGGTCGCTAGACTGGGCACTCGCGCCCTCGTAGCTCAGGGGATAGAGCATCGGTTTCCTAAACCGTGTGTCGCAGGTTCGAATCCTGCCGGGGGCACCTCGAAGATCAGCAGAAACGCCACCTGAGCAGCGGATACGCTCCTGCGTCGATCGGTCGACCTGTGCAGTGGTGTGCCGTCCGCAGCCGCCGTTTGTCGCCGTCCACGGACTATTCACGGACTGATCTTGACGGAGTTTTCCCAGGTCGCGCCCGCTGCTTTCGCCAAGATCCGGACTGGCCGGGACGCCGCCGAGACTACGCATCCGAGCCTCGCAACGCAGCCTCGATCCGCTGGTTGACGGTCGACTCCTGGCCGTCGATGCACTTCGCGTACACCTTCAGCAGCACGTCGACGGAGTGCCCGGCACGGGCCGCGACGTCGGTCGCCGGTACACCGGAGTTCAGCCAGAGCGACACCGCCGCGTGCCGCAGGTCGTAGGGCCGACCGGCGAGCGGAGACGCCACCTGAGCCGGAGTGAGAGCCAACTCCCGGGCGGCCTTCCACACCCGTGAGTACGTCGAGGCGGCCACGACGTTGCCCTTCTCGCTGCGGAACAGCCGACCGTCATCGGCGACGCCGAACCGGTCGACGTGCCGCCGTAGGAGGCCCACCAGTTCCGGCGGGATCGGTACGACCCGTGAGTCTGCCGCCGCCCGGTGCTTCAACCCGCGTCGGTCGTGCACCTCGCCGCTGTCGGTCCACCGCTTGCCCGCCTGCGGCCGGTTGTCGACCAGCGTCAGCCGGCCCCAGCCGGTCGACGGCAGGTGGCAGTCCTGCTCGCGCAGCGCCAGCGCCTCGCTCGGACGCAGCGCGGCGAAGTACAGGCAGCCGAAGAACGCGACCAGGCGCTCACCGCGACCGACCCGGCCCCGCTCGCCGACGTAGGACACGGCCGTCAGCAGTTCCCGCGCCTGGCGACCGTTGACCACCACCCGCCGGTCGATCGATTCGGCGATCTTCACCCGCTGCGCCCGTACCCGGATCTTGTCGACCGGGTTGAAGGCCAGCGCATCCAGCTCGACGGCGTACTGAAGCACGTTGTAGAAGACCGACCGCTTGCGACGCACCGTGGTCGGTGCCGCTGGCCGACCGTCGAGGCGCAGCGCCAGGGCATCCAGGGCCGCCCGTACGGTCGCCGGCTCACCCACCTCGGTCACCGGAAGCGAAGCCCGTCGCAACCACCGCAACGCCGGACCCAGCTCGGCCGGCACGTCCGCTTCCCGGAGAGCCGGCGGCAGCAGGTGATCCCGCAGCACCCGCCGTAGCTCGTCCGCCGACGGTCGCCCCGCCTGGTCGCGTACCAGTACCGGCGTCACCGTCACCAAGGCGTCGACCATGCTTCCCCGGGACTTCGCCGCCGCGCCGGGCCACTTCATGTCGAGGTACGCCTGAACGAACTCAAGCCACGACGCGGCGGCCTTGCTCTTCACCATCGAGTCGGGCAGGCCGGTGGCGTCGTCGAACGCCTCGCCCCGATTGATTGCCTGCATCAGATCGGACCGGTAGTTGTCCGCCAGTGCACGGGTGGCGAAGTTGCGCGACTTCTCCCGACCGCCGACGATCCACCGGACGGTATACGTCTTCTTCTTGCCGGCCCCCTTGTTGACGCGGATGTCCCAGACCCGTACCGACCGCGACTTCACGCCGCCTCCCGGTGCTGCTCCAGCCACGCACGCAGGTCGCGCCGTTCGACGCGAAGCTCACCGTTGGGGAGCTTGATGCACTCCGGAGCGATGCCCAGCTCACGCCAGCGGTAAAAGGTCCGCCGCGATACGCCGTTGAGCACGGCGAGGACTTCCGGAACGGTCAGCAGCTCACTTTCCATGAGGGGTTCGGTCCTCCGAATGGTTCAGGCAGCAGGGGAGAGGAGAACGCCGGTTGCCGGAACAGCGGCGGCTGTTCGTAACCGTGCGGTGTCGAGGTCTGCGCGCCAGCGGATGCGTGCGGAGATGGCGCGAAGGAGGCGATGTTCCAGGGGTGGCACGTCGGGGTCTTCCGGCCGGGCGAGTTCGAACCGGTACCGCTTCGGCCCGTCCGCCTCATCGGCCGCCTGGTCGTGCTCCTCGGTGTCGGCCATCCCGCCGGCGAGGATTGCGCGGACCCAGGCCCGGTTGTCGGCGCGGTGGTCGGCGAGCGTCTTGCCGGACCACTGCCGGGAGACGAGGACACGGCGGCCGGTGAAGCCCAGGGTGGTGCGTTGGTGGACCTTCCCGGTGCAGCGGCCGGGGGCCAAGCCTGGCTTGACGCCGTCGGGTTGGACGCCGTAGAGCAGCCAGTTCGCGCAGGTCGGTGAGCAGGGCAGCACGGCCAGTTCCGCGTGGAGCCGGTCGAAGTGGGCTTTCTGCGCGTCGGAGCGTGGCCGGGCCTGGTCGGTCAGGTCCTTGGTGACGTACTTGGTGACGTAGCGGATGGAGCGTTCGGCGTCCTTGGTGCCCTGGTCGATGCCGCGGGCGTCGATGCGGCCGAGTCGGGCGACGTACGCGGGTCGGCTGTCGGGTTCCTCCAAGGCGTCGAGGGCTTCACCCCAGGTAGGCAGCGGTTCGCGCGTCTTCGGGTCGACGTACGCCTGTCGGTCGACGTCCCACACCGGCGGCTTGTCGACCGGGTAGACGACTTCGTCGAACGGTGGCCACCACACCTGGTGGTAGGTGGCGGCGGCGACCTGTTTGAGCAGGCGTCGGGGCAGGGTGCCCCGGATGGCGAAGTGCGCGTGTGGGGCGAGTCGGCGTTGCAGCTCGACCGCCCCGGCGTACTGGACGTTCCAGCCGGCGGCCCGGCGGACGTTCTGCCACCACCGGTCGAGGACACGGGCGAAGTGGATCGCGTCGAGGGCGGCCCGTCGGTAGTCGTAGCTGGTGGGGTCGACCGGGGTGCCGAGCAGGTCATCATGTGGCCCGTGCCGCTGCCCGCACTCGCACGGCGCGACGTAGGCGCCCCGCCGGACGTGGGAGTGCACCGGCCCGTGGGAGCCGAGCGTTAGCGTGACCAGCATCGACGGGCGGTGGGTCTTGCCGGACCGGCCGGAGTAGGCCCGGCCGACGGTGCGTGGGTCGACCGGTCGCCGGGGCAGGTCCGGTGAGTCCTGCCGCCGTCGGGTCGATCGCTTGCGGCGTGGCCGCTCGTCGCGTTCCTTCGGGGTGAGGTGACCTCGGAGGCTGGTTTCGGCGAGGGCTTCGTCCAGTTCGGTGATTGCAGCGTCGACGTCGGCGATCTGCGCGGCCCGTTGGTCGGGGTGCATCGGCTGGTGGTTCAACGCCTCACGTTCGAACTCCAGATGCGCCCGCACCCGGACCAGGGCGAGCGCGTCCTCACCGGGGCGATCGGGTTGTACGGCGGGTTCGTCTGCGAGGTGCCAGCCTTCCCGGATCTGCTGGATACGCAGCCGCCGCCCGCGTTCGGCGCAGGGCTTGCACTTGACGGCGAGGGTTGCTCCGCAGGGCACCTCCACCACCTCGGTCAGCCCGGTGACGGTGTCGGTGCGGCGCAGGGCGAGGGGGCGGACGCAGACGCCGTGCTGTTCGGCGAGTTGCTTGAGGGCGTCCTTGGCGAGGGGTTGGCGCATCCGGGCCGCCCGCGAACCGGGCCGAGGCTCGACCACGGCCGGGGTCGACGGGATCAGTTCGAGTTGACTCATCGGCCGGACTCCGAGGCGAACGACGATCCGTTACGCGGGCCGAACGCCGCCGCCGACACCGGCACCAGACCCGCACGCCGGACGGGCATCACCGGCTGGATCGGTTCGACGGTCACCGCCTGGTCGCCGCCGTCCGGCTGGCCGACCGTCACGGCCTGGTCGTCACGCTCCCGCTGGTCGACGGCCGCCGTCCGGCCGGTGTCGGTGTGCGCCTGGTCGTCGACGACCTCGGGCGGTGCGGCGATCGAGCCGCCGTCATCGACCGGCTTGTCCCCGGCCGGTACGGCGACGGGGGTGGGAGTGCTGGAGAAGACGAGTTTGGTCAGGCCGAGGAACGCCAGCGCGGGCACGGCCGAGAGCAGCCACCCGGACAGGCCCGGTTTCGCCACCGCCAGTTGCGCCGCCAGGGAGAGCGCCACGGCCGCGACGAGGAGAAACATGGGGTAGCCGATCGGTCCGCCCGTACGGCGTCGACGCCGAATCGTCAGCAGCGCCGCCAACGGGAGCAGTTCGGAGATGGCGGCGTTGGCCCACCCGAACCAGTCCCCCGTACCGGCCGGCGAGTTGGCCATCGTCCAGTCATGCACATGGGTGAACGACGCCGCCCCGGCGAGCCCGCCGACGACGAGGACGATGAGCACCAGGACGAAGCCCTCCACCCGGTCCGTGTGCGTCTTCACTCGGTCACCTCCTGGCCGTCGTCGTTGCGGTCGTGGCGTTGGTAGTCCCGGCCGAGTTGCCGGATGTCGTCATCCATGAGGTAGGAGAACCGCACCCGGGCGGGTTCGCGGACGCCGTCGAGGGCGACGTAGCCGACGCCGGGTAGGGATTCGGGGATGCGGTCGCAGAGCGCGCCTCGGTCACGTGCGCCGTCGCCAAGGACCATGTCCACCTGTTCGGCCTCCGTCAGCCGCAGGCCGATGCGGGTGGGGAACAGGTCCCGGAACGGCAGCACGTCCTTACGCGGGTCCTGCAAGGCGGCGATCACGTGCACGCCGACGGCACGACCTTGGGACAGGAGCAGGCCGAGGGCTTCCTTGATCCGGTCGCGGACCTTCCGATCGGTCAGGTACGCCGTCAACGCGGCCAGCTCGTCGACCACCAACACGAGGAGCGGTTCCTCCACCGTCGGGACGTGCTGGCGGGTGACCCCACGCAGCCGGGCGGCCCGCAGCCGCATGCGCTTGACGGCCTCTTCCAGGACGCCGGCCATGCCGTCCGGGTCGTCGTAGACGAACCGGGCGAACAGCGGGGCACCGGCGGCGAGTTCCATGCCGCCCTTGGGGTCGAACGCCCACACCTCCACCAACCCCGACCGGATACCACCGGCCAGAGAGCGGATCAGCGACCAGAGGACCGAGCCCTTGCCCGCGTTCGTCGCTCCGGCGACGAGCACGTGATTGCCGGCCAGGCGCAGTAGGTACGGCAGCCCGTCTTCCCGCACCCCGAGTGCCAGACCGTCGAGGTCTGGCACGTCGGGTACGGGCAGCGGGTTGACGGTCGCGGCAAGGGGGTCACGGCGTAGGAAGCGGATCACCACTCGATCCGGGCGGCTGGCCGACCGGGCGTGACCATCGCGGAGACGGAAGGCGTAGGCGAGACGTTCGGCCGCCTGTGCCCAGTCGTCGGGGATCTGGCCGGGCAGCATCCGCACCGTCAGCTCATCGCCATACCGGTCGCAGCGCACCCGCAGGAGCCGGGGAACGTACCGGTCGCCGCCGAACACCGTCGCCAGACCGCAAGTCGCCATCACCGATGCCCACCGGACCCGGTAGACCACCAGCGCCCGCACCCGGGCGACCATCGGATACCAGCCGAACCGCAACCACGACACCGAATGCCACCGCCACCAGGCCATGCAGACGGCTACAACGGCCAGCGAGACGGAGGCGAGGACCAGGCCGCCATACTCCAACCGAAGCCAGAGAGCGAGGCCGGTCGGAACGGTCAGCCACCAGTACCGCACCGCCAGGACCGTCACCCGGACCAGGCCGCGTAGGAGCCACCAGAACACCAGGAGCCAGCCCGGTACCCGCCACGCCGGCAGGCGCAGGTTCATCGGCGCGACCGGGATCTTGTCCCCCGGGATGATGTTGATCAGAGGCACAGGTCACCGCCCCACACCGGCCGCGCCATACCGGATCAGGCAGCCACGGCAGGCCATCCGCCGAGGATCGAACCGGCGCGGCTTGACCCAGCGGCGGCAACGCGGGCAGCGGATCGCGCACACCTTCGCCGACGCCGGTGGCAGGCACAGCGCAGAGCGGACGGCCTCCTCCGCCTCCCGGTAGGCGTACCGCAGGGCGACCAGCAGTTGACGGGACAACACAGCTAACGCCCCGACGAGCAGCAGGAGTGCGAGGGGGATCAGGGCAGGCTGAACTACGGTGGGCATCACGCCCTCCTTCACACGTGAGGGATGGGAGAGCGCGGGACGGGCCGGGACTCTTGGCGGGGAAACGACCCGCCCCGCGCGCCAGAAGAAGTGCCGAGAAGTCAGGCCGCAGCCGAGCTGGCGGCCGCCGCCGCCGGACGCATCGCCGTAGCGCGCAGCGAGTACGCCATTCGCGACCGGCACTCACCCGACGAACGCCCTGGCTTGCACCGCTGCGAATCCACGTACGGCGTCAGGGTCAGGCCCTCGAACTGCACCGCAGGCGGGTAACCCGGCACCGCCGACGCCGGAGGCACCGGCTGATGCGCCGCCACTACCTTCACCTTCACCTCGGTCGACCGACCGAACTTCCCGGCCTCCGGGTCCAGGTCCATCACCCGCACCATCCACACCCGCTCGCCGGTCTCCTTGTCCCGCGCCTGGTTGTCCGCCTCACCACGTCGGTCAAAGTCGACCTGCGGGGCCACACCCAGGCACAGCGCACCGGCCGGGAAGACGTACTCGAACGGGACCGGCACCTTCAACGTCATGCGAACCACTACGCAGCCTCCTAGCACGACCGATCGTCAATCTGACATCCGGTTGAGATAACAAGTTACGTCAGCTTGTAAGCACAAGCAAGAGGGATTGAAGATCCTTCGCGTCGAGGGGCAATTCCTACTTGAGCGGGTAGGTGTCCTCGATCTCGTGCCGACTCCCCGGCATCACCAGCAGGGACGTCAGGATCGGTTCGCCGTTGGCCTGGTAGACCGTGAGTACCACCGAGATGACGGCCTCATCCTCCGGCACCGCAAGGGCTTCCGCTTCGGCCTGGTCGACCAGTCGAGACGTTAGGCGCTCGGTGGCGTAGTCCGCCCGCAGGCTCTTGTGCCGGGCGATGTGGTCAAGCAGTCCGCCCGTGATGGGCTCCGGCTTGGTGATCTCCGTACCTACGGCGATGTCGACCGGCACGAACGTGGCGATCAGATCGACTGGCCCGAACTGCGACACCGTCCGCCGCCGCCGCTCGTAGACCGGTGTCCCTTCGGGGATGCGCAGTTCGGCGGCGACCCGACGGGAGGCGAGGACCGGGCCGACGTGCAGGATCTCCGCCTCGCCGGTCTCGTCCAGCTCGACGGCTTCCTTGGCGTACTGCGGGGAGGTCCGGCCCGAGGCCGGTCGGCCCCGGACGAAGCTGCCTCGTCCCTGCTGTGACTCGATCCAGCCGTCCTGCTTGAGGATGCCCAGCGCCTTGAGCACCGTCGGACGGGAGACCCCGAACTCCGTGCAGAGCTGAGCTTCCGACGGCAGTGCCGCACCGGGGGCGTACTCGCCATCCTCGATGCGCTTCCGCAGCGTGTTCAACACGCGCAGGTACTTCGGCGTCGGAATCTCGTACGCCATCGCGGGCCACCCCACCGAATCTGCTTGATCACAGCATGTCAACACAGCAGCTTAGAGCCCGTCAGCATGACGGGACAATCATGGTCAGTCGTTCAGCCGTTCATCGGGAACCACATGGGTAAGCCACCCGTACCAGGCGACCGGCGTCCGGACGAGTTCCGGCCGGGACGCTCCCGGCCAGCGGCGCGGCAAACGGCCGTAGCGCCCGAAGACCCGGAGCGCCGCTCGCCGCTGGGCGCAGGGGCCATCCTCGCCGCAGCGGACGCAGCACCCGTCCCGGATGCTCGGCGTGTGCCGGTCAAGCTGGTACTGCGCCGCTTGGAGCTGGTCGCGCACCGCCCCGGACAGGTAGATGCTCACCGTCGTGGCCCGTCGCCAGCCAGAAAGGCAGCTCGTACGAGGATCTGGGTGCGCAGGCCGTCGGGGTCGTCAGGCGTGATCTTCATGCCTTCCAGCCAGACCCAGCCGTCACCCTGAGGGCGGTTGCCCACCAGCCGGACGCCGGTCACCCGCAGCGTGACCGGCCCGTCTTCAGGCCAGTTCCGATCGGCCGCGTCGATGCGCAGCTCCTCACCGAGGCGTACCCGGATGTCATACACGGCTCGTTCCCTTCGCTCGCGCGGTCTTGCGTGCCGCTTGGGTCAGCGGAGGCGGGGCGGGACGGATGCCGGCCCGGTGGACGAACACCTCCCGCTTCGCCACCGCATCGCCCAGGGCATCGATGACGTAGCCCGTCAGCCAGACCCAGTCGTCGGTCGTCAGCGCGTTCGCCACCGAGGCGATCCGCAGCAGCAGCGCCCGATTCCCGCCGAACTGCGGTGACGCCCGCCCATCGAGGGCCACCAGGTCTCCCGGCTTGGGCAGATGCGGACCGGATACGGCTGATCGAGGCTGAGGCGCCGGGGCGGGCGGGCCTTTCACGGAGCGCTGTTCGGGTCTCGGGCCCACGCCAGCACCCACCCCGGGCCAGCCTCAGCGGTCCGCCATGCGACCGGACCCCGCGCACTCCACACAGGAGCGCCGCATCAGCAGACGTGTGCGCTGGGAGCCCTGCCCGATCGAACGCACCTCGCTCCGGTTCGAGCTGTACTTCCAGCCCGCACCCGAGCAGGATCGGCACCTGGTCGACACGTTGAGCCCCGTCATGACAACAGGCTGTGGCACAACCTGGTCAACAACCCGGAAAATCCTTCCGGGGTCACCATGCACCGAGGGGAGACAGTGAACCCATGCGCGGAATGGGCAACAGCCTCACCATCGGGGAACGGGTCGCCTGGTACCGGAGACGGCGCGGGCTCTCCCAGGAAGTCCTGGCCGGCCTCATCGGCCGTACCGCCGACTGGCTGGGCAAGGTCGAGAACAACCGCATCGAACTCGACAGGCTCAGCGTCATCAAGTCCCTCGCCGACGTCCTAGACGTCTCCCTCGGCGACCTGCTCGGCGAACCCACCGTCCTGGACTGGACCGCCGACAGCGGCACCGCCACCGTCCCCGCCCTCCGCGCCGCCCTGATGAGCTACCACGCCATCACGCCACTACCCGGCCGCCACGACACCGCACCACCCACCACCGCCGCACTACGGCAACAGGTGGGCGAGCTATGGACCGCCTACCAGAACTCCCGATTCGGGTACGTCACCGGACGCCTCCCCGAACTACTACGCCGCGCCCAAGCCGCCGCCGACAGCCACGACGGCGAGGACCAGGACCACGCCCGCCGGCTACTCGGCCTGACGTACCAACTCGCCGCCACCCAACTCACCAAACTCGGCGAAACCGACCTCGCGTGGCTCGCAGCAGACCGCGGACTCGCCGCCGTCCGCCCCACCGGAGACCCGGTCGTCACCGGCTCCCTGTTCCGGTCCGTCGGCCACGCCCTGCACTCCACCGGCCGCTACACCGAAGCCGTACGCCTCACCGAAGACGCCGCCGCCTTCCTACAACCCCACCTCACCGAGCCGACGCCGGCCCTGCTCTCCGTCTACGGGACGCTCTTCCTGTCCGGCGCGATGGCCGCCGCCCGCGCCAACGACCCCGGAACCACCCGCACCTTCCTCGCCGAAGCCGACCAGACCGCCAGCCGACTCGGCGAAGACGCCAACCACCTCTGGACCGCATTCGGCCCGACCAACGTCGCCATCCACCGAGTAGCCACCGCCGCCGAACTCGGAGACCTTCAGGTCGCCATCGACCTCGGCCCCCGCGTCGACACCACCGCCCTACCCATGGAACGCCGCGTACGGCACGCCCTCGAAGTCGCCCGCGCCTACAGCTCATGGAACCGCGTCGACGACGCCCAGGCCGCCCTACTCGACGCCGAACAGATGGCACCCGAGCAGGTACGACACCACTTCCTCAGCCGTCAACTCGCCCTCACCTGGATCCGCCGCCAGCGCGGCAAGCCCTCTGCAGAACTCGTCGGCCTGGCTCGCCGGCTCAAGGTGCTCGACTGACCCAGCCGTCGCTACGCTGCCCTGGTGACGGCCAACGAGATGCCACCCATGGCAACCCCACGCGTCGCCGCAGGCGCCCTATTCCTCGATGAGGAAGGCCGGGTGCTTATGGTCAAACCGTCGTACAAGGACTTCTGGGACATCCCAGGTGGCTACGTCGAGCCCGGTGAGTCACCTCGCGCGGCATGCGTGCGCGAGATGGAAGAAGAGCTGGGCTTAAGGACCAACGTTGGTCGCATGCTGGTTGTCGATTGGGCACCGGCTGATAACGAGGGCGACAAGCTTCTATTTATCTTCGATGCCGGCACCCTGAGCCGTGGCCAAGAGCAGGCGATCCGATTCTTAGATGGCGAGCTCACCGAATGGCGCTACGTGGCTACTGACGCCTTGGAGAGCCACGGGCCGTCCCGTCTCGCCCGCCGCATTCGTGCAGCAGCCGTGGCGCGCCAAACGGGCAACACCACTTACGCAGAGCACGGGCGAGCCCTTTAACGGGAGGTTCGACTCCCGCAACCGTTAGGGGTGGCGGATGTTCCTGCAACAACGACCCTTCTCGCACGGAGGGAGAATCGCGCCTCAGATTGGTAATCGTCCCTGAACGTAACCGCCGGTTCCAGACTCTGGCGGCAGAAGGTCCATCACGGACTCCCGTTCCTCTCTCGTCAAGTTGAGTAGGAGTGGAAGGGCGTAGCGGATGAAGTCTCGGAGTTCATAGCTTGCGTTCGTATGGCCGCTGGCGCTTCCTGTCCGCAGGTCACATATGAGCCCTCTAGCGGCGCGCACGCTAACGGTGGCCGTTGTAACTACGGCTTCCGGGCTATTCGCATGCTGAGCGACCTCTTTGCGCTCCATCACATCCCTGCCCACCGTGGACTCGAACGTGATGCTCAATTCAGGTGTCCTGACCCGAACGTTCTTGACTACTAGCCCGGCGTCCTTCGCCCGCCGTCGTACCTCTCGGAGTGCTGGTGCCCGTACATCTTGCTCCGGCGGCAGTTGAGTTTTTGAGGCTGCAAAGTGGGCCGTCCATCCTGCCCCGCGCAGAACGAGGCAGCCGCCCTCAACCAGCCAGCGAGGGAAAATTTCAGGCTCCCCTAGGTATTTGGGCCGCTCAACCACGCGCAGCCCACGTGCTGACAGTCGATCCGCATTCGCGGCAATGATGCTCTGAAGCCCAGGGGAAAAATCCTTGATATTCATCCCGCCAATTTGCTCTAGCGAAATGTTGCGGCTTACTCGCTGCCAAAAGTCGACCGCATCAGTATCAACTACGTCCAAGAGAAGAGCAACGTCTTCGCCTGTGAGAGGCCCGGTGATCCCGAGGCTGCTACGCGGGAAGGATGAAGTCGACCCTCCGTTTCCTTCCCACACTGCTTGGACCACCCTCGTCAGTCGACCCGCCTGCTCTGACTCAAGAAGTTGAGCAAACAGTTCAACAGCCGCGCTGGTTTGGACCGTGTTCAGTTGCTCTGCGCCTGTAAAGCCTGCTGACGTAGACTCAATGACGGATCTTGACCTATCTTCGTCAAGGCGCCGCGCGAGCGCGGCGCGGCCAGCCGCGCTCGGCCTCCTGGCGGCCTCCGGCCGGCATCGGCCGACGCGGCTGGCACCAACCGGTTGTCGCCCCGAGTGGCACCATGCCGTCATGGCTCATCTCGCCGAGGCCCAGCAGTTAGCGGATCGGATGCACAAGGTGCTGGCTGGAGCCAGTTGGACTCCCGACGACGATCCAGACGTGGTGATCAGCATCCTGAGCCGCGTCAGCCACGACATCGAGGCCCTCCTCACGCTGGACAACGCCCTAACCGTCCTAAGTGAGCAGGCCCTCGCTGACACGTACCTCTTCTACGCCAGCGTCTACAAGGCTGTCCGCCAAGAGCACCCGGCGAAGCCGCCGGAGCGCCGAGGTATGGCCAGAGCTGACTTCGTAGCAGAGACCCGGAAGCTCTTCACAACCTTCCATCAGCGGCAACAGGAGCTGTTAGCGGCTCTTGACGAGGCTCGCCTGCCGACAGGCCAAGGCTCCCAGCCCGGAGTGTGACCAGTGCCGAGGCCGTCACGATCGCGGGGTACCGGACCACCGCCGAGGGCAGGGCGATCGCTGCCGCGCCGCTTCGCGGCTTGCCACCGGGTACCGGGGTCCAGGCGCGCGGAGAGCCGGCGACACGGCAAGCCGCCCCCGGCCCAACAGGCCGGGGGCGGTGAGCCGTACGTCGCCGAAGAGCCGCGCACCCACCGCGCCGCCGTGCCAGCCACGTGCCAGTAGCCGGTGTCCCGCAGGGTCACCACCGGTCATGATCGGGCAGCACGGCACCGCCCTTGAGCAGGCGTACCGGACAGATCACGACAGCCGAGAACGATCTTCCAAACTGGTGGTGCGGAGACCTACCGGCGGGAGAGCATCGTCCGATGCTGGCTTGCGTGGTGTATGGCTGTCATCGTCCGGCGACGCGTGGACAGGCGTGGACCGACGAACCGCTGGATGAGATCGAGCAGTACCAGAAGGGGATCAAGCTCGAACTTTCCGTCAAGGACCTCGCGGTCCGGTTGGTGCTGTGCGACGAACACGCCCGGGAGTTGACCGCAGCTGCGTGGGAGGCGGTGCTGGCCAAGCTCGCCGGGTGGGGGTGGCAGCCGCTTCGCCGAGTGAACGGCTGACCCCGCTAGTGACCCCGCTAGACGTCGACCGACTTTGGCCCTCCTTCGGACCGAAGGGAGAGCGGTCCGCATCCAGTCCGCAAGAGGTCGGCGGACAGCGGGGAGTGGTGCGAGATGTCGAGAGGCGTTTCCGCTGCTAGACGCCTAGTACTGCAACGGCAGTAGGCGAATCGAGTTCGCCTCGTGTTCGTTGGTCAGGTCGTGACGGATGTTGATGTCGACCGGTGGCATGCGGAATTGGACCGGCTCCACGCTCGGATCGGTGGACGTTTCCGCAGGTCGGAGCCGCGTCGGCGGGCGAGGCAGTATCTGTGCGGGCTGGTCTCGGGCTTGGACCGGAAGAACGGGTGGACTCTTGCTGAGCAGGCCGGTGATGTGTCGCCGGACGGGATGCAGCGGTTGTTGCGGTG
>NZ_JBITJH010000013.1:0-24669 GCF_044459745.1 Micromonospora sp. NPDC050187
GGCGATGGTGTGCGGGCGCGGGTGATTCCGGTGGACTACGCGTCGCATTCTTCGGCGGTGCAGGAGGTCGCCGAGCAGCTCCGGACCGATCTGGCCGACGTCACTCCGCAGCCCGGCACGGTCCGGCTGGTGTCCACCTTGACGGGGGAGTGGGTGGTGCCGGAGAGCATGGGCGCCGACTACTGGTACGAGAACCTGCGGCGGACGGTGTTGTTCGATCCGGCCGTGCGAGTGGCGGTCGAGGCGGGTCACACGACGTTTGTGGAGATCTCGCCGCATCCGGTGCTCACCATGCCGGTGACCGGCATTCTCGATGACGTCGGTGTCTCCGGGCACACTCTGGGGACGTTGCGGCGGGGTGAGGACGATCCGACCCGGCTGCTGACCAGTCTCGCCACCGCCTACACGATCGGCCTGCCCGTGGATCTGGGGAAGGTGCTGGCGGAGACGGCGACCGTCGACCTGCCCACCTACGCCTTCGACCACCAGCGCTACTGGCTCGACGGTAGCGGCGGACCCGACCTGGAGAGCCTGATCCAGGGTGCCGGTGACCCCGGCGACGCCGGCTTCTGGGCGGCCGTGGAGCACGGCGACCTGGCCGCGCTCGCCAACGTGGTCACCAGCGCCGACACCCCCGCCGAGCACGTCATCGACGTGCTGGGGCCCGCCCTGCCGCTGCTCACCTCGTGGCGTCGGCAGCGACGTCGGCAGTCCGACATCGACAGCTGGCGTTACCAGGACACCTGGAGGCCGCTGACCGGCGTCGCCAATCGGGGAATGAACGGTACCTGGGTCGTGGTGATGCCGACCGGGGACATCGTCGAGCCCTGGCAGGACGCCTGCGTCGAGGCGTTCGCCGCGGCCGGCGCGAGCGTCGTACCGGTCCCCGTCAGCACCGCCGACGTCGACCGCGACCTGCTCGGCAAGCTCCTGCGGGAGGCCCTCGCCACCGGCACCGGCTCCGAGGTTGGAGACACCGAGGTGACCGGTGTGGTGTCGCTGCTCGCCTTCGACGAGCTGGTCCACCCGCTGCACCTCTCCGTGCCGGGCGGATACGCCGCGACCGTCGCGCTCTTCCAGGCCCTCGGGGACATCGGCCTGTCCGCCCCGATGTGGAGCGTCACCTCCGGTGCCGTCTCGGTCGGCCGCGCCGACCAGCTCCGGTCGCCGATGCAGGCGCTGGTCTGGGGCTTCGGCCGGGTCGCCGCACTGGAGCACCCGGAACGCTGGGGCGGCCTCGTCGACCTCCCCGAGGCGGTCGAGGAGCGTTCCGCCGACCTGCTCGTCGCGGCCCTCACCACCGCCGGCGACGAGGACCAGATGGCCGTCCGACCGACCGGACTCCTCGGTCGCCGCCTCACCCGTGTCCCGCTCGGCGACAGCCAGCCCGCCAACCCGTGGGAACCCTCCGGGACGGCCCTGGTCACCGGTGGCACCGGTGCCCTCGGCGGACACGCCGCCCGCTGGCTGGCCCGCAGCGGAGTGGAGAACATCATCATCGCCAGCCGGCGCGGCATGGCCGCCCCGGGTGCACAGCAACTGGTCGACGACATCACCGCGCTCGGCGCCCGCGCCACCGTGGTCGCCTGCGACGCGTCCGACCGGGAGGCCCTGGCCGAGCTGATCGACGGCATCCCCGACGAACAGCCCCTCACCACCGTCGTGCACGCCTGCGCGGTGCTGGACGACGCCCTGATCAACGACATCCGGATCGACCAGATCGAACGGGTGCTCCAGGCCAAGGTCGACGTCGCGTACCACCTGCACGAGCTGACCCTCGGCCTGGACCTCTCCGCGTTCATCATGTTCTCGTCCTTCGCCGGCACCGTGGCCAGCTCGGGCGTCGGCAACTACGCGCCGAGCAACGCCTTCCTCGACGCGCTCGCCCAGCACCGGCGCGCCCTCGGCATGCCCGCCACCTCCATCGCCTGGGGTGCCTGGGCCGGCGGTGGCATGGCCGACGGCCCCTTCGGGGAACTGCTGCACCGGCACGGCGTTCCGGAAATGCCCCCGGAGGCCGCGATCACCGCCCTGCACCAGGCAGTGGACCACGGTGAGCCGGCCCTCACCATCGCCGACATCGCCTGGGACCGGTTCGCCGTCGCCTTCACCGCGACCCGTCCCGGCCCGCTGATCAGCGACCTGCCGGACGTCCGTCGGCTCCAGGCCACCGAACACGTCGCCGCCGGCACCGAGGTTCCCGACGGCCCCGACTCGTTGCGGGACCGGCTCGCCGGGCTGCCCGCCGCCGATCGGATGGCCGTGCTGCTCGGGCTGGTCCGGGGTCAGGTCGCCGCCGTCCTCAACTACGCCTCGGCGGAGTCGGTGGACGAGCACCGGGCGTTCCGGGAACTGGGGTTCGACTCCGTCACCGCGGTCGAGCTGCGTAACCGGCTCGGCACGGCGACCGGGGTGGCCCTCCCGGTCACGCTGGTCTTCGACTACCCGACCCCGATGACCCTCGCCGAGTACCTCTTCGCCGAGGTGGCCCAGGAGGACGTGGTGACCCCCACCGTGCTCCTCGACGACCTCGACCGAATCGCCGACAGCCTCGACGTGGTGGCGGGTGACGAGGCGGCGCGGATCCGGGCCACCGTCCGTCTCCAGGCGATGCTCTCGCGGCTCGGCCAGGGCAGCGGCGGCGACATCGGCCGGCACCTCGACGACGCCACCGACGACGAACTGTTCGCGATGGTCGACAAGGACCTCGGTATCTCCTGACCGCACTCCGGCTCTCCCGCCACCCACTCCGGCTCTCTCCGTCCCCTGCGAGGAAGCGGCTCCGACATGGGCAATGAAGACAAGCTCCGCGACTACCTCAAGCGGGTCATGGCTGATCTCCACGACACCCGTCGACGGCTCAGCGAGGTCCAGTCCCAGGAACTGGAGCCGGTGGCGATCGTGGCGATGAGCTGTCGGCTGCCGGGCGGGGTGCGCAACCCGGACGAGCTGTGGGAACTGCTTCGGGACGGCCGGGACGCGGTCACGCTCTTTCCCGACGACCGGGGCTGGGACCTGAAGCGGCTCTATCACCCCGACCCCGACAACCCGGGCACCTCCTACGCCCGGGAAGGCGGGTTCATCGACGGGGCGGGGGACTTCGACGCCCGCTTCTTCGGCATTTCGCCCCGCGAGGCCCTCACCATGGACCCGCAGCAGCGGCTCCTGCTGGAGACGGCCTGGGAGGCGGTCGAGTCCGCCGGCATCGACCCGGCCTCGCTGCGCGGCAGCCGGACCGGTGTCTTCGTCGGCACCAACGGGCAGGACTACGGCACCCTGCTGATGATGTCGCCCGACGGGGACGAGGGCCACTCGATGACCGGCGGGGCGGCAGCCGTCGCGTCCGGGCGGGTGTCGTACACGCTGGGGCTGGAGGGGCCGGCGGTGTCGATCGACACCGCCTGCTCCTCCTCCCTGGTGGCGCTGCACCTCGCGGTGCAGGCGCTCCGCGCGGGGGAGTGCGAGCTGGCCCTGGCCGGCGGGGTCACCGTGATGGCGACCCCCGGTCTCCTGGTCGGCTCCAGCCGGCAGCGTGCCCTGTCACCCGACGGCCGGTGCAAGTCGTTCTCCGCCGCCGCCGACGGGGCCGGCTTCTCGGAGGGAGTCGGCTGGCTGCTGGTGGAGCGGCTCTCGGACGCCCGGCGCAACGGCCACCGGGTCCTGGCGGTCGTCCGGGGCAGTGCGGTGAACCAGGACGGCGCGTCGAACGGACTGACCGCCCCCAACGGGCCCGCGCAGCAGCGGGTGATCAGCCAGGCTCTCACCTCGGCCCGGCTCTCCACCGCCGACGTGGATCTGGTGGAGGCGCACGGCACGGGCACCCGCCTGGGCGACCCGATCGAGGCGCAGGCCCTGCTGGCCACGTACGGGCAGGACCGGGGGGACGCCAACCCGGTCCTGTTGGGCTCGGTGAAGTCGAACCTCGGGCACACCCAGGCCGCCGCCGGTGTGGCGGGTGTGATCAAGGTGGTGCAGGCGATGCGGCACGGTGTGGTGCCGGCCAGTTTGCATGTGGATGAGCCGTCGCCGCATATCGATTGGTCGGCGGGTGCGGTGGAGTTGGTGACCGAGGCGCGTGCGTGGCCGGTGGTGGATCGGCCGCGTCGGGCGGCGGTGTCGTCGTTCGGCATCTCCGGCACGAACGCGCACGTGATCATCGAGCAGGCCGACGAATCCGTCGACGAGACGGCCGAGACCCGCGAGCGGGCTCCGGGCCTGGTCGGCTCGGAGGTGACCGTCTGGCCCGTGTCGGCGCGGACGAAGAACGCCCTCGCTGGTCAGGCCGCCCGCCTCGCCGCGCACGTACGCGCGCAGGAGCACGTGGACGTCTCCGCGCTGGCCTGGTCCCTGGCGACCACCCGCGCCAGCCTCGACCAGCGTGCCGTGGTCGTCGGCGCGGGCGAGGCGGATCTCCTCGCGGGTCTGGACGCGGTGGCGTCGGGTCTGCCGGCGGGCAACGTGGTCAGGGGTACCGCTTCGAACTCCGGTCCGGTGTTCGTGTTTCCGGGTCAGGGTGCGCAGTCGGCGCGGATGGCGGCCGGTCTGGTGGGTCGGGTGCCGGTGTTCGACGGCCGGCTGGCCGAGTGCCAGCGGGCTCTCGCGCCGTACCTGGATGTGGACCTCGTGTCGGTGTTGACCGGTGACGACGAGTCGTGGTTGGACCGGGTGGAGGTTGTGCAGCCGGTCCTGTGGGCGGTGGGTGTTGCCCTGGCGGCGGTGTGGGAGCACGTCGGTGTTACTCCGGCGGCGGTGGTGGGTCATTCGCAGGGTGAGATCGGTGCGGCCTGCGTCGCCGGGATCCTGTCGCTGGAGGATGCGGCGAAGACGGTGGCGTTGCGGTCACGGGCGCTTGCTGTTCTTCGGGGTACGGGTGCGATGGCGTCGGTGGATTTGTCGGCCGACGCGGTCGCCGAACGTCTTCCGGTGTTCCCGGGTGTCGGGGTGGCGGCGGTGAACGGTCCGTCGACGGTGGTGGTGTCGGGTCCGCCGGAGCCGGTGGCGGATCTGGTGGCCGCGTGTCAGGGCGATGGTGTGCGGGCGCGGGTGATTCCGGTGGACTACGCGTCGCATTCTTCGGCGGTGCAGGAGGTCGCCGAGCAGCTCCGGACCGATCTGGCGGGCATCACGCCCCGGTCGGGTCACGTCCGGCTGGTGTCCACCTTGACTGGGGAGTGGGTGGTGCCGGAGTCGATGGGTGCCGACTACTGGTACGAGAACCTGCGGCGGACGGTGTTGTTCGATCCGGCCGTGCGGGTGGCGGTCGAGGCGGGTCACACGACGTTCGTGGAGATCTCGCCGCATCCGGTGTTGACGATGCCGGTGACCGGCATTCTCGATGACGTCGGTGTCTCTGGGCACACTTTGGGGACGTTGCGGCGGGGTGAGGACGATCCGACCCGGCTGATGACCAGTCTCGCCACCGCCTACACGATCGGCCTGCCGGTGGATCTGGGGAAGGTGCTGGCGGAGACGGCGACCGTCGACCTGCCCACCTACGCCTTCGACCACCAGCGCTACTGGCCGGCACCGCCGATCTTCGTCAACCAGGACGGCGATGAGCCGGACCTCGACCGGTGGCGCTACCGGGTCACCTGGGAGGCGCTGCCCGACCTGCCGCTGAGCCGGCTCTCGGGCACCTGGCTCGTCCCGATCCCCGCCGCGCTGGCCGAGGACCCGTTGGTCGCCGGTGTGCTGGGCGCGCTCGGCAACGTCGGCGCGGACGTCGTACCCGTGCCGCTGGACGTGACCGACGAGCAGCCGGCGTTCACCGACCGGCTGCGCGCGGCCCTCCCCAGCGACGGCCCCGCCGCCGTGCTCTCCCTGCTCGGCCTCGACGAGCGGGCCCACCCGGAGCACCCGGCGACCCCGCTCGGTGTCACCGGGACCGCCCAGCTGGTGCAGGCGCTCGGCGCGCTGGGCGTGGAGGCCCCGCTGTGGTGCGCCACCCGACGGGCCGTCGCCGCCGGTGCCGGGGACGTGCCGCCGACCCCCGCGGCCGCCGCGGTCTGGGGGTTCGGCCGGGCGGTCGCGTTGGAACACCCCGGCCGCTGGGGCGGACTGGTCGACCTGCCGGCCGACCTCGCCCCGGGTACCGGTGCACGGCTCTGCGCGGTCCTCGGCGACAGCGGAGGCGAGGACCAGGTCGCCGTCCGGGATACCGGCGTCCTCGTCCGCCGCCTCACCCGGATCACCGAGCCCGATCCGGCCACCACCGACGCCGTCGACGGCGGCTGGCGGATGCGCGGCACGGTGCTGATCACTGGCGGAACCGGCGGACTCGGCGGGCACATGGCCCGCTGGGCGGCCCGCTCCGGCGCGGCGCACGTCCTGCTGGCGAGCCGACGCGGTCCGGACGCGCCGGGCGCCGCCGACCTCGCGGCGGAGCTGACCGACCTCGGCGTCCGCGTCACCGTGGCGCCCTGCGACGTCACCGACCGGGCGCAGCTCGCCGCCCTGCTGGCCAGCACGCCCGAGGACGCCCCGCTCAGCGCGGTGCTGCACACCGCCGCCGTCCTCGACGACGGCATCGTCGACACCGTCACCCCGGCCCGGCTGCACGCCGTCGCCGCACCCAAGTGCATCGCCGCCGAGCACCTCGACGAACTGACCCGGGCCCTCGATCTCGACGCCTTCGTCCTGTTCTCCTCCGTCGCCGGCACCACCGGTAACGCTGGACAGGGCGCCTACGGGGCGGCGAACGCCCACCTCGACGCCCTCGCCGAGCAGCGCCGGGCCGAGGGACGCCCCGCGCTCTCCGTCGCCTGGGGCGCCTGGAGCGGGGCCGGCCTGCCCGCCGAGAACGAGCGCGCCCGGCAGCGGCTCCAGCGCGGCGGCATGGTCGGCATGGAACCCGACCTCGCCGTGGAGGCACTGGCCCGGGCCCTGCGGCGCGGCGAGACCACCACGGTGATCGCCGACATCGACTGGACCCGGTTCGCTCCGGCGTTCGCCCTGGTCCGGCCCAGCCCGCTGATCGGTGACCTGCCGGAGGTGCGGCAGCTCGCCCGGCCGGCGGACCAGCCGGCCGAGGTGGCGGAGGACGCGCCGTCGTCGGCGCTCGCCCAGCGGCTCGCCGGGCTCAGCCCGACCGAACGGAACGCGGAGCTGCGGGACCTGGTCCGGCAGTGCGCGGCAACCGCCCTCGGCTACGGGGCGGCCGAGGACGTGCCCGCCACCCGCCCGTTCCGGGACCTCGGCCTGGACTCGCTGACCGCGGTGGACATGCGCAACCTCCTCGCCACCGCGACCGGACTGCGGCTGCCGGCCACCCTCGCCTTCGACTACCCCAACCCGACGGTGCTCGCCGCGCATCTCGACGAGCTGCTCACCGGCAACGCCCTCGACACGAGCGCGCCCGTCACGGCGGCCGTGTCCGACGAGCCCATCGCCATCGTCGCGATGAGCTGCCGGTTCCCCGGTGGGGCGGACACTCCCGAGCGGCTGTGGCAGCTGCTCGCCGCCGGGGGCGACGCGGTCGGGGAGTTCCCCACCGACCGGGGCTGGGACCTGGACCGGCTCTTCGACGCCGACCCCGCCAACGAGGGCACCAGCTACGCCCGCGAGGGCGCTTTCGTCCCCGGGGCCGCCCAGTTCGACGCCGGCTTCTTCGGCATCAGCCCCCGTGAGGCCCTCGCCATGGACCCGCAGCAGCGGCTGCTGCTGGAGACCTCCTGGGAGGCGATCGAGCGGGCCGGCATCGACCCGCAGGCGCTGCGGGGCAGCCTGACCGGCGTCTTCGTCGGCACCAACTACCAGGACTACCGCAACCTGATGATCGGCGCCGAGGGCGCCGAGGGCCACCTGATGACCGGCAACGCCGGAAGCGTGCTCTCCGGTCGGGTGTCCTACACCCTCGGGCTGGAGGGACCGGCCGTCTCGGTGGACACCGCCTGCTCCTCGTCGCTGGTGGCGCTGCACTGGGCCTGCCAGGCGCTCCGCTCCGCCGAATGCTCGCTCGCGCTGGTCGGCGGGGTCACCGTGATGGCCACCCCCGGCGTGTTCGTCGGCTTCAGCCGGCAGCGGGGACTGGCCCCGGACGGTCGCGTCAAGGCGTTCGCCGCCGCCGCCGACGGGACGAGCTGGGGTGAGGGTGCCGGCATGCTCCTGGTGGAGCGGCTCAGCGACGCCCGGCGCCTTGGTCACCCGGTCCTCGCGGTGATCCGGGGCAGCGCGGTCAACCAGGACGGCGCGTCCAACGGGCTCACCGCCCCGAACGGTCCCGCCCAGCAGCGGGTCATCCGGCAGGCGCTGGCCAACGCCCGGCTCGACCCCGCCGACGTGGACGCCGTCGAGGCGCACGGCACGGGCACGCGGCTCGGTGACCCGATCGAGGCGCAGGCGCTGCTCGCCACGTACGGGCAGGACCGGCCGGACGACCGTCCGCTCTGGCTCGGCTCGGTCAAGTCGAACATCGGGCACACCCAGGCCGCCGCAGGTGTCGCCGGGATCATCAAGATGGTCCTGTCCATGCGCAACGGCTACCTGCCGCCGACCCTGCACGTCGACGAGCCCACCGACCAGGTGGACTGGAGCGTCGGCGCGGTCGAACTGCTCACCGAGGGCCGCCCCTGGCCGCTGACCGGCCGGCCGCGCCGCGCCGCCGTCTCCTCCTTCGGGATCAGCGGCACCAACGCCCACACCATCCTCGAACACGCCCCGGAACCGGCCGTGCCGGTCGAGTCCCCGGCCGAGCTGCCGGTGGTGCCGGTGCTGCTGTCCGCGCGGACCGCCGCGTCGCTCGCCGCGCAGGCCGGCCCGTGGGCCGACCGGCTCACCGGGCCGGAGGCACCGCCGCTGGTCGACGTGGGCTGGTCGTCCGCGGTGTCCCGGGCCGCCCTGGACCACCGGGCGGTCGTCCTCGCCAGCGACCGGAGGGAGCTGCGGACCGGGCTGCGGGCGCTGGCACGCGGTGACGACTCCCCGCTGCTGGTCACCGGGGCGGCCACCGGGACGCCGAAGGTGGCGTACCTCTTCTCCGGGCAGGGGGCGCAGCGGCCCGGGATGGGCCGCGAGCTGGCCGGGGCGTACCCGGTCTTCGCCGCCGCCCTGGACGAGGTCTGCGCGCTCCTCGACCCGCACCTGCCCCGACCGTTGCGGGAGGTGATGTTCGCCGAGGCCGGCACGGCCGAGGCCGACCTGCTGGACCGGACCGAGTTCACCCAGCCGGCGGTCTTCGCCGTCGAGGTGGCGCTGTTCCGGCTGCTCACCGACTGGGGGCTGCGTCCCGACGCGGTCGCCGGCCACTCCATCGGCGAGTTCGCCGCGGCCCACGCCGCCGGGGTGCTCACCCTGGCCGACGCCGCCGAACTGGTCGCCGCCCGGGGCCGGCTCATGCAGGCGCTGCCCGCCGGCGGGGCGATGCTCGCCGTCGCCGCTCCCGAGGCCGACGTGCTCGCCAGCCTCGGTGACCGCGCCGACCGGGTCTGCGTGGCCGCGGTGAACGGTCCCCGCGCGGTGGTGCTCTCCGGGGCGGCCGACGCTGTCGACGAGGTGGCCGCCGAATGGGCCGCGCGGGGCGTACGGACCCGCCGGCTGGTGGTCAGTCACGCCTTCCACAGCCCGCTGATGGATCCGATCCTCGACGACCTCGCCGCCGTCGCCGCGCGGCTGCCGCACCACGCCCCGACCATCCCGCTGGTCTCCACGGTGACCGGCGCGCCGGTGGACGCGACGGAGCTGGGCACGCCGGGGTACTGGGTGCGGCACGCCCGGGGCGCGGTGCGCTTCGCCGACGCGGTCGCCGCCCTGCGCCGAGCGGGCTGCACCGGGTTCGTGGAGGTCGGCCCGGACGGGGTGCTGATCCCCCTCGTCCAGGCCGTCCTCGCCGACGGCGGATCGACCGGCGAGCGGCCCGCGCTGGTGCTGCCCACCCTGCGCCGGGACCGGCCGGAGCCGGTCGCCCTGCTGCGGGCGGTCGCCACGCTGCACGTGCACGGCTGGTCGCCGCAGTGGCCGACGCTGTACGCCGACACCGCACCGCAGCGCGCCGACCTGCCCACGTACGTCTTCGACCGGCAGCGCTTCTGGCCCGAACCGCCCGCCTGGCTCACCGCCGCGCTCGACGACCGGACCGAGACCGACAGCCGGTTCTGGGCGGCGGTGGAGGCCGAGGACCTCGACTCGCTGCTGCGTGAACTGGAGGTCGAGCGGGACCAGCCGTTCGGCACGGTGCTGCCGGCCCTGTCCGCCTGGCGGCGACGCGGCCGGGAACGCTCCCTGGTGGACGGCGCCCGGTACCGGGAGGTCTGGCAGCCGCTGGCCGCACCGACCACCCCGCCGGCGGCGGCGGAACGCTGGCTGGTGCTGCTGCCCGCCGCCCTGGCCGCCGACCCCGGCCTGGACGCCTGCGTCCGGGCACTCGGCGCGGACGTGACGACCGTGCCGGTGGACACCACCGCCGAGCCGGACGAGCTGGCCGGTTTCCTGTCCGACGCGCTCGGCCGCACCGACCAACCCCTGTCGATCCTGTCCTTCCTCGGCCTGGACGACGCCGCGCACGCCGAGCACCCGGCGCTGCCGCGCGGGCTCGCCGCCACCGTGCAGCTGCTGCACGCGATGACCGACCTCGACGTGGCGGCCCGGCTCTGGTGCGCCACCCGGGGCGCGGTCGGGGTCGCCGACGGCGACGCGCCGGCCAGCCCCCGACAGGCCGCCCTGTGGGGGCTGGGCCGGGTGGCGGCGCTGGAGCAGTCCGCCCGCTGGGCCGGCCTGGTCGACCTGCCCGCCACGGTCGACGGCCCGACGGCGACCCGGCTCGCCGGCCTTCTCACCGGCGGGGGTGCCGAGGACCAGCTCGCCGTCCGGGACGCCGGGGTGTTCGTGCGCCGTCTCGCCCCTGCCGTCACCGTCGGGGAACCCGAGCCGTGGCGGCCCCGGGGCACCGTGCTGGTCACCGGCGGCACCGGTGCGCTCGGTGGGCACGTGGCCCGCTGGGTGGCCACCGCCGGGGCCGAACGGGTCGTGCTGACCAGCCGGCGCGGCACCGACACGCCCGGCGCCGCCGAGCTGCTGGCCGAACTGGAGGCGCTCGGCACCGACTGCCGGGTGGTCCGCGCCGACGCCGCCGACCGGGCCGCGATGACCGACCTGCTCGGCGAGCTGCGTCGGGAGGGCCCGCCGCTGCGGGCGGTGGTGCACGCCGCCGGGGTCAGCGAGGTGGTGCCGCTGGCCGAGACCACCCTGGAGGACCTGGCGTACGTCATCGGCCCGAAGCTGGTCGGCGCGGAGCTGCTCGACGAACTGCTCGACGGCGTCGAGTTGGACGCGTTCGTGCTCTTCTCGTCGATCGCGGCGGTGTGGGGCAGCGGTGGGCAGGGCGCGTACGCGGCCGGCAACGCCTACCTGGACGCGTTCGCCCTCCGGCGTCGGGCCCGGGGACTGCCCGCCACGTCGGTGGCCTGGGGACCGTGGACCGAGTCCGGCATGTTCGACGACACCGCGCCCGAGCAACTGCGCCGCCGCGGCCTGCGGGTCATGCCGCCCGGCGTGGCGATGGCCGGGCTGCGGCACGCCCTGGACGCCGGGGACACCTGCGTCACCGTCGCCGACGTCGACTGGGCCACCTTCCACCCGCTGTTCACCGCGCTGCGGCCCAGCCCGCTCCTGGCCGACCTGCCGGCCGTACGGGAGCTGACCGCCGGTGCCGCCGAGCCGGTCGGGGCACCCGCCACCGTCGGCCGGGACCTGCTCGCCGAGCTGCGTCCGCTGCCCGCCGCCGAGCGGCGCGGCACCCTGCTGGAGATGGTCCGGGTGACCGCGGCGAAGGTGCTCGGCCACTCCACGGCGGACGCCGTCGACACCGAGCGGGGGTTCCTGGACCTCGGGTTCGACTCGCTCACCGCGGTGGAACTGCGCAACCTGCTCGGCGCGGAGACCGGGCACGAGCTGTCCACCACGGTCGTCTTCGACTACCCGACCCCGGCCGACCTCGCCGGCCACCTGTACGACGAGCTCTTCGGCGACGAGGGCGAGCCGGTCGACGGCGGCGACGAGGAGTCGGTCCGGCGGGTCCTCGCGGCGATCCCGCTGGACCAGCTGCGCCAGGCCGGTCTGCTCGACGCGTTGCTGCGGCTCGGCCGCGACACCGCCGCCCCGGAGCCGGCGGTCGCCGCGCCGGTCGCGCCGGCCACCCCGGAGACCGAGATCCGTGAACTCGACGTCGCCGATCTGGTCCGGCTGGCCCTCGAAGGCTCCGACTCGTGACCCGGCCGGCTTGGAGGAGGCACCGATGAGCGTCTCACTGGACGAGGTGGTCAGCGCGCTGCGCGCGTCCCTGCTCGACAACCAGAAGCTCAAGCAGCAGAACCAGCAGCTCACCGCCGCCCTCAACGAGCCGCTGGCGATCATCGGCATGAGCTGTCGGTTCCCCGGCGGGGTCCGGTCCCCGGAACAGTTGTGGGATCTGGTCACCGCCGGTACGGACGCGATGGCGCCGTTCCCCGCCGACCGGGGCTGGGACCTCGACGCGCTCTACGACACCGACCCGGACAGCCGGGGCACCTCCTATGTGCGCGACGGGGGGTTCCTGCACGACGCCGGGGACTTCGACCCCGCCTTCTTCGGCATCTCGCCGCGTGAGGCCCTCGCCATGGACCCGCAGCAGCGGCTGCTGCTGGAGACCGCCTGGGAGGCGTTCGAGCGGGCCGGGATCGACCCCACCACGTTGCGCGGCACGTCCACCGGCGTGTACGCGGCCACCAGCAGCCAGGGCGACTACGCGGCTCTGCTCACCGGGGTCGGCGGCGGCGTCGAGGGCTACCTCGGCACCGGCAGCGCCGCCGCCGTCGCCAGCGGTCGGATCGCCTACGCCCTGGGGTTGGAGGGGCCGGCGGTCACCGTGGACACCGCGTGCTCGTCGTCCCTGGTCGCGCTCCACCTGGCCGCTCAGGCGCTGCGGCTGGGGGAGTGCACCCTCGCCCTCGCCGGTGGGGTGTCGGTGATGGCCACCCCGACGGTGTTCGTCGAGTTCTCCCGCCAGCGGGGCCTCTCCACCGACGGCCGGTGCAAGTCGTTCGCCGCCGCCGCCGACGGCACCGGCTGGTCCGAGGGGGTCGGCATGCTCCTCGTCGAGCGGCTCTCCGACGCCCGCCGCAACGGGCACCCGATCCTCGCCGTGGTGCGGGGCAGCGCGGTCAACCAGGACGGCGCGAGCAGCGGGCTGACCGCCCCGAACGGCCCCTCCCAGCGGCGGGTCATCGCCCGAGCCCTGACCAACGCGGGGCTGACCGCCGACCAGGTCGACGTGGTCGAGGCGCACGGCACCGGCACCACCCTCGGCGACCCGATCGAGGCACAGGCGCTGCTGGCCACCTACGGGCAGGGGCGGCCGGCGGACCGTCCGCTGTGGCTCGGGTCGGTGAAGTCGAACATCGGGCACACCCAGGCCGCGGCGGGCGTCGCCGGGGTGATCAAGATGGTGCTCGCGATGCGCCACGGCGTGCTCCCCGCCACGTTGCACGTCGACCGGCCCACCCCGCACGTCGACTGGTCGGCCGGCGCGGTCCGCCTGGCGACCGAACGGATGCCGTGGCCGGACGGCGACGGTCCGCGCCGGGCCGGTGTCTCCGCCTTCGGGGTCAGCGGCACCAACGCGCACGTCATCGTCGAGCAGGCCGCCCCGCCGGACACCGCCGGGGCCGCCCCGACCGGCCGGGCCGCCCCGCCCGCCCCGTGGCTGGTCACCGCCCGTTCCGCCCCGGCACTGGCCGGGCAGGCCCGCCGGCTGCTGGAGCACCTGGCCGCCGACCCCGGGCTGCGGCCGGGCGACGTGGCGTACTCGCTGGTCACCACCCGGGCGGCGATGCCGCACCGGGCCGTGGTGACCGGGGACGACCCCGACGCGCTCGTCGAGGGCCTGCGGGCGGTCGCCGAGGACCGTCCGGCCCCCAACGTGCTGCGCGGGGTGGCCCGTCCGGCCGGGAGACTCGCCGTCCTCTTCACCGGTCAGGGCGCCCAACGCGTGGGCATGGGCGCCGACCTGCACCGCCGCTTCCCCGTGTTCGCCGCCGCCTTCGACGAGGTCGCCGCCGAACTCGACCGGCACCTCAGCCAGCCGCTGCGGGAGGTGGTGTTCGCCGCCCCGGACTCCCCGCAGGCCGCGCTGCTGGACCGCACCGAGTTCACCCAGCCGGCGCTGTTCGCCTACGAGGTGGCCGCGTACCGCCTGGTCACCTCCTGGGGGGTACGGCCGGCGCACCTGCTCGGGCACTCGGTCGGCGAACTCGCGGCGGCGCACGTGGCCGGGGTGCTGTCCCTGCCCGACGCGGCGACCCTGGTCGCCGCGCGGGCCCGGTTGATGCAGGCGCTGCCCGCCGGTGGGGCGATGCTCGCCGTCCGGGCCACCGAGGCCGAGGTGGCCCCGCTGCTCGACGACCGGGTGGCCCTGGCCGCGGTGAACGGTCCCGCGTCGGTGGTCCTCTCCGGTGACGAGGACGCGGTGCTCGCCGCCGGGGAACACCTCGCCGCCCAGGGCCGGCAGGTCCGCCGGCTGCGGGTCAGCCACGCGTTCCACTCCGCCCGGATGGACGCCATGCTGGACGACTTCCGGGTGGTCGCCGAGAAGGTCACCTGGCACCCGCCGACCGTGTCGCTGGTGTCCGACCGCACCGGTGAGCCGCTCACCGCCGCCCAGGCCACCGACCCCGGCTACTGGGTCGAGCACGTCCGGGACACCGTCCGTTTCCACCGGGGCGTCACCACCCTGGCCGGTGCGGGGGCCGGGACGTTCCTGGAGATCGGGCCGGACGCGGCACTCACCCCGATGGCCCGCGAGTGCCTGCCCGACCTGGAGGCGGCGGCGTTCGTGCCGCTGGCCCGCCGGGACTCCGCCGAGGTGGCCGGACTCCTCGCCGCCGTCGCGGCGGTGGACCTGCGCGGCGGCGGGGTGCGGTGGGCCGAACTCTTCGCCGGCACCGACGCCGCCCGGGTCGACCTGCCCACGTACGCCTTCCAGCACGAGCGGTACTGGCCCGACCCGATCACCCTCGACCTCGGCCCCCGGCCGGCGGACACGGGGGAGGACCGGGAGTTCTGGGCGGCCGCCGAGAGCGGGGACCCCTCGGCGCTGGCGGCCGTGCTCGGGGTCGACACCGACCGGGGGGAGGCGCTCCGGTCGGTGCTGCCGGCCCTGGCCGCATACCGGGACCGGCGTCGTCGCGGGTCCCGCGTGGACGGCCTGCGGTACCGCACCGGCTGGGTACGCGTCGAGCCGCCGGCCGGGCCGGCCCCGGCCGGGCCCTGCCTGGTGGTCGCGCCGGCCGCTGCGCCGATCGAACCGGTGCTGGCGGCGCTGCGCGGCGGGGGACTGTCCCCGGTGACCGTGCCGGTCCGCCCCGGCGACGACCCGGCCGACGCGGTACGGGCGGCGCTCGACGCGGACACCGACGCCCCGGTACGGGTGCTGTCCCTGCTCGACGCGTTCGACGACCGACCGGGCACCGCCGTGCTGGCCGACACCGTCGGCCTGGTCCGCGCCCTCGCCGGCGCCGAGACCACCGCCCTGCTCTGGTGCGTCACCCGTGGCGCGGTCGCCGTGGCCGCCGACGATCCCGCGCCCCGCCCCGCCGGGGCGTCCGTCTGGGGGCTGGGCCGGGTGCTGGCGCTGGAGCAGCCCCGCCTCTGGGGTGGCCTGCTGGACCTGCCCGCCGCCCCGGACCGGGCGGACCTCGACGCGCTGGCCCGGGTGGTGGCACGCGATGGGGACGAGGACCAGGTCGCCGTCCGCTCCGGCGCGCCGTACGCCCGGCGGCTGGAACACGTCCCGGCCGGGCCGGCCGCCACGGGTGCGGCGTGGCGGCCCCGGGGCACGGTGCTGGTGCACGGAGGCGCGGTGGTGCGCCGTCCGCACGTGCTGCGCTGGCTGGCCGGGTGGGGCGCGACCCACCTGCTGCTCGCCGGGGTTCCGGCGTCGGCCGAGCTGACCGCCGAACTGGCCGCCGACGGCGTCGAGGTCACCACCGTGGCCGATCCCGCCGGGCTGCCGGCGGCGCTGGACCGGTGCGACGCGGCGGGGACACCGGTGCGCACCGTGCTGCACCTCGTCGACTCCACCGGGCCCGGTGCCCCGGTGGCCGCCGTCGAACCGGCCGCCCTCGCCACCGCGGTCGGCGAGGGAGTGGCCGCCGTGGCCGACCTCGACGCCGCCTGCGCCGACCGGCCCGTCGACGAGTTCGTCGTCTTCACCTCCACCGCCGCCACCTGGGGCAGTGGCGGCGCGGCCGTCGCCGCCGCCACCGGCGCCGCACTGGAGGCCCTGGCCGCCGGTCGTCGGGCCGCCGGCCGACCGGCCACCGTGGTGGCCTGGGCGCCCTGGGCCGACGAGGTCGCCGAGCCGGGCCAGCTGCGGCGGCGGGGCATCCTGCCGCTCGACCCGGACCTGGCCGCCGACGCCCTGCTGCGGGCGGTCGACGGACGCGACGACGTCGTCGCCGTGGCCGACGTCGACTGGCCCGCGTTCGTGCCGGCCTTCACCGCCGTCCGCCCCGCGCCGCTGTTGCGCGGTGTGCCCGAGGCGGCGGAGGTCGACGGGGCGGGCGGCCGGGCCGGCGGGACGGTGAGCGACCCGGCCCGTGCCCTGCGGGACCGGCTGGCCGGCGCCCCGGCCGCCGACCGGCACCGCGTCCTGCTGGACATGGTCCGGGGGCACGTCGCCACGGTGCTCGGGCACGCCTCGCCCGGCGCGATCGAGGCCGACCGGGACTTCCTCGAGCTGGGCTTCGACTCGCTGACCGCGCTGGAGCTACGGGACGCCCTGCGTCAGGACACCGGGGCGGACCTCTCCGCCACCCTGCTCTTCGACCACCCCACCCCGGCCGACCTCGCCCGTCACCTGCTCGGCCGGATCCTCGGCGACCCGGCCGGGGACACGTCGGCCGGGGAAGCCACCCCGGAGGGCGCGGGCGGGATTCTCGGCGGGCTGTTCCGCCAGCCGAAGGCGCGCGAGGACGCCGCCGGGTACGCCGAACTGCTGGTGAAGCTCGCCCAGTTCCGGCCCAGCTTCACCGAGCCGGGTCAGCTCACCCGGCCGGCCGGGATGCTGCGGCTCGCCGAGGGTCCGGGGACCCCCGTGATCTGCTGCTGCACGATGTCGCTGCTCTCCGGCGCGCACGAGTACGCCCGGTTCGCCACCGGGCTGCGGGGTCGGCGGGACGTGTGGGCACTGCCCAACCCGGGCTTCGGGGTCGGGGAGGAGCTTCCCGCCGACCTTGACGCGCTGCTGCGGGTGCACGCCGACACCGTGCTGCGCACCGTCGGCGACGGCCGGTTCGTGCTGGCCGGGCACTCCGGCGGCGCGATGGTGGCCAACGTGCTCGCCCGGGAGTTGGAGCGCCAGGGCCGGCCACCGGCGGCGGTGGTGCTGATGGACACCTACCCGGCCGACAGCGAGGTCCTCGGTGGCTGGACGAACCAGCTGCTCGACGGGATGGTCGAGCGGGACAGCGCGTACACCCCGATGGACGACCACCGGGCCACCGCGTGGGCGGGCTACATCCCCCTCTTCTTCGACTGGCGACCCGCGCCGATGGAGTCGGCCACGCTGCTGGTCCGGGCCAGCGAGCCGCTGGGGGAGTGGTCCGGCGAGCCGGACGGGTGGCGCTCCCGGTGGCCGTACCCGCACGAGGCGGCGGACGCGGCGGGCGACCACTTCACCATGGTCGGCGAGCGGGGTCCGGACCTCGGCGCGACCGTGCACGAGTGGCTGGCCGGACGAGATCTGTGAGGGCGACGGGGTCGCCCCTGGCATGCCCCTAGCACCCCCTATCGGAGCGACGAACAACTGTCCCACCGGGACCCAGGACGGGAGCATGACGACGTGGACGACGCAGTAGTGGTGGAGGAGCTGGTCAAGAAGTACCGGCCCGACATGCCGCCAGCGGTGGACGGGCTGAGCTTCTCCGTCGCCACGGGCGAGGTCTTCGGTTTGCTCGGGCCCAACGGCGCCGGCAAGACCACGACGATCGGAGTACTGACGACCCGGGTCCGGGCCTCCTCCGGCCGGGCCGTGGTGTGCGGGGCGGACGTGCTGCGCGCACCGGCCGTGGCGCGGAAGCTGCTGGCGGTCGTCCCGCAGCGGGTGAACCTGGACCGGTCGCTGACCGTCCGGGAGAACCTGCTCTTCCACTCGGCGTACCACCGGATGCCCCGGGCGCAGCGGCTCCGTCGCGCGGACGAGTTGCTGGAGCAGATGGGGCTCGCCGAGCACGCCAAGTCCCGGACCGACTTCCTCTCCGGTGGCCTGGCGCAGCGCACCATGATCGCCCGCGCGCTCATGCACGAACCCCGGGTGCTCTTCCTCGACGAGCCCTCCGGCGGCCTCGACCCGCAGTCGCGGCTGTTCGTGCACGACCGGATCGCCGAACTGAAGCGGGCCGGCGTGACCGTCGTGGTGACCACCCACGACATGGACGAGGCGGAGAAGCTGTGCGACCGGGTCGGCATCGTCGACCACGGCAAGCTGCTCACCCTCGGCACGCCGGCCGCGCTGACCCGGACCCTGCCGGGCAGCAGCACGCTGACCCTGGTGGTCGCCGCCGGAGCGCCCGCCGAGGAGGTGCAGGCCGCCCTGGACAACATCCCGGACGTGGAACGGGTGGAGCGGCTGCGTCCCGGCGGTGGCCCCGCCGCGCCGACCGCCCCCATGCCGATGATGCCGGGCATGCCGCCGATGCCGATGCCGGCTCCGGCGGCCACCACCGACCCGGACGCCTCGCTGTCGTTCCGCCTCTACACCTCCGGGGCCCCGGCCAACGCCGTACCGATGGCTTTGAAGATCCTCACCGACCTGAACTGCGCGGTGAGTGACCTCAGCATCGGTCAGCCCAGCCTGGAGGACGTGTTCATCCACCTGACCGGAAGGGAACTTCGGTGAGCGTCACCGCCCCCGCCACACCGTCCGCGCCGACGCCGGCCGGGGCGGCACCCCCGCCGGTGCGCTGGTCGGACCAGTTCGCCAGCTTCCGGGCGGTGCTCTGGCGCGACCTCTTCGTCACCAGCCGGGGCGAACTGGTCGGCTTCGTCGCCCAGGTTCTCATCCAGCCGCTGTTCATGCTGCTGATCTTCGGCAAGGTCCTCGGCGACCTGGGCTACGCCAACGACAACTTCGCCCACGTGCTGCTGCCCGGCGTGATCGCTCTCAACGCGTTCCTGATCGGCCTGGAGAACACCGCCCTGCCCATGGTGATGGACTTCTCCTTCACCCGGGAGATCGAGGACCGGTTGCTGGCCCCGATGGCGATCCCGCTCGTGGCCATCGAGAAGATCGTCTTCGGCGCGATCCGGGGTCTGATCGCCGGCGTGCTGCTCATCCCGATCGGCATGCTGATGCTCGGCGTGAGCTGGCCGCTGTCGACGGTGCTGCCGGTGCTCGGCGTGCTGGTGCTCGGCGCGCTGGTCGGCGCGGCGATGGGGCTGACCTTCGGCACCCTGGTCCCGCCGCACCTGATCCAGATCATGTTCACCGTGATCATGACGCCGTTGATGTTCACCGGCGCCACCCAGTTCCCGCTGCGCGGCCTGGACTCGATGCGGTGGTTCCAGGTGATCTGCTCGCTCAACCCGCTGACCTACGTCAGCGAGGCCACCCGGTCGCTGGTGGGCCCGCCCGGGGTCGAGTCGGTGCCGCTCTGGCTGGACCTGCTGATCCTGACCGGCGTGCTCGTGTTCTTCACCCTCGTCGGCATCCGTGGCTTCATGCGCCGGGCGATGGACTAGGGGGCGACGGTGACGACGTTCGACGAACGTCCGCTGCTGATCGTCAGCTCGGGCAGTGCCGGGCTGTTCAACCCGCTGCTCACCCTCGCCGGTGAGCTGAAGCGCCGGGGCGTCGGGCGGGTCCGGTTCGCCTGCACCGACGAGCGTCGGGCCGACATCGAGGCGCTGCCCGGCGACGGTGACGTGCGGTTCCTGTCGCTGGGCCCGGCCCGGCTCGAGATGCGCCCCGAGCACTGGGACGACGAGACGCACCAGCGGATGTCCACCGGGTCGCGGGTGGAGAACTTCGTCAGCTACGTCGACGCCTCGACCGACCACGACTACCTGCACCAGCTCTACGAGCGGTGCCTGGAGCTGGTCGACGAGGTGGAACCGGCGCTGGCCGTGGTGGACTCGTTCGCCACCTACGGGATGGACGCGATGACCACCCGGGGTGTCCCGTTCGTCGTCAGCGTCTCGGTGCCGCCGTCGAACTTCCTGCAGGACAGCCTGCCGTCGGCGTACCCGACGCCGCTGTCCGGCCTGCCGCTGCACATGAACCCGAGCCAACGGGCCGCCAACGACCGCCACCGGGCGGCGCTGCTGAGCGGCCTGACCGAGCCGGAGCGGCTGGCCCGCAGCACCGCCGCCGCCGACCGCCGGCGGGCCGCCGGGATCAGCAACGCCGAGCTGAGCCCCACCCGGTACGCGGACGCGGCCCAGGCCCTGCTGGCCTACACGGTGTTCGGCCTGGAGTACCCGTTCGACACCGCCCCGGCGAACCTGCGCCTGGTCGGCTCGATGGTGCCGTCGGACGTCACGCCGAGCCCGGAGGGCGCGGAGCTGCGTGGCTGGCTGGACGCCCACCCGTCGGTGGTCTACATCGGTTTCGGCACCATCATGCGGCCGTCGGCCGCCCAGGTGGCCGCGCTGGTCGAGGTGGCCGCCCGGCTCGCGCCCGAGCACCACGTGCTCTGGAAGCTGCCGGCCGGGCGGCAGCACCTCCTCCCGCCGGCCGGGGAGCTGCCCGCCAACCTGCGCGTCGAGTCGTGGCTGCCCTCGCAGGTCGAGGTGCTGGCCCACCCGAACGTGCGGGTGTTCTTCAACCACGCCGCCGCCAACGCGATCCACGAGGCGGCCTGGTTCGGGGTGCCGCAACTGGTGATGCCGTTCTGGCTCGACTGCCACGACGGCGCGGTCCGGGTCGTCGACGCCGGGATCGGGCTCGCCGCCGAGCAGGAGGACCCGCTGGACGTCGAGGACGTGGTCGCCAAGCTGCACCGGCTGTTGACCGACCCTGTCTTCCGGGACCGCGCCGAGCTGTGGCGTGGGCGGCTGCGGCAGGCGGGCGGCGTCACCGCCGCCGCCGACCTGGTGCTGCGGCTGCGGGCCACGGCGGCCGACCGGGCTCCCGCCCCGGTCGCGGGCTGACGCTCGGCGAGGATCGCGCGCCGAGCCCCCGACGAGGGCGGCTCCGGCTCCCGTCGACCGTGACCGACCGCCGGGACGGGACCGTCGTACCACGGGGCCGGGGCGCGGGCCGGGTCTCTCCCCGGCACGCGCCCCGGCGCGGTGTCAGGACATCGCGCCCTGCACCTCCTCGACCAGCGGCTCCGCGTACGCGACGAGCCGGGCCGGCAGGTCGGTGCGGCGCTTGACGTCCAGCTTCCGGTAGACCCGGGTGAGGTGCTGCTCGACGGTGCTCACCGTGATGAACAGCTTGCTGGAGATCTGCCGGTTGGTGTGCCCCTGGGCGGCGAGCGCGGCCACCCGCCGTTCGGCCTCGCTGAGCCCGTCCTCCGGCTCCGGTGTCTCGGCCGGCGGATACGCCGGCAACCCGCCCGGCTCGCGCCGGACCAGTCGTTGGGCCAGCACCGGTGCCCCGCAGTCCTGCGCGAGGTGGTACGCCCGGCGGACCAGCAGCCGGGCCTGCGCCCAGTCACCGGCCCGTTGCAGCGTCTGACCGGTGTCGCCCAGCGCCCGGACCAGCTCCAGTCGGTCGCCGCAGTTCTGCAGCAGGTTGACCGCCTCGGAGAGCAGCTTGCGCCGGTGGTCCGGGGCGGCGGTGGTGGCGAGCAGCCGGAGCGTACGGCCCCGGGTCCGGTCGTCCACGCCGTGCGGCACGCGCAGCTGCTCCTGGAGCAGTTGGGCGGCGTGCGCCTTGTTGTTCACGCTGAGCTGCACCCGGGCCAGCTCCAGCCGCCAGGGGACCAGGCCGGCGACGTCGATGCCCCAGGTGCGCATCAACTCCCCGCAGCGGCGCAGGTCGGCCGTTGCCGCGTGGGCGCGGCCCAGCGCCAGGTGGTGCCGGCCCCGCGCCGCCAGGTAGTGCACGCCCAGCGGGGTCCGGAACGCGCCGGGTGGCACCGGCTGGGCCAGCCACTGGTCGGCCTCGTTGTGCCGGCCGGACTCCGTCGCGCAGGCGATCAGGGTGGCCAGGGGGCCGGCCACGGCCACCCCCCACGCCGCGACCGGCAGGTCCTCCAGCGCCGCCCGGGCGTGGTGCTCGGCGCCGGACAGGTCGCCCAGGCGCAGGGCCGCCTCGGCGCGCAGCGCGCGGATCACCGCCCGCCACACCGGGGTGTGTCGCACCACCGGACGCTCCAGCAGCGCCGCGCTCCAGACCGCCACCCGGTCCGAGCGGCCCGACCAGAGCAGCGCCAGCAGCGGAGCGGTCAGCACCGGGAGGACGCCGTCGTCGGTGTGGTGCCGGTGCAGCAGCTGCTCGGCGGTGGCGACCGCGTCCTGCTCGGCGGCGGGCGTCAACGCCGAGCCGAGCACGGTCAGGGCGTGCAGTTGCAGGTAACCGACGGCGGGCAGGACCGGCATCCGGCCCCCGGCCGCGACCGCCTCCCGGACCGCCGGCAGGTGGTCGGGGTGGGAGAGGGAGAGCAGCAGACGCATGGCCCGTAGTCGGCCGGCGTCGGCCGAGTGGGCCTGGTCGTCGTCCGTGACGCAGCCGGCGATCGCCTCGCCGGCCTCCTCCGACCGGCCCTGCCAGAGCAGGTACGGCACGGTGGACAGGGCCGTGTCGGCGGGCCAGCCGGCGCTGCGGGCCGTCCGCACCAACTGGGTGAGGTGTCCGTTGACGGTCAGCGGGTTGACCTGCCACCGGGCGTTGACCAGCATGGCCGTGGTGGCGGTGCGCTGCTGGTCGTCCACGTCGGCCCGGCTGACCAGCCGCAGGCAGGCAGCGGCCTCGTCCGGCCGTCCCGAGGCCAGGGCGTGCGCGGCGGCGTCCTGGAGCACCGGCACCGTCCAGGCGGCGTCCGCCCAACCTGCGGCGACCAGGTGCTCGGCCACCGTGCGCGGGTCCACGCCGTGCTCGTGCAGCACCTCGGCGGTGCGCTGGTGCATCGCCCGGCGCTCCTCGGGGGACATGTCCGCCAGGATCGACCGCCGGATGCGCGGGTGACGCAGCTGGTCGCAGTTCATCAGGCCGGAGGTGCGCAGCACCCGGACGGTCGGGGCGACCGACTCGGGCACCATGTCGAGCAGGTGGCCCAGCAGCTCGGTCGAGGCCGGCCGGCTGAGTACCGCCAGTGCCTGCGCGACCCGGCGTACCCCCGGCTCGTGCCGGTAGAGGCAACCGAGCACCGCCTGGTCGAAGGCGGTGTCCGGGGCAGGGTCCTCGTCGGACTCCTCGCGGAGCCGCTCGTCGATGAGCGCCCGGGTGAGCAGCGGGTTGCCGCCGGTGACGCTGAGGCAGCGTTCGGCGGTCTCCCGCGCGGCGGCCTCGGCGCCCGGGTCGACCAGCTGGGCGATCGCCTCGACGGTCAGCGGCGGCAGGTTGATCCGGGTGAAGTGCGGCTGGCTGAACAGCTCGGCCCGGAAGTGCGGGTGCGGGGGGCGCAGCATCCTGGCCTCGGTGAGCACCACGACGATCGGGGCGTGCCGAAGCCTGCGGGTGACGTACAGCAGGCAGTGCAGGGTCGCCGGGTCGGCGTGGTGGACGTCGTCGATGGTCAGCACCAGTGGTCCGGACCCGGCGAGGTCGAGCAGCGCGTTGAACAGGCCGTGCAGCACCGGAGCCCACGCCCGGTTGGCCGCCGACGACTCGTCCGTCGTCTCCAGACTCGCCTCGAGCAGGGGAACGACGGACGGGGCCTCCCGCATCAGGTTCTCGACCTGGGTCGCCGCCTCGTGGCCGAGCCGTGCACTGTGGAACAGTTGCCCCAGCACGCCCAGATGCAGTCCGCGTTCCGCCCGGGAGCCCGCGGCGCTGAGCACCCGCCCTCCGGCGTCGGCCGCCCATTCGCCGAACGCCTCCAGCACGCTCGTCTTGCCGCTGCCCACCGCGCCCGTCACGAGCGAGACATGTCCCCGCTGCTGCTTCTCGCACATCCGGAAGGCGTCCCGCAGCCGGGTGATCTGTTCATCTCGCTGCACCAGCACCGTTCGTGTCAGCCTCTCTCATACGCGGTGCCGCGCGGGTCACGTCGACCGGCACCGCCCCTGCCGATTCCGACGAGGGGCCCTTCCTCCGTACCCGTGATTCCGGGTAGGGGGAGTGCACCGGGCCGCGCCGCCGGATGGTTCTGCCTCCGGAACCCGCCGCCGAGGGCGGACGGTGATCCGGTTGCAGGGAGTCTGGCATCGGCACTGATGAGCGACAACGGTCGCGGGACCCCACCGTTGCGCAGGTAAACCTGTGGTCCGAATGGGCTGTTAGGGGTTGCGCAGGTGGCCGTCAGGGGTATCACCCCGATCCGGATGAACATCCGGTGACGCCGGGTTGGCCAGGCGACACGGCGCTATGGACGGCCGGCGCGAACGTCACGGACGGTAAACGCGGCGGCACGGACATCAAATGGTAGCCGTACTACTCATGGTGTCACCACCCCTTTGTGGCGTGCGCCTCGCGCGAACGGCCGAGGGCCCGCGGCGCCCCGGGGGGGGGGGGGGGGGGGGGGGGGGGGGGGGGGGGGGGGGGGGGGGCCGGCCCCCCCCCCCCCCCCCCCCCCGCGACGTCCGGTGGCCCGG